>JBHEKP010000293.1:0-13682 GCA_041859375.1 Candidatus Hydrogenedentales bacterium | reverse complement strand
TGGCCCCTCATTGAGTGGGTTTACGGAAAGGTGGCCCCCGGCGCCTACGCCCACGAGCATGTGAACCCCTACACCCGCGAGCAGCTGCTCCGCGCCGTGCGCGAGCGGGGCGGGGAGATTCTGGACGAGGACGCGATCTGCTGCGCCGAACTGATTATCAAGGCCCGCAAGGCGGGCGGTTGAACAACAGAAACTAATTTCACGTATTGAGTAGAGAAACAAATTTTATTCGTTTTATACAAGTATTACACAACGGCGTAATGTGTCATAGACTTGTCGTAAAAAGATCAACTACGAAAAAATAATTGTTTAATCCAATTTACAAAAGTATCTACTTCAGGAACATCATGGCTCAGATATTTAGCCGTAATTGATATTCCTAATGGTTTTCCTGGCTCTTCTTGCCATGCTAACCAAGTGTGAATTAGGGCTTTGGAATTTTCCTTTTTTTTGAATCGGAGTTCAGATTTCGGAATTCCTTTAATGCTATTTTTTGCATGCTGAAGCAAAGAAGAATCGGAGGGAATTAGAAAATGCAAGAAATCTTCCAGAATTCCTTTGTTTTTGTTATCTGGCATCAACCAGATACCCGCCCGTGGTAAGATCGAATTGCTTGGAGGAGATAGTATCGTACCTGACGAATTCGGGTTCATTGGAACATTATTATATCCAGCTTTTTTGAGATGTTCTTTAAGTGACCGCCATCGATTATTCATACTAATATCTGCATCAACAATTACTCCAATAGATTCTACACCGCTCGCTTTCAGACGCACCGGAAAACTTTCGAGGAGCTTATCGATCCCACCTGAAGCTATTATTTCATCAAGTCTTGTGATACCCCGCACATTACAAATATGCTTAACGACATGCTCATCGTCAGGACCCTCAACGAGCAGAACTTTCTTGCCCACCATATTAGCGGACCTCTATTTTGTCACGGGTCACGATGGCCAACTCTTTTTCACGAAACACGGTTGGGACTACATCTTCTCCATTACGCGATAAGCGAATCAGAACGCCATCCTCTTCACTTATACTTGCGGCTTTTTGAAAGGCTTCTATTGCATCCCAGCTGTGGGATGTCGCTACCACTTGTATTTTTAACTTGGTAGCAAGTTGAAAAATCGCATTCCATGCGTTAACTTGAATGGTATGATGCATACCATTTTCAAATTCATCAATGAGTAAAAGCCCGCCTTTTGAATTGACAAGAGAAAGGACGATTCCAAACAAACGATTCATTCCATCTCCAAATGATCGCAATGGTACAGGTCTAGGTAATATTTTAGAACGTACTATTGCAGTGCGTGTGTCTCGTCGCCCTTCTCCGCCAACCATAGAAACCGCCAAAATATTCGGATCCACAATACGCAAAGTGCTGACCACGTCATCTTCGTAGTCCGATAAAGCGACTTCATCCCAAAGAGGTCCAAGAGTCGCGGTTCGCTCACCTCCGTATGCGCTCACGAATGTACACGGGATATTTGGCCTTTCTATAGGTCCATGCGAAAGCAACCTGTTCCTATAGGGATAACGACGTATGTAGTCATCTGACAGGATACTAGGTATTCCATTCGCCTCGACCAGAAGCTGAAGGGGAGAATTTTCGTCAGTATAAAATATGTCCTGTTGAGCACTCGAAATTCTTCGGCTACCCAAGGTTTTCTCAACATCGCGCAGAAACGCTCTAATAGTAACCTTGAAAGCTTGCTTACCAGCTTTTGCGGTAATTACGAGGGGTTTTAGATCTGATGAAAGTTTTGGGAAACCGTTAAAGAGGCTTGACCATAAAAAAATGCTCTCTGAATCCACCAGTCGTGGACGTTCGTCACCGTCCCCCAAATTTTCTTCACGAAAATGAAGGATGCTTCCTAAAACGTATGGCGACGCTCCCGATGCCAAGATCCGTAACGCTTCTAATACAGAGGATTTTCCCGTATTGTTTCGTCCGGTTATCAGGTTCACTCGCCCAAGATTTTCGAGTTTTAATTCTCGAAATGCCCTGAAACCCTCTATGGTTAAAGAATCAAATTTTCTCATTATCGTCTACGCTCCTAATCAACATTATAATACACCGACATGCAAATTTTCACCCACTCTTGCCTCTTATTGACAAATTGATAATAAATTATCAATAAGGTATACTTAATTTCAAATTCTGGGAGAATTGGCCTCGTTTAGGGGCGTGATACGGCGGGAATGTGTTACCATTTCCATTTGGGCGGGTGTTGCCGCTCCGTGGAGGCATGTGCATGGTTGTGCTGGACAAAGTTAGGCGGACCCTGGGCCCCGGTGTGGATTTCTGGTGTGACCGTTTCCACGCCGAAGCGGGGGCGCGCGTGGCCCTGTGGGGACCCAGCGGCTGCGGCAAATCCACCATGCTGAACCTGGTTTCCGGCCTGTTGCGCCCCCATGCGGGGGTGGTGCGGGTGGATGGCACGGAAATTCAGGATATTTCCGAGAGCCGCCTGGACGAGTTTCGCGGGGAGCGTTACGGGTTCATCTTCCAGACTTTCAACCTGCTGGCGCCCTTCACGGCGATGCAGAATGTGCTGCTGGGCATGCGCTTCGCCGACGTGGTGCCCGAAAAGGAGTGGAAGGAGCGGGCCGCCGCCATGCTTGCGCGGGTGCGCCTGGAGCACCGGATGCACAGCAGGCCCGCCACGCTGAGCGTGGGCGAGCGCCAGCGGGTGGCCATCGCGCGTGCGCTGGTGAACCGTCCCAAGCTGATTGTGGCCGACGAGCCCACGGGCAGCCTGGACCCGAAGACGGCGGATTCGGTGATGAACCTGCTGCTGGAGCTTTGCGAGCAGGAGGGGGTCACCCTGCTGCTGGTGACCCACGACCGGGGCATCGCCGAGCGGCTTCCCGTCATTTTTGACTGCACCGGGCTGGTGAGGGAGACGGTGTCATGAGCCTTTGGCGCATCGCATGGAGCTATCTTTGGAACCGGAAACTCACCACGGTGATGACCATCATCTCCGTGGCGCTGGGCGCGGGCCTCATTTCCACGGTGCTCACCCTGCGCGAGGAGACGCAGCGCCGCTTCGAGGAGGAGGGCCAGGCCTTTGACCTGGTCATCGGCGCGAAGGGCAACCCGCTGCAGCTTGTGCTGAGCACGGTGTACTTCCTTGACATGCCCACGGGCAACATGGACGCCCATGAGTTTGAGGAAATCCGGGCGATGGAGGATGTGACGGCGGCCTTCCCCGTCGCCATGGGCGACACCTACAAGGGCTACCGGATAGTCGGCACGGAGCGCGGCCTGATGGACTTCACCTGGGGCGAACGGACGCCCTACGCGCTGGCGGAGGGGCGGTATTTCGAGAAACCCTTCGAGGCGGTGCTCGGTGCGGCGGCGGCGAGGGATTCCCGGCTGAAGGTGGGCGACACCTTCACCGGCACCCACGGTTTTGTCGCCGCCCCCGGCGCGGACGACGACCATGCGGACAAACCCTACACGGTGGTGGGCATCATGGCCCTTTCGGGCACGCCCAACGACCGGGCAATCTTTTGCGACATCGAGTCCGTGTGGGACGCCCACAGCCATGGCGGGGAGGAGGCGGAGGAGGGGCACGACCATGAGCATGAGCATGAGCACGGCCATGCGCACGAGGAAATCACGGCGGCGCTTGTCAAACTTGCGTCGCCCGCGCTTCGTTTTGAGTACAAGGACAACATCAACAAAAACTTTAATGTCATGGCGGCGGTGCCGGTGAACGAGGTGCAGAAGCTCTACGAGCAGCTTCTGGGCACGGCGAAGACGGTGCTGCTGGCCATCGGCTACCTAGTGGTGGTCATCTCGTCCATGTCCATCCTGATCGGGCTGTACATGTCCATCCTGCAGCGCCGCCGCGATTTGGCGGTGATGCGCGCGCTGGGCGCGACGCGGGGCGAGATTTTCGGCGCGGTGCTCATCGAGGCGCTCTGGGTGACCCTGCTGGGCCTGGCCGTGGGCTGGGCGGTGGGTTCGCTGGTTTGCTGGGCGTTGGGCGTGTACCTGACCACGCGGCTCGGGTTCCAGATATCGGCGGTCAGTTTCAGCGCCGATTTGGTGACGGCCTATTCCGCGGTGGTGCTGATGGGCCTGCTGGCGGGCATGCTGCCCGCGTGGCAGGCCTACCGCACCGACGTGGCGCGGGACCTGGCGGAATTGTGACGGGCAGTCAAAGGGTTTTACCGACATGAGAAAACGGGCAAAACGCGATTTGTTCACCCTCGCGGGGGTGGTGGTGGTGGTGGCCTCGATTGTGCTGGTGAACATGTACCTGCGCAGGGAGGGCCTGCGCGGCCATTATGAGCGCCTGCGGGCCGCCTTTGAGGCGAAGCACCGGGAGCAGGGCGTGGCGCTTGTCGACTGGAAGGAGCTCCACGAGGTGACTGGCCGCCGCGCCACGGGCGCCAACTTTCCCGAATCGCTCAAGGAGAAAAACGGCCGGCTGGTCAACCTGTGCGGCTTCATGAGCCCCATTGACCAGTTCAAGAACGTGACCGAGTTCATGCTGCTGCCCGTGCCCATGTCCTGCTACTTCTGCGACGCCCCGCCCATGCGCGACATCGTCCGGGTGCGGCTGCAGAAACCCGCGGACATGGTCAACGAGCCCGTGCTGATCGGCGGACGCCTTGAACTGCACGAGGGACCCAAGCAGATGTTCTTCTACACCATCAAGGACGCCAAATGGAACGAGGCGGTCAAGGACGAGGCCATCACCCAGCAGAACATCGGCAAGGACCACAAGGTGCACCTGGTTGAGGGGTTTGACCAGTTGCGCAGGGACGCGCCCGAGGAGCCGCTGGTGCAGGGGTACACCCCGCCGACCACGGTTTCAGAGCCCGTGGTCGCGCCGCCGCCGGTCGCACCCGCTGAAAGCGCCCCGGCACCCCCGGCAAACTGACACCAGCAGAAAAAACAAGGCCGCCGGAACCATCGGTCCCGGCGGCCTTTTCCATTTTTCAGGCTACATGCCGCCGCGCCGCTGGCTCACCGCCGCGAGCATGCCCAAGGCCAGCCCCGCAAGGAAGAGGTCACCCAGGTGTTTCTTCAGGCCCTCCGGGCTGAAGTCGCTCTTCTTGCAGCCGCACCCGCAGCCGGTGTCCTCCGGTCCGAGGGACACGGTGAGGCTTACCGCGGTTCCCGGCGCGACGGAAGCGCCGCCGACGGGATCCTGGGTGAGAATGAATCCGGCCCCGACCTCCTCGCTGAAGGCTTCGGTGATGGTTCCCACGGCAAGTCCCGCGGCGGTCAGGGCCGCTTCGGCGTCTTCCCGGGTCATGCCCGAAAGGTCGGGCACGGTCACAGGCTGCGGTCCTTTGGACACGACCAGGGCAACCGCCGAGCCGGGTGCGACGCCCGCGCCGGCCGCCGGGTTCTGGCTGATGACCCAGCCCGCCGGAACGGTGTCGCTGTAGGCCTCGGTGACGCCGCCCAGTGTCAGGCCCGCCGCCGCTATCGCCGCCTCGGCGGCCTCTCGGGTGGTGTTGCCGATGTCGGGCACGCTCACCGGTCCGAGGGACACCACCATGGCCACGGAGGAGCCGCGTGCCACGGAGGTTCCCGCCGCGGGATTCTGGCTGATGACACTGCCCGCGGGAATGGTGGCATGGCGCTGCTCGGTCACCGTGCCCACCACGAGCCCGGCGTTCACAATGGCGGCTTCCGCCGCCGCGCGGGTCATACCTGCCAGGGTGGGCACCGTCGCATTGGCGGGCGCCGGGCCGAGGGAGGCGACCAGCGCCACGGAGGAGCCGGGGGCGACGGAGGTTCCCGCCGCCGGGTTCTGGCTGATGATCCGTCCCGCGGGGACGGTGGCATGGTTTTGCTCGGTCACCGCGCCCACGGCCAGCCCGGCGTTGACAATGGAGGTCTCCGCCGCCGTCCGGGTCATGCCGGTCAGGGCGGGCACGGCCACGTTGCCGGTGGGCGGGCCGAGGGAGACCACGAGCGCCACGGAGGAACCAGGGTTCACCAGGGTTCCCGCCGCGGGATTCTGGCTGATGACGCCTCCCAGGGGCACTGTCGCGTGATGCTGTTCCGACACCGCGCCCACCACGAGTCCGGCGTTCACGATGGCGGTTTCCGCCGCCGCGCGGGCCAGCCCGTTGAGACTGGGCACCTGCACCTTGGCGGGTTCCGGGCCCAGGGAGATCACAAGCGCCACGGCGGTGCCCGCCGCCACTTTCGCGCCCGCCAACGGACTCTGGCTGACGACGCGCCCCGCGGGGACGGTGGGATGGTACTGCTGCGTCACGGTGCCCACGGAAAGAGTGAGCGTGGTGACGGCCGACTCGGCGGCCGCCTGGGTGAGGCCCGCCACATTGGGCACCGTGATGTCGCCCGCCGGTTCCTGGCCGAGGGAGACGACCAGCGAAACGGCGCTGCCGGAGGGCACGTTCGTTCCGGCGGCCGGGGACTGGCTGATGACGCGGCCGGCCTCCACGGAGGCGTGGTACTGCTCGGCCACGCCGCCCACGGCCAGGCCCACGCTGGTGATGGCGTTTTCAGCGTTGCCCTGTGTCATGCCCGTCACCGCGGGGACGGTCACCTCGGAGGGGCCGCCGCAGTTGTCGCGCACAATCACCGTGCGGGTGGCGGCGTCGGAGCGGACGCCGTCCGTGGCGGTGTAGGTGAGGGTGTAGGTTCCGGGCGCGCCGGTGTTCAGCGCGCCGGTGCGCGACACGGCGAGCGCGCCCGCGCAGGCGTCCATGCCCGCCGCGTGCGGATCAGTCCAGTCCGTGCCGCAGTTGAGGGTCACCTCGGCGGCGCCGTTCAGTGTCACCACCGGCGGCTGCGTGTCGGCCACGGTGACGGTGCGCGTGACGGAGAGGGGCGCGCCGCCCGACGGGGTGGCGCGGTAGGTCAGGGTGTACGCGCCCGGAGCGGACGGGTCCACCGCCCCCTCCACGCTCACCGCCAGGGGCGAGCCGTCCGCGTTGTTGGCCGTCGCGCCGGGATCGTTCCATATTTCGCCGCATTCCTGCTGGACCGCCGCCGGGCCGATCAGGCCGATGCGCGCCGTGCCGCAGGCCTGCACCGTCACGGTGCGCGTCAGCGGCGCGGAGGTGTTGCCCGCCGCGTCGCGGCCGGTGTAGGTGATTTCGTAGACACCGGACACGGTGGTGTTCACGCCGCCCTCCACATCCACCGCCGCCGCCGCGTCGCAGGTGTCATCCACCGCCGCGCCCTGTTCGGTGTACACGCCGTCGCAGGCGATGGTAAGGGACGCGGGTCCGTTCAGCGTGATGAGCGGGGGTTCCGTGTCCGCCACCTCCACGACGCGCACCGCGCTTCCGGTGCGCCCGCCGCCGTCCGTGGCGGTGTAGGTGAGGGTGTGCACGCCCGGTTCGGAGGGGTCCACGCTTCCGGACACGGCCACCGCCAGCGCGCCGTCGCAGGCGTCGTCGGCGGTGGCTCCCGCGTCGGACCAGGCGTCGCCGCATTCAAGCAGCACCTCCGCCGGCCCGTTCAGGGACACCACGGGGTTCAGCGTGTCGGCCACGGTGACGGTGCGGGTGACGGAGATTTGCGCCGCGCCCGGCGGCGTGGCCTTGTAGGTCAGGGTGTAAACGCCGGGCAGGAACCTGTTCACCGTTCCCGTGACGGTGACGGTGAGGGGCGCGCCGCCCGCGTCCAGCGCCACCGCGCCGGGGTCCGACCATGCGTCGCCGCATTCCAACTGCACGCTGGCCGCGCCGTTGAGTGCGATGGTGGGCGTGCCGCAGGGAAGCACGGTGACGGTGCGCACGGCGGAGCCGGTGCGGTTGCCGGAGTCCTTGGCCGTGTAGGTCAGGGTGTAGGTTCCCGGCACGCCGTTGGACACGGTTCCGGTCACGGTGGGTGTTTTTGCGCCCTCACAGGCGTCGCTTGCGGCCGCGCCGGGATCGCTCCAGGTGGCGGAGCAGGCGATGTTCACCGACGCCTGCCCGTTCAGGGTCACCACGGGGGCCAGCGTGTCGGCCACGGTGACGGTGCGGGTGGCCTCGCCGATTCTGCCCGCCCGGTCGGTGGCGCGGTAGATCAGGGGGTACGCGCCCGGCGACGCCGTGTTCACCGTGCCCACCACGGACACGGACAGCGCGCCGTCGCATGCGTCGTTGGCGGTTGCGCCGGGGTCGGTCCACACCGCGCCGCACTCCAGCGACACGGCCGAGGAACCGTTGATGGCCACCACGGGGCTGGCGGTGTCGGCCACGGTGACGGTGCGCGTCACGGAACCGGTGCGGTTGCCCGCGTCCTCGGCGCTGTAGGTGAGCGTGTAGGCTCCCGGCGTGCTGCGGTTCACGGCGCCGGTGACCGTCACGGCCAGCGTGCCGTCGCATGCGTCGTTGGCGGTTGCGCCGGGGTCGGTCCACGCCGCGCCGCATTCCAGGGTAAGGGCGGCCGCGCCGTTGAGGGTGACCACGGGGGCCTGCGTGTCCTGGACGGTCACTTTGCGGGAGGCGCTGCCCTGCCGCAGGGCACTGTCGGAAGCGGTGTAAAGCAGGTTGTACACGCCGGGTTCATGCAGGTCAACCGCCCCGGTCACGGTTACGCTTCGCGCGCCCTCGCATGCGTCTGTGGCCGTCGCGCCGGGGTCGGTCCATGCCGCGCCGCACTCCAGGGTGATGTCCGCGCCGCCGTTGAGGACGACCACGGGCGGCTGGGTGTCGGTGACGGTGACGGTGCGTTTCACCGAGGCGAGGTTGCCCGCGGCGTCCTCCGCCTCGTACATGAGGGTGTAGTCACCCTTTGCCGCCGTGTTCACGGTCCCAATAATTTGGGGTGTCAGCGCGCCGTCGCAGGCGTCCTCCACGATTGCGCCCGGATCGGACCACACAGTGCCGCATTCGACACTGACGGCCGCCCCGCCGTTCAGGGTGATCTGGGGCGCGGTGGTGTCCTCGACAAACACCTGCCGGGACACGGAGGTGGAATTGCCCGCATTGTCCCGCGCCGTGTAATTGACGAAGAAGCCGCCGGTCGTTTCGCCCAGTCCCTCCGCGCCCTCCACGGTCACATCCACCTCGCCGTCACAGTCGTCCTCCGCCGTCGCGCCGGGATCGATCCATGCGGTGCCGCATTCAATCGTTTCGGGGGTGGCGCCGTCGAGCGTGACGACCGGGGCCTCGTAATCCTCCACCAGACAGTCGCGGATGTCACCCTTGACATAAAGTCCCAGGTTGAATGCCGGACCGAACTGCACCCAGCCCGTGTCGTCGCGGTACCAGCCCGGAACGGTTTCCCCGAGGTTGTTGCCGCCGAACTCAAAGATTTGGCCCGCCTCGCCGTCCACCTCGACGGAGGCGGAAACGGTCAGCACCTCCCCCATTTGGTTTTTGAAATATTTCTGCACGGGTATTTCAAGCACATTGTTGGAGAGGGGCGCATTCACATATTTATAGGCGTGGAAAGCCGATCCGCCGCCCGAAAGGGTGACGTGCACGACAAACTGGCCGGTCACCGCCTGGCGCAGGGGAACCCGTACGCAGCGGATGACCACCGGCTGGGCCGTGCCGAATTCCGTGCGCAGGTTGAAATTGCGCCTCACCTCCACCGAGCCCGCGGCGGTGGGGGTGCCGTGCCCCGCGGTGATGGTGTCGGGCGTGTTCGCCTGCGAGTAGGTGGCGCCGCCGCCGCAGGTTCCGCTGTAGGCCATTTCAAAGGCGCCCACATCCATGGCCGCCTGCTGCGGCCTGAGCGTGCCCTGGAAGTCATTGTCCGGAACGGACACAGCGCCCAGCGCCCAGCTCCAGGTTCGGGTCACAGGCAGGTCACGGCAGGGGGAGGCGTTTTGCAGGGCCAGGTTTCCGTTGGATGAATCAACAAAGAGGGGATCCATGCCGTGCATGTAGGGGTCGTCGACTCCCCGCACCAGACTGAAGAAGTCGTCCCCCTCCAGCAGCGGCAGTTGGGACTCATCCTCCGACCAGAGGATGGAATTGAAGAGGGCCACATTTCCGCCCGTCAATTCGCACACGGAATAAAAGGCCGCTCCGTTGTTGCGGTTCAGCGTGCAGGAATTCAACAGTGCGGTGCCCCGGGTGGCCACGGCGTTGCCGAAGTTGGCCGCCGTGTTTCCGTCAAAAACGCAGTTGACCAGCTCGGAATAGACGCTGTAATGCGCGTAAAAAGCGCCGCCCTCAAAACCCGCGCTGTTGTTCCCAAACCAGCACCGCTCGATTCTGGCCAAACCCTCCCCGTCGTTGGCCCCAAGGCGCAGCGCGCCGCCGCTGAACGTGGGAATGCTGTTTTCCGAGAAGTAGCACTGGAGCAGGGTGGCGGTTGGCGTGGCGGTGCCCGGCGCAAGATCAATGTACGCCGCGCCGCCGATGTTGTTGCGGAAGGCGGATTCCCTGATGGTGATCAGGGTGTTTTTGGTGTTCAGCGCGCTGAGCCCCTCGTCGGCCGTGTTGTCCTCAAAAGTGCAATACAGCAGGTCGGCGCTTCCCCCGGTGATGCGTGCGGCCGCCCCCAGGCCGCTTTGGTTGCCGGTGAAGGTGCATCCGGCAAGGGAGAGCTCATCCACGTTTTCCGCCAGCAGGCCCGCGCCGCCGTTCCCGGAATTCAGGCCGCCGGTGATGGTGAACCCGTCCAGCAGGGCGCTTTTCAGGCCTTGCGCCCGGACCACATGGGTGGCGGGCTGTCCGCCGCGCGCGGCGCTTCCGTCAATGGTGGTAGGGTTGAAGATGGGCTCCCGATGGTCGCGCAGCAGCTCGTTTCCGGCAAAGCAGGCATAAAGCCGCGCGTATTCCCGCAGGACAACGGCGCCGGTGTTTTCCCCGAGGGCCGTGTCCACCCGCTCCTCGTCATAGACCCCGCCGGCCACCCACACCTCGGCGTTGATGGCGGCGGCGGCGTCAACGCCCTCCTGGAGATTGTCAAAGGCATAGGCCCAGGAGCGGCCGTTTTCCCGCGGACCGCCCCGCCTTTTGTCCACAAACACCACGGGCGTGGACACCATGTTGTTGGCCGTGATTCCCCAAACATTCAGCATGCCCGTGTTGCCGGGGGTGAAGTCCACAATGGTCAGCGTCCACGAGCCGGCGATCAGTTCCCCGTCAAAGGCGGAAAGCGCCTCGTTGGGGGTGTAGTTCGGGGGCGAGGACATGTCCTCCCCGCACAGGTCATGGATTGCGCCGCCGGTGCCCTCGTCGTCCAGGATGATGTTGTAGTCGTCCTTGTCGCAGCCCTTTGAACCCAGCGCCGGGCTGCCGGGGTTGTCCAGCAGCACCACTTCCGTGCCGGTGTCGTCGTGGCGCAGTTTCACGGTGAGCTGGCCCACCCAGGAATGGGTGAGCCCCAGCACCACGTCAAGGTCCTGGATCGTTCCCGGAGAGTCCGAGATGATGGTGTGGGTGAAACCGGTGGTGGGATCCGGGATGGCCTGGTTGATTCTGGACACGATCTTGCTGATGGTGGTTTCCGCCAACTGCTGGTGGATCAGGACGGGCGCGCTGAATTCAGAGGTGCGCGCGTTGGCCACCGTGGCATGCGCCGTCAGGTGCTTTCCCGCATGGGCGGCAAGATTTGCCGTGCTGAAGAACACGCCGTCCGCGTTTGCCACAACCGTGTCCGCCGCGGTTTCACCCTCGTCGTCACTGTCCACAAACAACCGCACCCGCGAGTTGGCCGGGGCGGTGCCCGTGATGTAGGGCAGAAACTGGGTGATCACCGGCGGTGTGACACCCATGTGGACGTTGGTTCCGAGCGATATGCCCTTCCCCGCGTTGCCGTAAATCTTGTCCCCTTCGAGATAAACATCCGTGGTTCCGGCGGCGGAGGCGTCCACGGTCACCCCTGTCTGGTTGCCGGTGTTCACATTCTCCTGCATCACCACGGTGAAGGACGCGGGGAGTTTGACCATGCCGCTCTTCATCACGAGCACGCCCGCCGAGCCGTTGCCCGCGCCCGGCAGGCCGAAGCGGTTGTGCGACGCAACCACGGACATGCTTCCGGAGGCCCCCCCGTCCAGACTGACGCCGCGCGCGCCGTTGCCCGCAAAGGTGCAGGCCTTGGCGGCGGCGCCGCCGATGGCGACATTTGCGCAGGCGCTCATCGCCATGCCGTCAACACCGTTCCCGGCGGCCGCGTCCCCCGCGTCCACACCGAATTTGGAGTTGATCAGCGCCACCGCCGCGCAGTTGTAGACCACCGCGCCGTGGGTGGTGTTTCCGGAGAAGATGTTCCCCCCGCCGGTGCCCGTCGCGCCTATGTCGATGTCGGGAATTCCCCCGGCGACAAGCCCGGAATCGCCGTTGGGAAGCACTGTGGTGCCGTCGGCGCCGACGCCCGCATAGGTTGCCGCGACCAGCGTGCAGCCCGTGTCGGAAATCACCAGTCCGTTGCCCCCGTTCCCGGAGGCGACCACGCTGGGCGCGCCCGTGGTGTCGCCCACGGTGCAGCCGGTGCTGTTGCGCGCCAGCCGGACGCCGTCGAGGCCGTTTGGAATGGCGGCCGTGCCCGCCGCGTCCACCCCGACCCGGCAACTTTTGATGACCAGTGCGCCTCCGGCGGTGCTGCCCGCCACCGAGTGGATGCCGTTGCCGCCGTTGCCGGACAGCAGGTTCTCAAAGCCGGCGCCGCCGCCGAAGGCCACGGAGGCGGCCTGCTCAATGCGCACCCCGTCCCCCTGGTTGGGCACGGCGGCCGTGCCCTCGGCGTTGGTGCCGATGCGGTTGTTGCTCAGAATGGTGGAGAGGTTGTCCTGGTGGATGCGCACGCCGTTGCCGTCGTTGCCGGAGATGATGTTCATTCCGCCGCTCACCGCGTCGCCGATGGTGTAATTGCCCGAGTCCCTGAGTTCGATTCCGTCGCCCCCGTTGCCAATGGCCGCCGTGCCGCCAACGTTTGTGCCGATACGGTTGCCCAGAACGGCCACCTGGAACGCCGCGTCACCCTCGCCGAGGATGCCGGCCTGGCCGTTTCCGGAAATGGTGTTTCGCGCCGCGCTGGACGCGCCGCCGATGGTCACGGCCGCGGAGGGGTTGTAAACGCTCACACCGTTCCATCCGTTGCCGGCGGAGGCGCCGCTGGAGTTCAGGCCGATGCGGTTGCCCAGGATGCTGCCCGATGAAAAGCCCAGCAGGATGCCGTTCATGGTGTTGCCGGAAATGGTGTTGCCGGAGTTGCGGGTGGTGCCGCCGATGGTGACACCGTCCGTGTTGGCCGCGTAAACACCGTTGTTCGCGTTGGGCTGGGTGGCGAGTCCGTCCGCGGTCAGGCCGATGATGTTGTTCTGGATGGTGACGCTTTCCGTGTTGGCCAGGGCGATTCCGTGGCCTCCGTTGCCGGAGATGACGTTGCCGCCGCCCGTGGCTGCCAGGCCGATGGTCACATTTGACGCGGAGGATTCCACATATATGCCGTGCGCGCCGTTTCCGGAGGAGTCCCTGTCGTATTTCCCTATTTTGCACTGGGTCACCGTGGTGGAGGAGCCGGTGATGCGGATGCCGCTGTCGGCAAAACCGCTGATGTTCAGCGCGGTCACCGTCTGGCCCGGTCCCGACAGCACCAGTCCGTCCGCCCCCGCCCCCGCCGAAGTCCCCTTGATCGTGCTGCCGTTGCCGGAAATGCTCACCCTGGCGGATATCGCGGGGAGTTCCGACAGGGGGGTGATGGTCAGGGTGGACGTGAAGGTGATGGTGTGGGTGATCATGCTCGGCAACTGGCTGTTCACCGAGGTGATGGCCGCCCGGAAGGAACC
>JBHEKP010000268.1:0-4188 GCA_041859375.1 Candidatus Hydrogenedentales bacterium | reverse complement strand
CCGCGCCTCCTCCGTCTCCTCGCCCTGGCCCACGTCCGCGATGTACGCCACCACGTCGGCCTTGTACTCCTCCTGGAGCCATTTGAGGATGATGGACGTGTCCAGCCCGCCCGAATAGGCCAGGACGATTTTCTTGGTGTTCCCGCTCATTGCGTGCTCCTTTTCGTTTCCGGCGCGCGCCGGTGTTGTTCCCTGTCAGTTCCGCCTCAGATGGGCCGGGGGAAGCCGCCGCCCATCAGCACCGTCATGACCGCCTTCTGCGCGTGCAGCCGGTTTTCGGCCTCGTCGAAAACGATGGACTGGGGCCCGTCTATCACCTCGTCGGTCACCTCCAGGCCGCGGTGCGCCGGCAGGCAGTGCATGAACACCGCGTCCGGTTTTGCCAGCGACATCAGCCGCGCGTTCACCTGGTAAGGCGCGAACACGCGCTCCCGCTCCGCCGCCTCGTCCTCCTGGCCCATGCTCGCCCACACGTCGGTGTACACCGCGTCCGCGCCGCGCAGGCCCTCCTCGATGTCGTGTGTCACGGAAAACGCGCCCTTCGCCTCGGCCCTGGCCGCCGCGCAAATCTCCGGATCGCCCTCGTAGCCAGGCGGGCACACGAGCGTCAGGTTCAGCGGCACGCGCCGCGCGAAGTTCGCCCACGAGTTGAACACGTTGTTGCCGTCGCCCACGAAGGCCAGTTTCAGGCTGCCGAGGTCGAGCCCCTTGCGCTCGCGCAGCGCCTGGGCGTCCGCGAGAATCTGGCAGGGGTGCAGCTTGTCCGTGAGCGCGTTGATAACCGGAACCGTGGCGCGCCGCGCCAGCTCCAGCACGTGCCCGTGGCTGAAGGTGCGCGCCATCACGCCGTCCACCCAGCGCTCCAGGTTGCGCGCCACGTCGGCCACCGACTCGCGGCGGCCCAGGACGTCGTCGATGAGCACCGACTGGCCGCCGAGCTGGAACATGCCGATCTGGAAGGTCAGCCGCGTGCGCAGGCTCGGCTTCTCAAAAATCAGGGCCAGCGTCTTGCCCGCCAGGAAATGGTGGCATTCCCCGTTCTTCTGCATGCGCTTGAGCCGGTCCGCCAGATCAAGGAAGGCCAGAATCTCCTCGCCGCTGTAGTCCGCCAGGGAAACGAAGTCGCGCTTTACCATCCCAGTTCTCCCAGGCAGCGGTCGAGCGCCGCCACCGCTTGGTCAATCTGCGCCCCGGTCACGATGAGCGGCGGCAGGAACCGCAGCACCTTCGGGCCCGCGGGGCCGCAAACGATGCCCGCCTCGATCAGCGCGTTCACCAGCGGCGCCACCGCGTCGGCGCATTCCACGCCCGCCATGAGCCCGCGTCCGCGCACCTCCACAATCTTCGGATGCTTTGCCGCCAGCGCCCGCAGCGCCGCGTGCAGTTTTTCGCCCTTCTCCGCCGCCTCCGCGATGAAGCCCGGCTCCGTGAGCGCCTCCATCGTGGCCACGCCCGCCGCCGCGCTCAGCGGGTTCCCGCCGAAGGTGCAGGCGTGCGCGCCCGGGCCGAAGCCCGCAGCCGCCTTCTCCGAGCAGCCCATCGCGCCGATGGGCACGCCGTTGCCGAGGCCCTTCGCCAGCGTCATGATGTCCGGCGTCACGCCCTCGTGCTCGTGCGCGAAAAGTTTGCCCGTGCGGCCCAGCCCCGTCTGCACCTCGTCAAGGGCGAGAAGAATGCCGCGGCGGTCGCAGATCTCGCGCACCGCCCGGAGGTAGCCCGGCTTCGGCACGCGCACCCCGCCCTCGCCCTGGATCGGCTCCAGCAGGATCAGTCCCGTATTCGGGGTGATTGCCGCCTCCAGCGCCGCCGCGTCGTCATAGGGCACATAGGTGAAGCCCGGCACAAGCGGCTCGAAGCCCTGGTGGTACTTCGGCTGCCCCGTTGCCGTCAGCGCGCCCAGCGTCCGCCCGTGGAAGGACTGGTCCGCCGTGATCACGTCCGGCTTCGGCGTGCCCTGCTCCGCCCAGTAGCGGCGCGCCAGCTTGATGGCCGCCTCGTTTGCCTCCGCGCCGCCGTTGCAGAAAAACCAGCGCTCCGCGAAGGAGTTCGCGCAGAGCAGCTCCGCGAGCCGCGTCTGCGGCTCGATGTAGTACAGGTTCGACACGTGCACCAGCGTCGCCGCCTGGCGGCACACCGCCTCCGTCACCTTCGGGTGGCAGTGGCCCAGGTTGCACACCGCGATGCCCGCGAAAAAGTCCAGGTATTCCCGGCCGTCCGCGTCCCAGAGGCGCGCGCCCTCGCCGCGCACCACCGCCATGCGGCGCGCGCCGTAGGTGTTGATGATGTGCGCGTCGTTCAGGGCGCGGATTTGCTCGTTGTTCATGGCCGCTCCTCCGTTTTCAGGACTTCTCGCCTTTGCCTTTCGCGGGCGAGGGGGTGCTTTTCGCCTCCGTCTTCGCGCCGCCCTCCGCCGGTTTCGGCTCCGCCTTGGCGGAACTCTTCGGCGCGCCGTCGCCCTTGCGCTTGTAGTCGGTCTCGTAGAAGCCGCTGCCCTTGAAAATCACGCCCGCGCCGGATCCGATCAGCTTGACGCAGGCCCCGCCGCATGCCGTGCAGGCCACCTTCGGCTTCGCGGACATGGCGTGGAAAACCTCCTGCTCATGGCCGCATTTTTTGCATTCGTATGTGTACGTGGGCATTGGACCAACTCCCTGCCGTCATTTGCCGCCCGAAAAGAAACATCCCCGCTGTCTGCGGGGCTGCATGTGGCCGGGCGAAATGAAACCAGGATTTTACCATGCGCATGCGAAAATCTCCAAACCGCGCCCCCGCCTCAACTTCCCCGCGGCGCACCGGGCCGGACCGGCGGCGTCCCGTCCGTCCCTTGACCCCGCGCCCGCCTTCCTGATAGAACTGGAGCCCGAACCAAAGGAGCCCCGGCCATGTTCAACGGACTCAACCTTCACCTCGGCAGCCTGTCCCTCCTCTCCAACGCGCAAAGCCGCTCCCTTTCGGCGGAAAACTTCACCGGCGCGAAGGGCGCGGGCGGCATGGCCGAGGACGGCACCGGCGCCCAGTGCGCCCGCGACCTCGGGCGCGGCTGGAAAATCTCCCCCTCCGTGCGCATCGCCGCGGGAAGCCTCTTCGAAATGGCCGGCATCGACGGGCCCGGAGCCATCCAGCAAATCTGGATGACCCCCACGGGCAACTGGCGGCATTCCATCCTGCGCGTCTACTGGGACCATGAGGAGACCCCCAGCATCGAATGCCCCGTGGGCGACTTTTTCGGCATGGGCTGGGGCGAATACGCGCCCCTCTCCTCCCTCGCCGTCTGCGTCAATCCGGGCAGCGCCTTCAACTGCTACTGGGAGATGCCCTTCCGCAAACACTGCCGCATGACCCTTGAAAACCGCGACGACGCGGAGATGGTGCTCTACTACCAGATCAACTACACCCTCACCGAAGTGCCCGATGACGCGGCCTACCTCCACGCCCAGTGGCGGCGCAGCAACCCCCTCCCGGACAAGGCCGACCACGTCCTGCTCGACGGCGTGCGCGGGCGCGGCCACTACGTCGGCACCTGTCTCGCGTGGCAGGTGAACAGCACCGGCTGGTGGGGCGAGGGCGAGATCAAGTTCTTCATGGACGGCGACGAGTGGCCCACCATCTGCGGCACCGGCACGGAGGACTATTTCTGCGGCTCCTACAACTTCGACCGCAACGGCGAATACACCGTCTTCAACACGCCCTACGCCGGACTGCACCAGGTCATCAAGCCCGACGGCGCCTACCGCTCCCAGCAGCGCTTCGGCCTCTACCGCTGGCACATCATGGACCCGATCCGCTTCCGGCAGGACCTGCGTGTCACCATCCAGGCCCTCGGCTGGCGGAGCGGCGGCCGCTATCTCCCCCTCCGCGACGACATCGCCTCCACCGCCTTCTGGTACCAGGCCGAACCCCACGCGCCCTTCCCGGCCCTCCCCGGCCGCGATGCGCTGGAGGTCGTCTGACAACGTGGAATGAGCCCCGGACACGCCGCCAAAGCCTGCGGCCTTTTCCGCAGGCTGGACCCTCCGGGGGCGCTTTCGATACAATATTTTTGTCCTTCGAAGCCGTCCACCCCGAGGTGTTTCCATGTTTCCCGAGTTCATTCTGCCCGACGTGCCCCTTGTCCTGTTTTGGTCCTTTGTGGCGGTGTCGGTGGTCATTCAGGGGGTGAGCAAGTCGGGGTTTGCCGGGGGGGCGGGC
>JBHEKP010000240.1:0-3029 GCA_041859375.1 Candidatus Hydrogenedentales bacterium | reverse complement strand
TCCCGCCTTCGCGGCGTTCACCCCCAGATGGTACCAGGCAATGCCGATCTTGCTGTCGCGTTCGGCCTCCAGGTTGGCGGGGAACTCCATGGCCCTGAGCATGGATTTTTCCGCCCCGGCGTGGTCGCCGCCGTTCATGAGGGTGATGCCCCTGTGGAGGTGCGCGTCAAACCAGTGGACGTGGGGGTTGAAGGTCGCGCCCTCCCGGATGTGGTAGTTCATGCGCTCCAGCAGCGCGATGGCCCGGTCGTATTCCCCGTTGAACACGGCCAGCTCCACCTCCATGAGCTGGATGTCGGTGATTTCGCCGGCAAGTTTCCCGTAATTGGCGAGGAATTCGGCCAGTTGCGCGGGGGTGAGGCTGGCATAGGACATGTACAGGCGCGCCTCGGAGAAATAGCGCGGTTCGGAATGGTCCAGGGAGATGGCGCGCATGATGTTGTCCAGCGCGCCGGGCATGTCCCGCAGGTGGTTCGCCTGGAGGTAGGCGATGTTCCGGTGGATGATGGCCCTGTCCGGGGCGAGTTCCGCCGCCTTTTTCCAGGAGTCCACGGCGGCCTGGTGCTGGTGGTCGGCCAGGGCGTTGCCCAGCAGGTAATGGGCGTTCGCGTCGCGGTCGTTCCGCGCCAGGGCGAATTGGAGCGCGCGCACGGAATCGTCCCCGTAGGGGAAGCAGAGGTCCGTGGGCAGGGATGCGGCCTTTTCCAGTGCCTGTTCCGCCTCTTTTTCCCGTCCCGCCGCCGCCAGGCACATGCCCAGGTGGTAATAAATCATCGGGTGGCTGTTGAGCGCGGGATTGCCGGATTCCGCCGCCATTTCAAGCACTTCGGCGGCCTCGCCGAAGAGGCCGAATTCCGCGTAGCGCGACGCGGTTTCAATATGGTTGTAGGGTTCGCCGCGCAGGGTTTCCCCGAGCATGGCGGCCCATTCCCCGGCGGTCCGCCCGGTGGGGGTGCCGCCGGAAAGGAGGCGCATTTCGTTCATGGCGGCGAAGCACAGCGGGTCCACCGCGAGGGCCCGTCCCGCCGCTCCGGCGGCTTCGTCGCGCGCGCCGAGCCTGCGCAGCGCCACGGCCCGGCCCCACTGCGCCCCCACATTCATGGTGTTCGCCGCGCAGGCCCTTTCCGCGGCGTCCAGCGCGCGCCGCCAGTCCCCGCGCGCGCCCTCAAGCCGGGCGGCCAGCGTGCAGCCCGCCGAGGTCCACGGATAGTCCCATGCGGCGCGGTGGAGCAGGTCCAGGGCCTCGCCGGTCCTGCCCTGTTTCATGAGGCACACGCCGAGATAAAAGAGGGGCGTGGCATCCTGTGCCTTCTTGTGGTTTCCCGTCACCACTTCCGCAGCCCGTTTCAGATGCCCCTCCGCCTTTACGTACTCCCCGCGTTTCAGGAAGACCAAGCCCGTCTGCGTGTTCGCGGCCACATGGTCCGGCTCCAGGGCGAGGGCCGCGCCGTAGTATTTCATGTAGTCGTAGTTGGTGTTTCCGAACTGCTCTATTTTCAGGCCGGCGAAGTACAGCTCCTGCGCCGTCTTGTATTCCTTCGGGTCAAGGGGATCCTTGTGGGTTTCCGGGAAGGGCTCGTTCAGCGGGGGCTGCTTTTGCCACGCCATCAGCCCGCCGCCCTCCGTCGGGCGCAGCGACAGCCGCAGTTCTTCCAGCGTGGCGTCCGCGCCCAGGGCCACGGTTTTTTCATAGGCTGCGGCGGGGGAGAGGTCGGTCGTGTCCTCGAAGACGGTCCTGCCCGCCCGCGTGAGGACAATCCCGACACCCTTCCGGACTGCGGTGGCGTTCACCTGTATCAGTGCCGCGCCGTCCCTCAGGTCCAGGTTGAGTGCGAAGTCGCGGTCGGCCTCCCTGATTCCGTCCATGCCCCGCAGTCCGCACAGATACATGGTCCCGTATTTCGTCTCGAAGGGCGCGACAAAGTTGTAGTCGGGCTGGTTGTCGGAATAGAAGCCCATCATCAGCTCCGCGTAGGGGCCGTCGCTGTCGGTGAGCTTCTGATCCCACACGGCCTGCACCTCGTTCTTTCCCCAGTTCCAGAGCTTTTTGCCCTTGAAAATGCGGTGGTCGCCGATGAGCACGGTGCCCGCCTTTTTGCCGTGGTCGATGCCGCCCATGAAATCCTGGCGGGTTTTGGTGACGAAAAAGGAGACGGGCTGCCTGGCCTCCCGCCACCATGAAAGGTCCTCGCCGTGGGTGTAGTCGGTGGACTGGTAGACCTGGTTGGGCACGGGCCACCGGGTGAATTCGCTCACATAGTGGAAGTTCATCATCTCCACGTCCGGCGGGAAGATGAACTGGTAGGTGTCGTTCACGTGCACGGCGGCGTTGGCGAAAAAGAGGGCGGGATATTCAAGGGGGGTCGGGTTGATGCTTTTGAACTCGATTTTCACGAAGGCTTTGCCCGGTTCCAGGGTCATGCCGGTGAGCCAGCGGGTGCGGCACCGTTTTTCATACTCCCCGACCCATACGGTTTTGCTTCCGTCCGGGTTGTCCACAAGGATATGGTCCACCTGGATAAGGCTGGTCGCCCGGTGGTGGTGGGGGGTGTTCCATTCCACGCCGCCGGAGGTCCACGCTCCGATGGTGCCGATGAGGGCGGGTTTCACCACGCGGTTGTTGTAGACCAGGTCGTAGCCGTTGGTCTTGTCCAGGGCGTAATACAGGCGGCCGCCCATCTCCGGGGTGACGCAGATTTTGAGGTATTCGTTTTCAAGAATGACCGCGGTGTATTCCCTGTCCTTCTTTTCGGTGGATTTCACGTCATAGAAGGGGTAGGGGTAGACGTGCTTCTCCGCCAGTTGCACCTCCTCGGGCCGGTAGAAAAGGGGGATTTTGTCGGGTTCTTCGGTCTCATAGGTGGGCAGGACAATCTTCTCCTCCGACATGCGCACCTCCCCGCCGCCCATCGCGGCGGCAAGTGTCAGAACAAGCAGCATGCTGGCGGCCATGGAAACGCCTCCCTGGGTTGTTGGCGTGGACGCGGGGTTATTTCCGGGCGCGCGCCTGGTTGCGGGGCAATGATAAT
>JBHEKP010000224.1:0-14374 GCA_041859375.1 Candidatus Hydrogenedentales bacterium | reverse complement strand
CATCGTCATGCCCAACCTCACCCCGCCCAAGTACCGCCAGCTTTACGAAATCTACCCCGCAAAGGCCTGCATCCAGGAAAGCGCCCGCGACTGCCACGGCTGCATGAAAGCCCGCATCCGCGCCATCGGCCGCATCCCCGGTTCCGGCCCCGGCGGCAGAAGCCGGTAATTTGCCGCCCCCCCAGTCCGCGCGCATGCATTTTTGCCCGCCGGTGGTGTATAACCTTGTGCCCGCCAATTCCGGCCGGGCCTTCAGGGAGTACGCAGTCATGGGCCGAGACACCGTCAATTTCAAATGCCATCATTGCAGCCACTGCTGCCGCGACGTGGTGTGCCTTCCCACGCCCTGGGACGTGCTGCGCATCGCCATGGAGACCGGCGAGAACCCCCACGAGTTTCTGGAGTTCCTGACGCCGGAGGAGATCGAGGGCGTCAACAAGAACGACCCGACCTGGCTGCGCGCGGACGGCGAAAAGTACCTGATGGCGCTGAGGCGGGACGAGAAGAAGGGTTGCTATTTCCTCGACAAGAAAACGCGCTTCTGCCGGATCTATGAGTCGCGCCCGATCCTGTGCCGCCTCTACCCCTTCCGCCTGGAGGAGACCCGCGACGGCAAGTTCAAGGGATTCACCCTGCACACGAAGGTGGGCTGCCCCCGCAACCGCGACGGGGTCCACGAGACGGCGCCCATGTACGAGCTGTACAAGACGGACCGGATGCACCACGAGGACTACGACACGCTCGTGGCGGCGTTCAACAAGCAGGACCGCCCCGGCCGCAGGCCGCAGGAGTTCCTGGACCTGTTCATCGAGGTGGTGATCGCGTCCAAGTAGACGCCAAAACAGCCGTCCCGTTTGACAGCCCAGCATGCATTATGTACACTGTACATATGAATGAGTTGCGGTTTGAACGGGATGAGGCAAAAAACCGGACGAACCTCCAAAAACACGGGGTCGCGTTTGAAGAAGCCAAAACCGTTTTCTTTGACGAAAACGCCCTGCGTTTTTTTGATCCCGATCATTCATCCGGGGAAGACCGTTTTATCATGCTGGGCATGAGCTGGAACCTCAGAATTCTCGTTGTTTGCCACTGTTTCCGCACCGAAGAGGACGTAATCCGGATAATTTCCGCCCGCAAGGCAAACAAGGAAGAGGCCAAACATTACGGGGCTTGAAAGCCATGAGAGAACATTACGATTTTGGCGGGATGCAGGGGGAGAAGAACCCCTATGCGAAACGGCTGAAGCAGCCGGTCACCATCCGGCTGGACACGGCGACGGTTGACTATTTCAAGGCGCTGTCCGGCGAGACGGGCGTGCCCTACCAGAACCTGATCAACCTGTACCTGCGCGACTGCGCGGTCAACCGCAAAAAGCTGAAAATGACCTGGAGCCGCGGCGGTTCCTGAAAAAGGACACAGCACCCATGCCCGTAAAACATGTTGTCATGTCATGCGTGATCGCCCCGTTGCTGCTGGTTGCGGGGCTCGCCCCCGCGCAGCCGCCCCGCCCGTGGGACGTGCGTCAGGATGTGCAGTACGGCGAGGCCAAGGGCCAGGCGCTGCTGCTGGACGTGTACACGCCGAACGGCAAAAACCTGAACGCCGTCTTCAAGCCGGGCGACCAGGGGAAGGGCCGCGCAATCATTGACGTGATCAGCGGCGGCTGGAACGGCAGCCGCGCGCGCCAGGAGGAGCACGAGAAGGCGGGGCTTTTCGACGTGTTCTGCTCGCGGGGCTACACGGTCTTCGCCGTGCGCCCCGGATCGCTGCCCGACTTCAACGGCCTGGAACTGGTGGAGAATGTGCAGCGCGGCGTCCGCTGGGTGAAGGAGCACGCCGCCGAACACGGCGTGGACCCGGAACGGCTGGGCATGACCGGCGCGTCGGCGGGCGGCCATCTGGCGCTGATGTCCATGGTGACGGCGAAGGAGGGCGACCCCGCCGCGGCCGATCCGGTGATGCGCCACGGCACGGCGGTGAAGGCGGTGGCGGTGCTGTTCCCGCCGACGGACTTCCTGGAATGGGGCGACGGCGGGGATCCCAGGGCGTTGTATGAAAAGGCGCCGACCCTGCTGTTCAACGACGGCCTTGAGGGCAAGACGCGGGAGCAGATGGACGAGGCGGCGGCGCGCCTCTCCCCGGCGCGGCATGTGAAACCGGGCATGCCGCCGGTGCTCATGGTCCACGGCGACACCGACCCCATAGTGCCCCTGCAGCAGTCGCAGAAAATGGAAAAGATGCTCAAGGGACAGGGCAACAGCGCGGAGGTGTTCGTGAAGAAAAACGGCGGCCATTTCTGGCTCACCATCCCCATGGAGATCGTCATGATCACCGACTGGTTCGACCGGAGGCTGTCGGAGTAGCCATGCGCCCGCCCGCCCCCGAAAACCCCCACCACCCCGTGGAACTGCTCCACCGCCCCGGCGCGCTGCTGCGGGTGCGCCCGAAGACCGCGGGCGGACAGGACCGGCTGTGCAACATGGTCTACGCGGAGGCGCTGGGCACGGGGCTGATCATGGACGTGCTCCGCCCCGCCTCCGGCGGCAACGGCCTTGGCGTGGTGGACGTGGTCAGCAGCGGCTGGCACTCGGACCGGGTGGTGATGAACGAGCACCTCGGCTTCGGACTGGCGGACGCGCTGTGCGCGCGGGGCTTCACCGTCTTCGCCGTGTCCCCCGGCTCGTCGGCGCTGTTCACCGGCGCGGACATGGTGCTCCACGTGCACGCGGCGCTGCGCCATATCAAACAGCACTCCGCGCACTACGGCGTTGAGCCCGCCCGGCTTGGCGTCACGGGCGCGTCGGCGGGGGGGCATCTGGCGGCGCTGGCGGCGCTCTCCCCGCAAAAGGGGCGGCCCGACAGCCGCGACGGCTGGCGTCGCCAGGACGCGTCGGTGCGGGCGGCGGCCCTCTTCTTTCCGCCCACCGACCTGATCGACTTCGGCGGGGTCCGTTTTGACTCGCTGCGGCTGGAGGGGGTGGATCCGGGGGCGCTGCTCTTCCGGGGCGGCACGGCGGGCAGGAACGACGGGGAGATCACGGACCGGCTGCGCGAGCTTTCGCCGGTTTACCGCGCCGCGCATTTCGCCGCGGCCCACCACGGCGCCGCGCCGCCGCCCTTCCTGCTGGTCCACGGCACGGCGGACCCGCTGGTGCCGGTGGCGCAGACGCACAGGCTGGCGGATGCGCTCCGGCGCGCCGGCGGCCTTGCCGAGGTCATCCTCCGCGAGGGCGGCGGCCATCCCTGGCCGGACAACGAAAAGGAACTCGCCGCCGCCGCCGAATGGCTGTTCGCAGGGCTGGCGGACTGACAAAACACCCCACACCGTCCGCCCCACCCCACCCCATGTCCGGACCCTGATCCAATCCGTCGCGGCAACTTCCCGGCGGCCTCCGTGGATTTTCGCTCATGCGGGCGCAAATGGTATACTGCCGCCTGCCCCTTCCGGGCGGTTGGCTCAGTTGGTTAGAGCGTCTGCCTTACACGCAGAATGTCA
Organism: Candidatus Hydrogenedentales bacterium; assembly: GCA_041859375.1. Classification (GTDB taxonomy): domain Bacteria; phylum Hydrogenedentota; class Hydrogenedentia; order Hydrogenedentales; family CAITNO01; genus JBHEKP01. The sequence goes on along the minus strand of JBHEKP010000224.1, from coordinate 10,878 downwards.
CAGGTTCGAGTCCTGTACCGCCCACCATTCTACTTTCACTCGAAATTCTCTATCCGCGGAATCTCGGCGGTGTGCGCGTCCATCACAATGGATCGCACATCGCCGTTTATTTTCGAGCTTTTTGCGATGTGTCCTCCTTGAAACCGCGCCGTTTTCAACGTGCCCCCGATCACACATCTTCGCCCGCACGAAACCCAATCCCTCTCTCTTCTCGCGCCTTTTCTCTGTTTCAACGTGCCCACCCCCTTCGGCGACCAGTTGTTGCGATACAACGACTTACGAACACGGCATTCGTGTTCTGAGTCGATTTCGCATCTAGTAGGGTTTTCATGCGGAAAATCTATTGGCCCCGCGTACGCAGTTATCCACACCGCCGATCCGGTCCAGACAAGGGAATCTCTGATTATTTCATCTGGCGATCTCGTCCCGGCCATCATGTTGTCAGTGATGTCTGTGATCTTCCTGATGTCGTCAGTGATGGCCCGGAATTCCTCCTCCTCAAAACTGGCCTAACATGGTGCCTCTTCATTCATGCTCTATCAGTCTGCAATTGCCTCGCTCTTTCCTCCATTGTACCCTCTGATTCGCCGTCTAACTTCCTCTTCAAGTAGATGTGCTCAAATGTCTCATTAAGCTCCTTGATGTCGCTTTCTTTGCACCCTCCACTTTTTCTGGCATCCGCAAGAACTCGGAATACCAGCCCATCAACATGTGCCAGCTGGCGATCAGTGGGCGCGACAAATGGTAACTTCTTGACATAGTTAGCCGAATTGTTAGCAGATGGGTTAATCATGCGCAAGAGTGAGGTACAGATGGATGAGTTAAAGAAGCCAAGCAGATAGTACAGATACTTTTCCTCTTTGGGAAACACCCCAACGATTGACTGGTCAAAGAGTCGATTCTCCATCAGAGACGCGGTGACGTTTGTTGACGATACCATCGGTATCGCGATACCCTTTCGAAAATAGAAGGTAGGATTCTGGAACCTTGCTTTCTTGTCTGACATATAGTGCCGGACCGCTTCGACACTCCAGTCCAAGAACCAAAGATCGGGCTTGATGAAACGAACACCGCCTCCCTTCACTATGGGAATGAAACACTCTTTTCCGGGGAGACCCTTTAGAGAAGGGGTGCCTCCTCGATAAATGCTATCTGGGGTGATCTCCTGATACTTTGCCCCATTGCGAATCTCGTTCGACAGGACACGAAGGAAAATCTTGTCGTTGCCTGAATAGATTCCGGTCACGCAATCAGCAATATGTCCGACGCGGGTGTCAGTACTCGAAACGAGTGAGGTCAACTCCCTGTTTGGACTCAGAAAGAAAGCGTGGTCAATCGCATCAAGCATATCGCCCTGCCGAATGGCCATCTGGTGAATGTGGGACGAACCTGATACGAGTTGGTTAACCTTCTCGTATCCCCACGAGACTTCAATCTCGTTTTCCTTAACGTCTTCGTCGGCATTCGCCCGATGTAGTGTGATTATAGAAAGGTTTGAATACCCGAAGTTAACTCCAGGGAAGAAGGATGATGGGAAGAGTGCAATGCTTTCAATACACGACTCGGTAAGGAGACTGTGCCTTAGCGCCGTATGCATGTGAAGGTTAAGGTATGTGTCAGGAATGATGAACACAAGGCGACCGCCTGGCCGTAGTAGGTGCAGGGATTGATACAGGAAGAGCGTGTAGGTCTCTCGAACATAGAGTCCGGGGTAAAAAGTCTTCAACCCCTTTCTCTTGTCATACTCCTGCCATGCGCCATAGGGCGGGTTTGCGATAGCAAAATCGTAGTACCCTCCCATATTCATCTTCAGGATGAGATTCAGATCGAGGAGCGTATCCGATTGCGTAACGTGAACACGGCATTTGTCCCCGTACTTAGCCAGTAGTCCCTTCACAGCGGCAGGATTGAACTCGTATGCGTCAACGTCAATATCGCTTTGGACGGACAGAACGGCATCTACCAGCACTCCATCGCCTGCGCACGGTTCCAACACGCGGCAGTGTGGTTTTGGTCGCAGCCGAGATACCATGTAGTCCAGTATCGGTCGCGACTTCGTGTAGTACGCTTGGAAGGCTGACTTCATTTTAACTTCTACCACACCAAGTATTTCGAAAGGTCGTTTTTCTTCAGGAGGCTGACTGTCGCTTTGCTCAGGTCTGCTTCCCAGTCCACGTTTTCGGCAATCCACGACTTCAAGTCAAAGCCGGTGAACTGCTGTATCTGCGCGTATGTCTCGCCCCCGCAATACGCCGCCCAAATGCCGGAATTCTTCAGCGTCTGGAAGTAGTTATTATTCTGATCCTCCGGTGAACGCACAAGCAACAAGCATCGGTAATCCTTCTCAAGATTTGCGTATATCGTCGCAACAAGCAATAGGCGGTTCGTGTTACCTTTCTCATTCGAACCAAAGCCGCTCTTAAAGTCAACGTTATAGAGCACCTCCTCTTGGATGAAGTGCAAATCGAGCTCCAATTTGATTTCTCCAGAAGTGACCAGCTTCCACACCTTACCGTAGTACCTTTTCAATTCGGCCTTCTGATCTGGTGTGATGTCCAGTCCATCAATGAAGCCTTCGATCTCGTCCGTCATCATCTTTTTGACCTCTGAAAATAGAGGCGGAACAAAGAGATTCAGGTCCTTGATAGGATACTCAAAGCAGTGTTTACAGAAGGGCTCCCACAATTCACCAACGCGTCGCGAAAACGACATATAGTCGTATTCCCATACGGTATTTCGGAGATCGATCATTGAAACATAGCTCGTATAGGTTGTGAGCAGAATGCACTTCAACTTTTCTTCAGTACTCCAATTCTCCTGTCGCGCCTGTTGAACAATGTTTGCGATAAGGGCATCGCGCGTGGCCGTTACTGCTTTGTTCACAGATCCCGCGCGTGACTGTGCTTCGCTGGCGGAATACTGCCGGGTTACCTCTTCCATGGATTCCTCCCCGCGATTTCGGAAGTAGTCTAGAAGTTCCGCCTTGCTTTTCGATAAATTGGGTTTGATCGTGATACTCATATTGTCTCCATTATTATCTCTTGGTGAACGACAGACAACAGCCATTTTATGCCTTTGGAAGCGGCAGAACAAACTTGATTCGGGCATCAACAGGAACGTCTTTGCCACCTACGCTGGTAAAGCCCTATGGCGGCACCAAAGAGAGACTTTCCGAGTCCAAGACTGAATCCTCCACCATATTTTCCCTCCATTTATCCCAAATGATTCTATGGCACAGGGTGTCTATTTCGCCGGGCCGTAGCGGATGACCAGGCTTTGGGCGGGTCCGGGGAGGAACGCTTCGATGCCGTTTTGGGCGAGGTCCGCGCCGGAGTGGCGTCCGGTGGTGACGGTTCCGTCTTCGGCCACGTATTCCAGCGTGTATTCCGCGGCGGGGTTGAGCGCATCGAGGGTGACGCTGAACCGGGGATAGGGCGATTTGGCGCGGCGGAAGAGGAGCACAACACCCCCGTCCAGATCGGCGCGGTGCAGCTGGAAGGCGCACCAGTGGCCCGGCCCGTTCATGCCGAGGGTCTTCGGATAGATGTCGCCGTACCAGTATTTGCGGAGTTCCTTCGCCTCCTCAACCAGGCGTTTGCCCTCCGCCGCCGGAAAGGCGGGGTTCTGGTAGTCCCACTGGCAGATGAGCCCGGCGGTGGCGGCGGCGCGAATGGCGTAGGGGTCCGGCTCCCAGGCGGAGGCGGTGTGGGCGGGCAGATAGTAGCTGATGCCGATGGAGTGGCCGGGGTTCCAGTCGGCGTTGCCGGGGAAGCAGTTGGTGTCGCTGCGCCATAGGGGCAGCGAGCGGGAGCAGAGCTCGAGGTCGATGCGCCGCCCGCCGCTGGCGCAGTTGTCGATGATCAGGCCGGGATGGCGCGCCAGCAGCTCGTCCCACATGGCGTAGAGCCCCTCGATGTAGCGGATCTCCGTCATGCCCTCGCGGTTGGGCTCGTCGTTTTTGCGCCAGTAGTCAAGGGGATCAATGTTGAAGTCGTTGCGGTAGACGTCAAGACCGTATTCCCCGATGCGCGAGGAAAGCAGGTCGGTGAGGCGTTGGCGCGCCTCCGGCAGATCAAGGCGGTAGAGTCCGCCCTTTTCACCGCCGAACACGTCGCCGGGATGTTCGCGGGCGATTTCCGAACCGGCGGCAACGCGCTCCGGCTCGAACCAGAGCAGGAAGCGGATGTTCCGATCGTCGCACAAATCACCAATGGGCCGCAGCCCCCGGGGAAAGAGCGCCGGATCGGCGGACCAACTGCCCACGCCGTCGGGGAATCCCTTGGGGAACCAGGCGGCGTCAAACCAGTAGGTGTCAAAACCCAAATCCGCCGCCGTCGCCGCGCCCTTGAGCTGTCCGGCCTCGGTGGCCCATGCGGGATCCTTGCGGTAGTAGCGGTCGAAGCACTGGAGCGCCACGGGCGGGAACACGGGGCGACCGTCCTGTTTGGGCAGGTATTCAAAGAGCATGAGCCGCCGGAAACGGTTGTGCGCCACGGGGGGCGTGGTGTTGTTCAGCAGCAGCAGAATGCGCGGGGTGCGGATGCTTTCGCCCGGGTGCAACACCAGCCGGGTGCGCTCCATGCCCGCATGGAGCCGCATGTTTTCGCCGCCGCGCTCGGCGGCGGCGGACCACTGGCCCGACCAGCCTATGGCCCCGACAAGGGTGTTCAAGCCAAAGCGCAGATCAAAGAAGGGGAACGCGCCGTTTGACGAGCGGCCGTTTCTGGGCGCCATTTCGAAGCGTCCGCCGGGTTCAAGCGGCGTGTCCACGTTCTCAAAGCTGGCCTCGGAAAACACATCGCCCAGGTTGTGCCCGAACACCACAGGGTTTGCCCGCGTGCCCGTGTGCATGGCCGCGTCCAGCGCGCGAATGTCGGCAATAAGGGGCGTGTCCGCCGCGCCGGTGTTCTCGAAGCGCAGCACCCAGTCAACGGCGGGGTAGGCCTTGAACACCTTCACCTCGGCGGTGACCGCCAGCCCCGTGGCGGGATCGGTCCACCGCGCGGTGCGCAGGTGGTGGGAACCGCCATCCTTCGTCTCCACGGCGCATTTCCAGCCGGGGAGGAGATCGGCGGAGGCCTTGTCCCCGTATGTGAAGGAGAAGGGTGCGCGCCGGGGCGCGAAGGGCGGGCGGTGGTGCCCGGTGTCCACCCAGACCGTCGTGCCGTCGGCAAGGACAAAGCGGGCGTCCGCCCAGTCGGCCTGATCACAGGCGGGTCCGTCCTCCGTGGTGTCCACCCTGAGCGTCAGCGCCGCCGTCCCGGCGGCCAGGTCCACCGCCACGGGAAAGGCCGCGCCGCCGCCCTTCAGCACGGGGGAGCGGACCAGTTCCACGCCGCCCGCCTCCGCGGAAAAGACCGCGCTGCCGTGGACGCCGTTTGTGTCCGGGTTGTCGTCTATTCCCGCGAAGGCCTCGAAGCGCGCCGCGCCCCCGGGCACGCTGAGCGTGATTTCGCTGTTCGCATGGGTGCCCAGCCCGCGCGCGAAGTCCCTGCCGCCGATGCGCAGGGGCGTGTCGACGCAGGACTGCCTGAAGTGGAGTTCGCTGAAGTCCTGGCGTATGACCCCGATTTGCACGGGCGGCGGCGGCGCGTCCGAAAGCGGCACGCCGCCGAACACCTCCCCCGCCCATTCCGCCATGGCGGCGATTTCCTCCGGCCCGGCCATCACCGCGTCCTGCGGCGGTGCCTGGGGCGCGTCACTGTTTCCCTGCGCCGCAACCATGATCAACAAGCAAACACCAGCCGCAAACATGAGCCACCTCCCCGCCTTGTTGTGTTTCACCGGACTGTCATGCCCGAAACGGCGCGGCCCGCGCGCCGTCAGAAGGAGAGCAGGCAGTGCCAGATGTAGGTGTAGGCCATGGAGTCGATGTTCTCCCAGACGTTTTTCACGAGTTCCTCGTCGCCCACGATTTCGGGCAGTTCCGCGAGCTTTTCCTCCCAGGGAACGGCCACGCCCGGCGCTCTTTTGACTTCACCGTCCATGATGCCTCCTTGCTCAATACACCCCGTATTCGCGGGTGAAATCGGTCATCGCCTTCACGTTCTCAATCTGCGCGTCGTTCTGGATGATGGCCGACGCGTCCATGACGTAGCCGCCGTCGCGGGCCACGCCGTCAATAATCTTTTTGCAGCAGGCGCGCACCTCGTCGGGCGTGCCGTAGGCCAGCAGGTAGTTGGGCACGCCGCCGCTGATGCAGAACTTGTGCCCCAGCGCGCGGTGCGCCTCGAAAATGTCATCGCGGTCGCAATGGAACACGATGCTGCCCTCGGGCAGCTCGGCGAAGGCGTTGAAATGCGCGCCCCATTTGCCCTCGGCGTAGAAGAGCGTCTGGTGGCCGCGCCGCCAAAGCTCCTCAATGATCGGCTTGAGCGTGGGCCAGTACACCGTGTCGAACTGCTCCTGCGTGATGAAGGGCACGCAGCCCCGGTGCATCCAGAAGCCGATGGGCACGTTCTTGTCGGGATCCGCGCCCGACAACGCCACGTGCAGCAGGTGCGGCATGAGCGCCTCGCAGGCGGCGCGCACCTTCTCCGGGTTGTACAGCAGGTCCATGGTCAGGCCGAGATAGCCCCGCAGCTTGTCGCCCAGAATGTCGAGGGGCGCCTTGAAAATGCCCGAAATCGCGCCCACCGTGCCGCATTCCGTGCGCAGCAGATCGCCCTGGCGCGGGAAGCCGCCGAAATAGTTCATCATCGCCATGCCGCCCTTCAGGAAGGACATGTTGTTGCGGAATGTGTTGGGCTGGCCCGGCGCGACCACGTCGGCGGAGGCGCGCGGCAGCCACACGTTGAACAGGAAACCCGTGGGATCCTCGATCAGCTGGTCGTACTCGTCCTCCCGCATGAAGGACTCGCCCTCGGGCGGCTCGAGGTACTGGAAGCCCGTGTCGGGCGACAGGCCCACCCCCGGCACCCGGTAATACTTGAGGCCGATGGTCTGCACCAGTCCGGTCCAGACGTAGACCATGTTGCCCACCACGGCGTCCCAGTCGAAGTCCGCCGCGCACTTGCGCGCCGCGGCGAAGGCCTTCTCGTAGTCGTGGGTGACCTCCTGGCAGGTGTATCCGGCGTACTTGGCGGTGAACTCCGCCACAAAGGGGCGGATGGGGATGCGGTCGGGCTTGCCGTTGCGCAGCGCCGTGGTGTAGCGCTTGAGCCGCTCCGCGTACAACTGCTCCATCTTCTCGCTCATGGGCGACCTCTCCTCCGGGTTGCATTTCACACTGGAGACCGGACTGCGAACCGTTTTATTTTACTTGCCAAGAGGGCCAAAGGAAAAGGCGCGCGGACGGATTTGGGCGGGGGGCTCCGCCGGGTCCCGGTCATTCCCCGCCCGCGACGGCGTCCAATTCAAGCTCAAAGAGCAGGTCGTCCCGGCAGATGTCGGTGTTGGTGAGGAGCGTGGGGAATTCGGGAATGCCCCGCTCCGCCAGGCAGCGGTGGAACGCGCCCCGGCGCGTGCCGCACTTGAAATAGGCGACAGCCCGGCTCACATCACGCCAGTCCATGCGGCGCGATTCCAGGATGGCCCCCACCACATCCATGGTGAGGTCAATCTGCCCGTCAAGATCGTTGATGTGAACGCTTTTTCCGCCCGGTTCGATGCTGGCGGTGCCTGAAATGTAAAGGCGCCGGACGCCGCCCGCGCTGAATTCGGCGGCGCGGCTGAAGGAACTGCCGTAGGCGGGAGCCGGACACTGAAGCGGGGAGGCGACGGCGAAGGGCCGCACTGTTTCCGCACCGCCCTTCACGGCCAGCAGGCCCGCAGTGAGCGCGGCCCCGGCGCTGTTGCGGCCGCCGATGCCGGTGCTCGCGGGCACCAGCCCGTCGAAGACGCCGCGCTCACGGAAAAACGCGGTGCGCACGGCGTTGAACTCGTCGTACCACTCCAGCATGGAGCGGTTGTAAAACCAGGTGCGCACAGTGTGGCTGAAATCCATGCCCGCCGCGTCCAGCGCGCGCTCCATGAGGTCAAAAATTTCCCGGGTCTGCTCCGCGCGGGACCGGCCCAAGTCACCGGGAACCAGGCCGCCGAGCCGGCAGTAGCGAATCCCGTCGGCGTCGAAGACGGTCCCCGCGACCCGCCCGTCCAGCACAACGGGCTCCACGGATGCCCCGGCCACGGCCCACACCTGGACACCGCAGCGCGGCACGGGACAGCAGCAGCCCTCCTCCACCCAGGTCACCGGGAGGGGAACACCGCCAAAAATGCCGTTGAGCCCCTCCGACGCCGCCGCGGCGACGCCGAAAACCTCCATCGAAACGGGCACCGCGCCCAGGCCGCGCGCCACGCCGGAAAGTTCCCGGCACACCGCGTCAAAACCGGTGTCCGGGCCGGGGAGGAGGGTCAGAAAATACTCCGCGCACCCGGCGCGCTCCACCGCGGCCACCTGGGTGCCGTGCTCCACAAACCGCCGCAGGACGCGCCCCGGCCCGCCGTTTTCACTACCCGTCATGTTCACTCCATTACCCCCGCCGGGGCCGCCAAAAGCATCCGCCAAAACCAACCGGTTAAACACCGCGCCTTCCGGAGGGTTCCCGGCAACTCACAGGGACAGCACATACTCGGCCAGATCGGCCAGATCCTGCTCCGACAGGTCCGAGGTCTTTCCGTGCTTGTCCTCCGGATTGTGCGCCTTGAGCACGTCCATAATCGTGGCGGAGCGCCCGTCGTGCAGGTAGGGCGCCGTGCGCCACGCCTCCACCAGGGTGGGCGTGTCCGTAGGCTTGCCCGCGTCCAGCCCCTTCGCCGTGCCGACATCGTACTGGCCGAGGTCCGTGTGCAGCGGCGCGGCGTGGCAGTCGGCGCATCCGGCGCGGCCGAAGACTTCCTGGCCGCGCTTTGCGGACTCGTTCAGCGCGCCCTTTTCCAGCCTGGGGCTGGGCACGGGCTTCAGCGCCTTCAGGTAGGCGTCAATGGCCGCGGCGTCCTCGTCGGGGCGCACCGCGAACTGGATGAATTTGATGCCCGAGCGCACGGCGTACTCCGCATCCTCGCGCACGCCAAGGCTCATGGCGGGCGGCGTTTGGTGGGCGAGGAGCATGTTCTTTGTGTTCTTCGGGTTGCCGATGCCGTCGTTCAGCAGATCCCAGTTCAGGCCGTCCACCCGCGCGTCGGGATGGCAGCTGCCGCAGCTCTGCCAATGCTGGAAGCACAGGTCCGCGTCAAAGAAGAACATCTCGCCCTTCCGCTCCGCCGTCATCTCCGGCTCCCTGCCCAGCTCAAGGGTGCGGGGTCTTCCCGCAGCGCCCTCGGCGGCCACGTCCACCCTGTCCAGGGTGCCGGTGAAATACATCGCGGCGGTGGCCGTCGTTCCGGAAACAAAGAGGGCGCGCGGGCCGTTGCCGGCCAGTTTCACGCGGCGGCGCAGGCCCACCAGGAAGGAAAGATCGTTGGGCACGTCCTCCGCCGTGGCGGACACCTCGGTCACCCGTTCGCCCGCCGCCACCTTGTCCAGCTTGGCGTGCATTCCCGCACGGTCAATCACGCTGATTTCATGGGTGCCCGCATGGGTCACGCACAGGAACCTGCCGTCCGCCGTGCAGGCGACGGCCCAGGGGTTGGCCGCGCCCAGGTCCACATCGTCCAGCAGCACCGTGTTGACCGCCGCCTTTTTGGCGAGGTCAACCACGGTCAGCGCGTTGGTATTCATCCAGCCGCGCTCCAGCTGGGTTGTCGGAAGCTGGTACCGGGACAGGAGGTGGGTCACATAGGCGAAGGCGCCGTCGGGCGACACGCAGACGCCGTGCAGACCGGTGCTGCCGTTGGGAAGTTTCACCGCGGCGGCCCCGCGGGACGCCGTGTCAACCAGGGTCACCGAGGCGGCGGTGTAGTCGCCGTCCGACGCGCCCGAGGGAAGCAGGTTGGCCACGGCGAGGGTCTTGCCGTCAGGCGTGATCGCCGCCGCCACGGGCTCGCGCCCGGCGGCAATGCGGGCGGTCACGCTCCGGGTGGCAAGATCCACCACGGAGACGTCATCGTTGAACTGGTTGCACACATAAAGGAGGGCGCCGTCCGGAGAGGGCACGGGGGACACGGGACTGTGGCCCACGACAGTTTCCCCGGTGACCTTCCCGGACTCCGTGTCAACATAGCGCACAAGCCCTTCGGGCGCGCAGTTGGTCACATAGAGGGTTTTGCCGTCCGGGGAAAGCGCCAGGCCGCCCGGCGCGTCGGGCAGCTTGATCCGGTCCGCGACCTTGTCCTTCTCGGTGTTGACCACGGCCACGCTGTTTTTGCCCTGCTCGGCCACGTACAGCACCCTGCCGTCGGCGCTCCCCGCCACCGCGCAGGGGGAATGGTATCCCTTGTCCGCCGAAGCGGCGGCGGCGGCAAACCCAAGCGCCAGAATGGCGGAAATGATGGCTGAACCCTTGGACACCAGTTGCTGTTTCACCTTGCACCGTCCTTCCCTTGCCGAAACCTAATTCCGGTCGTAGACCCTTGTTTGCCTGTATATGGCCTCACGGCTCCGCGCCTCCGCGGCCTGCCGCATTTCATATTTTTCCTGCCGCGCCTGGTCAACCGGACAGGCAACCATCCCGTCCGTGTCGCCGCGCGGCTGCTTTTTCAGCCGATCCGCGCCCGCCTGGATGATCTCCACCGCCTCGCGGCGCGCTTTTCCGCCCTTCTCCGCCGCCCGCCCCAGGCAGGGGCTCAAACCGGGCCGCTCAAATGTAACCTGCGGCCCCCTGTCTTTTCCATGGCCCATCAACTCGGCGAAGGGCACCCCTGTCAGCCGCTTCAGGCGCTCAATTTCGCCGTTGTCCAGGGGGCTCCGTCCGGCCAGGTTGTCGGGGTAGGCCGTGGAGTAGTCTGGATAGTATGGGGCATTGATGTCAATCCAGGTGACAATCCTGTCAAAACTCTCCG
>JBHEKP010000059.1:0-4085 GCA_041859375.1 Candidatus Hydrogenedentales bacterium | reverse complement strand
CACGTCACAATCTTACTCGGGTCGAGCATGCTGTCAGCCTCCTAAAATGGGTTGTTTTGTGAACTTCACCCCATTCTACAGCTTCAAACAGCATGTTCGGCCTTTATTCATGCACCTATTACAAAACTGGGGATCCCTGAGCGCCGCCATGCCTAACCTTGACTCATGGGGGCACAGGCAATATCATCGTGGCAATGCCCAGACACTTTGTGACATACGCGCGCGCCGCGGTCGTGCTCATTTTTTGCGCCGCTCCCTGCGCATTCACCCTGAGTCCGGAAGAGGTGGCCGCACTCAACAAAAACCATGTGGTCATCCTTTCGGGGACCCGCGCGGACACCGGCGCGCGCACCCAGAGCAGCGGCTGCCTTGTCTCCTCCATGGGTCATGTGCTCACCACGTCGCACCAGATTGACGGTGTCGCCAAATTTGAGGCCCGCACCGCAGGCGGGGAAACCCTTTCCCTGACTGTTGTTGAGAACGATCCGGAACATGAGCTTGCCTTGCTTGCAGCCGTTCCGGCCCCCAATGAATGCGCCACATTGGGGGACTCCGCGTCGCTGCGGCAGGGAAGCCCGCTGGTGGCCATCGCCACACCCCTGGATTTGGATTTCTCGCTGGTGCGCGGGGTCGTGTCCAGCACCTCCAGAACCTACCGGGGCTATCCGGTGCTGCAGGTGGAGATGAACGCGAGTCCGGGCTCCAGCGGCGGGCCGGTGTTTGACGAAAGCGGCGCGCTGGTAGGCGTGGTGGTGGGAAAGCTTCAGGACCAGCCATGGTTCACCGTGGTGAACCCCATTTCCAACGCAGCCGCCCTGCTTTCGAAACATGGCATTTCGGGCACGGGCTCCGCCATGGGAGTTCAGGAACTTTCACCCGCACCGGGAATCTCCCCCGCCGAACTTGCCGCGGTGAACGCCTATAACAGGGGGGTGCGCTCCGCCAACCCCGCGGAAAAGGCGGCCGCATACCGCGAGGCCACGACCCTGCTGCCCGGTTTTTTTGAGGCATGGTTTAATCTTGGGGTGGCGCTGGACGGTTTGTCCGACCAGGAGAACGCCGCGGCGGCCTATGAAAAGGCGCTTTCCATCAAGAATGACTCCCTGCCCGCGCTGCGCAACCTGGGACGACTTTGGCTGCGCATGAATCTTCCGGGGAAGGCGGCTGAAACGCTTAGAACCGCCGCGGAACTTTCACCGGGCACGGCGCAGTCGTATAATGATCTTGGTGAGGCGCTGCGCCGCTCCGGCAAGGCCGGGGAATCCGCCGATTGTTTCCGAAAGGCGGTGTCCCTGGAACCCGGGCACGCCGCGGCGCATTACAACCTGGGCCTCGCCCTGTCCTCCCTGGGCGACAACGCCGGCGCGGCCGGCGCGTTTGAGGCGTATCTCCGGCTTTCACCGGACGCCAAGGACGCTGAAGAGGTCCGAAAGTGGCTGGAACGACTGAAGGCACCCGCGGCAACGCCATGACAGAGCCGATACCCGAAAAACTTGGACGCTATGAGATTGTGCGCATCCTTGGCAAAGGCGCCATGGGTGTGGTCTATGAGGGCCGTGACCCCCATCTGGGGCGGCGCGTCGCGATAAAGACCGCGCGGCGCGAGGTGCTCGGACCCGGCGGCGGCAGTCCGGAGATGCTGGAAAGGTTTCTGCGGGAGGCGCGGGTGGCCGCGATGATCAACCATCCGGGCATTATCACCATCTATGACGCGGACGAGGAGGACGGCACCGCCTACATCGCCATGGAATTCGTCGAGGGGGACGATCTGGCGGGCGTGCTGGAGTCACGGCGGCTCATGGATCCGGCCGAAGCGGTGGAACTGGCGGCCTCGCTGGCGGAGGCGCTTGCCTGCGCCCACGCCAAGGGCGTGGTGCACAGGGACATCAAGCCGGCAAACATCATGCTGCCCAGAAACGGCCCGGCTAAAATAGCCGACTTTGGCATCGCCCGCGAGGCGAACTCCAACCTCACCCAGGAGGGCCAGCTCATCGGCACGCCCAGTTACATGAGCCCGGAGCAGTTCCAGGGGCAGCGGGTGGACGGACGGGCGGACCTCTTTTCCCTCGCAATCATTCTCTATGAGTTGCTCACCGGGGAGCGCCCCTTCGCCGGGGAGGCCTTCTCCACCATCATGCACCATGTGATCAAGCTGACCCCAACCCCGCCGCACGACCTCAATTTCGCCGTGCCCGAGGCGCTGAGCCGGGTGGTCATGAAGGCGCTCAGCAAGAGCCCCCTGCAGCGCTACGCCGACGGCAACCTCTTCGCCGCCGCGCTTCGGGAATCCCTCTCCGACACGCCCGATCCAAACATTCTCGACGGGGTTCGGGATGGGGGCGGCGCAATGGGGGAAACGGTGCTGACGGGACGGCATGCGCCGGACGGCGCGAGCGCCACGGTTATCGGCAATCCGGCGGATGCCGCCACGCGAATCTCCGGCTCCCTGCCGCCGGGTGTCAAGTCCGGCCCGGCGGCCACATCCGTGAGGCCGCCCGTGCTCACCGACTACACGGACATGGACCTTTCCGCCTCCCATCTGCGCCGAAGAAAAAAACACGGCAACCAGATGCTGCTTGTCGCCGGGGCGGTTGCGGTTGCGCTGATCCTGCTTGGCGGCGTCGCCTCGCTGATGAGGAAAAACCCCGGGGCAACTCCGCAAACAACAAGCCCGCCGGCGGCGCAGCCGCAGCAACAGCCGGTTCTTGTGCCCGCCGTGCCGGAGGAACCCGTCCAGTCTGACGCCGTCCATGAAACCAAGGTGCGTGTTTCGGTCTACATCACGAACAATGATGTCATGCTCAGCGAATTTTCCTCGCTCCGGGGCAGCAAACCGGAACTGCTGGAGTCATTCCTCCAAAAAAGCATCCAGGCGGGGACTGTGCGCGTGTTCAATCTTCCCGGAGCCACCATACGGGCCGTCAATCCCGCCACCAACCAGCCGTATTCCACCGAGCCGCTGGACGGCGGCTACGCCATCATGAAAATTCCCCTCGACGCGGCCGCCGTGAAATATGAGCTGCGGGACAGCCAGGATGCCGTGCAGGATGATTTCGAGATAAAGGGGCCCGCCTGCATCAACGCCCAAACCATGATGCTCTACGATCCAAGCCCTTCTCCCGAACCCGCCCCCTGACCCTCCGGTGGAAGCCCCCGCCGCACGTCTGCTATACTCTTTCAACCATTTGCGGAGAGGTGGCCGAGTGGTTGAAGGCGGCGGCCTCGAAAGCCGTTTTACGGGTAACCGTAACCAGGGTTCGAATCCCTGCCTCTCCGCCATTTGTTTTGAACCCTTTCCACCGCTTTTTTTCACCCCATTCGACCCACCCCGAGCGCCTTGGGGTCGGTTTCTGTCAGGAAGACAAGAAACCCGCCTCCTGCCACATCAGGCCCGCGGACCTCAGCAGAAACGCATCGTTGTTTTTGCCTTGGAATAGCGCCCGTATTGCGGCCTGAATCTCGCTGGGAAAAAGTGCTAACTTGTAAACACGAACGTATAATGGGTCTTCAGACGGTTGATTGCGCATCAAGCAGACGATACGTGCGAAAAAGGGTTGGCAATGAGATTTCGAAGCTTTTTTTTCGTGTTCCCCGTGGTTCTGTTGCTGGCCGGCCGTTTTTTGTCGGCTGATGAATCCAATATTGGCTTTGACGGCGCAAAATGGATCTGGCATCCGCCTGCGGCGGGTGAGGCACCGGACAATTACAATGCCGGTGTCCGGTTCTTCAGGACGGAACTGTCCCTTCCGGAAAGCCCCGCGTTGCGCTCCACCGAAATCATCATTACCTGTGACAATCTTTTCATCCTGTACATAAACGGTCGGCCCGTGGGTGAAAGTGAAACAGACATGGGCGCATGGATGCGTCCCAAACGCTTTGACCTGTCGGACATGTTGTCACCGGGCCGTGTCGTCCTGGCTGTGGAGGCCATCAACACCCTTCCCGGCCCCTCGGGTTTGCTGGTGAAATTTGTGGCCGATTTTCAAAATGGACAGCAGACAACCGTGGTCTCGGATGCGCGCTGGAAAACCTCCGACACGGAGGTTCAGAACTGGGAACAATCCGGCTTTGATGATCAAAAATGG
>JBHEKP010000192.1:0-2677 GCA_041859375.1 Candidatus Hydrogenedentales bacterium | reverse complement strand
CGAAGCCGTCCACCCCGAGGTGTTTCCATGTTTCCCGAGTTCATTCTGCCCGACGTGCCCCTTGTCCTGTTTTGGTCCTTTGTGGCGGTGTCGGTGGTCATTCAGGGGGTGAGCAAGTCGGGGTTTGCCGGGGGGGCGGGCATTCTGTCGCTGCCGTTGATGATGCTCGTGATGCCGGTGAACCTCGTGGCGGCGACGCTCCTGCCGATTTTGATCCTCTGCGACATCAACGCCATCTACCACCACCGGCGCAACAAGGTGTGGCGGCTGGTGCTGACCATCTTCATCCCCTCCATCTTCGGCACCATCCTGGGCACCCTCGTCTGGTACCGCGTCGGCCGGGACGGGGTGGAGCTGTGGGGCGGCTACATCAAGCAGTTCACGGGTGTGATTGCCGTGGTGTTCGCGCTGTACATTCTCGCGCGCGAAACCTCCATGAAGTGGGTGGAGGGGAGGAAGGCGGGCGTGAAAATCGGCGTGGCGGCCGGGGTGGCGGCGGGGTTCACCTCCACCATCGCCCACGCCGCGGGGCCGATTGTCAGCCTTTTCATGTTCTCGCAAAACCTCGGCAAGACCATGTTCACCGGCACCGTGGCGTGGACCTTCGCGCTCATCAACATCACGAAGCTGCCCTTTTACCTGTCGGTGGACCTGATTGACCGGCGGGTGCTGCTCTTTGATCTGGTGCTTGTGCCGCTGATTCCACTCGGCTCCTGGCTGGGCAAGTGGATGCATGACCGCGTGTCGGAGTCGGCCTTCAACCGGGTGATTCTCGTGCTCACCCTGCTCGCCGGGGCGCAGCTCATCCTCAAGATCAACCTCATCCAGCTCGGCCTGGCCGCGCTCGTGCGCTGATCCGGCTCAGTCCTTCGCCGTTTCTTCCGCCGGGGGCCCGTCCTTCTTTTCCGGGGCAGGGGGCGTGTCGGGCGGCGTGAATTTAGCCAGATAATCGGGCAGCTCGATGCCGCCCACGTCGCGCATCACCTGCATCATCGGCGGCAGGCTCCGCGCCATGCCGTGCAGGAAGCCCGTCGTGTTGTTCAGGCCCGCGCCCTTGTCGCCCGACTCCCACACCACGATCTTGTCGAACTTGATGTTGGAAATGGCCTGCGCCGACATCTCGGCCATCTTGTCGATGTGCTCCAGCATGAGCAGCTGGAACGCCTGCTCCGCCGAACCGCACGCCTCAATGATGCGCTGGAGGCCCTCGCCCTTCTTGGCGAGCATCTCGTACTGGCCCTTCGCCTCCGCCTCAAGGCGGGCGAAGATGGCCGACGCCTCGCCGATGGCCTCGATGCGCCGCTTCTCGGCCTCCGCCTCGGCCTGCACGATGATTTGCGCCTTTTCGGCCTTCGCGGGCGCCTCAAGGGCGGCGCGCCGCTCATATTCCACCTTCTCCGCCTCGGCCTTCGCGGCTTTGGCCAGCGCGTAGTTCTGCGCCTCCAGCACCGCCGCCTCCGCCTCGCGGCGGCGGCTCTCGCCGGACTGGTAGGCCTCGGCCTGCTTGAACTGGAGTTCCGCGTTGGACGAAGCCACGCGCGCCCTGGCCACGTTCTCGCCCTCGATGGCGGTGGCGTCCGCCTCCGCCACGGCGATGCGCATCTGGCGCTCCTGGTCCTTCACCTGCGCCTCCCCCTGGAACACCGCCGTCTTCTCGCCCACGTGCTGCTCCCGGTCCAGCTCGGCCACGCGCACCGCCCGCTCCTTCTGCGCGTTCTTCTCGCCGACCTGCTGCTCCTTGTCCAGTTCGGCCACGCGCACCGCCTGCTCCTTCAGCGCGTTGCGCATCCCGATTTCCTTGAGCTGGTTGGCCTGCGCCACCTGCACCACCTTCTCCCGCTCGGCCTCCGCCACGCGCACCTCGCCCAGCTTCACCTGCTCCGCCACGTCGCCCCGCGCCTGCTGCACCGCCTGCGACGCCGCCTTCTGGCCGATGGCCTCGATGTAGCCCGAGGAGTCCGTGATGTCCGTGATGTTCACGTTGATCAGCACCAGGCCGATCTTGCTCAGCTCCGGCTCCAGCGAGGTCTGGATGTTGTGGAGGAACTGCTCCCGGTCCCGGTTGATGTCCTCGATCTTCATTGACGCGATCACCTGCCGGAGCTGGCCGAAGATGATGTCCTCCGCCTGCTTCTTGATCTGGTTGCTGTCAAGGCCCAGCAGGCGGATGGCCGCGTTGTGCATCAGCGCCGGCTCCGTGCCCACCGCCACAGTGAACACGCTCGGAACGTTCACCCGGATGTTTTCCATCGAAAGCGCGTCGCGCAGCGGCACGTCAATCTGGATCGGCTCCAGGCTCAGGTACGCGTAGTCCTGGATCAGCGGCCAGATGAACGCCGCGCCGCCGTGGATGCACCGCGCCGTGTCATGCGCGCCCACCTTTCCGTAGATCACCATCGCCCGGTTGCTCGGGCAGCGCTTGAAGCGCTTGGCCATG
Source organism: Candidatus Hydrogenedentales bacterium (assembly GCA_041859375.1). Lineage (GTDB taxonomy): Bacteria > Hydrogenedentota > Hydrogenedentia > Hydrogenedentales > CAITNO01 > JBHEKP01. The sequence continues at coordinate 240 of JBHEKP010000192.1, read as the reverse complement.
AGCACGATCACCGAAATGAACAGAAAGGCCGCCCAAATCACTATCATCCCGAGCCAGAAACCGGTCGTCATCGCCGTTTACTCCTTTTCCCCGTCCGCAGGCGCCACGGTCACCATGCCCGCGCCCGCCGTCCCGACCACCCGCACCGCCTCACCCGTCGCGAGCGGCGTCATTGTGGTGTTGATTGCCGTGTATTCCATGGTGCGGTTCTGCACCGCCACCGTGATTTTGCCCACACCC
>JBHEKP010000003.1:0-5323 GCA_041859375.1 Candidatus Hydrogenedentales bacterium | reverse complement strand
TGAAGAACATACCGCGCGCGTTGGGGTCCTCGAAGGGGGAACGGTTGCCGTGAAGCCAGGGCGCGAAAAGGACGCCGCCCGCGCCGGGGGGCGTTTCCCCCACCACCTCGCCCAGATAGGCGAGCAGCGAGGAATACCGCGTGTCGGGGTCCTCGGCCACGTGCCGCTTGGAGAGGTACACCCCGATTTCGTCCAGTGCGATGTGGTCGCGCACCCATTCCAGGCACTTTCCGGAGGTCTCCTGCTCGCCGATGTAGTTATAGTGACCCGGCCTCGAACCGAGAATGGACGCCATGAAGTGGTTGATGTCGAGGGTTCTGCGGGTGACCACGGAGGAAACCCAGCCGGAGGTGCCGATGTAAACGTGGGTGTCGCCCGCCTCTACACAGCCCGCGCCAAGGGCCTGCATGGTCAGGTCGCCGCCGCCACCGACCACGGCGGTTCCCGGCTCCAACCCCAGGTCGCCTGCCGCCCGTGCGGACAGGGGGCCCACCACGTCGGTGGCGTTGATGATCTCCGGCAGATGACGAATGTCCACGCCGTGCCAGCGGCACATGAGAGGGCTCCAGCCCATGTGTCCGGGGCGCGTGTCGTACATGAAGGTGGCGTTGGCGGAGTCGGCGGTCATGGTCGCCCGGCCTGTGCAGCGCAGCGCCAGATAGTCCTTCACATCCAGCCAGTGGCGCATCTTCGCAAACAGATCCGGTTCGTTGTCGCGCATCCAGAGGTATTTCCAGACGGGGTCCTTCACGCTGGCCGACACGCCGCCGGTCTGGAGCAGCGAAAATAGCAGGAGCGGCGCGTTGATGCCGCTGACGGCGGGGAAACGGCCCGTGACCCGCCGGTGCTGCACGGTGCCGCGCTGGTCCATGTAGGTCATGGCGGGACGAAGCGCGCGCCCGGCGTCATCCACGGACACGAAACTCTGCATTCCAGCGGAAAAGGAAAGGGCTTTGACACGGGACGGGGCGACACCACTTTTTTGGAGCACCTCCGCCGTGCCCTCCGCCATGGCGCGCCACCAGTCGTCCGGGTCCTGCTCCGCGCCGCCGTCGTCAAGAATATGGAGTGGATACTCGCGCAGGGCGCGGCAGGCCAGTTCCATCCCTTCGCCCAGCCGGAAGAGGCAGGTCTTCGCTCCTGTCGTTCCGATGTCGTAGCCGACGACGAAGGGGGCTTCGGCGGGGTTCATTTGTCTTTCCACTCTTTGGAATATTTTTTCAGGAAGACCTGGTGCATGACCCAGGCCTCAAACTTGTTGATGCCCTTTGCGCCGCCGAGAAATTCGGCTTCGATGAAGGCCTTGCAGCCCTTTTCCAGCACCTGGCAGCAAAGGAGCGCCTCGTCGAGGCTGCGTCCCAGACAGATGGCGCCGTGGTTCGCCATGAGCGCGGCCATGCGTCCCTTGAGGGCGCGCATGGTCACGCGGACAATCTTTTTGGTGCTGGGCAGGGCGTATTCCGCCACCCGCACGCTGGGGCCAATCATCTGGGCGATGTCGTCGAGAATGGGGGGCAGTTCCCGCCGCGCCGCCGCCAGGGTGGAGGCGTTTGGGGAATGGACATGGAGCACCGCGCCGATTTCCCGGCGTTCGTTGTACACCGCTTGGTGGAGGCCCCGCTCACTGGAGGGTTTCGGGCCCTCCCATTCGCCCGTGGCCAAATCCACCAGCGGCATGTCCTCGTCGGTCAGTTTGGTGTAGTCCGCGCCGGTGGGCGTGATGACCATCTTGTCGCCGAGCCGGACACTGACGTTGCCCCAGGTGCCGATGACCAGCCCGGTTTCCACCAGCCGCAGGCCCATCCGGCGGACGGCCTCCCTTGCCTCGCGCACATCGTTCATTTCGCGGATCCTCCGGCGGGCGCGGCGTTGCGCAGCACCCGTTCAAAACGCGCCAGGGCGTCGTCAACCACTTCGTCGGTGTCAGCCATGCTGGTGTAGAGGCGGCTGCCCGCGAGGGTGATGATGCCCTCGGCGGTGTAGGCGGCCCCGTATTCCTCCATGCTGTGCTTGCGCGCCTTGATTTCCCTCATCACGCTGAGGATGCGCAGGTAATCGAGCTTGACGAACATGGCCGCCGCCGTTTCAAGATGGCAGATGGACCCCTGGTTGTAGGCGGCAAAGGGCAGACCCAGTTTTTCAATGATTGCCTGGAGGCCCCGCGTCAGCCGGTCCCCGGCCAGTCCGGCCTTGCGGCAGGCGTCGGTGCGCTCGATTTCCTGTATGGCGAAGTAGCCCGCCGCGGCGCTCAGCGGGTTGGCGGCCAGGGTGCCGCCCACATAGGCCCGCTTTTTGCCGCTTTCCAGCCCTGCCGCGAGGCGCACAATCAGATCGCGCCGCCCGCCGAGACCGCCTGCCGCCGGGTAACCGCCGGCCACCACCTTGCCGAAGACCGTGAGGTCGGGCCGCACGCCGAAATAGCCCTGCGCCCCGCCCAGACCAATGCGGAAGCCCGTGACCACCTCGTCGAAGATGAGCAGCGCGCCGTACTTGTCGCAGAGGCGGCGGACACCGGCGTTGTAGTCCTTGTCCACGGGGCGGGTGCCGCTTTCGGGGCCCACCGGCTCGATAATCACCGCCGCCGTGCCGCCGCGCAGACGGTTCATGAAGAGGACCCGGTCCAGCGCGGCCAAGTCATTCGGCGCGGCCTCATGGGTGTATTTCACGCAGGCGCGGGGGATGCCGTGGGCCTCAAAGCGGCCGGTCTTTGGGATTTTCAGGCTGTAGACCATCTGATCCGACCAGCCGTGGTAGGCACCGCCTATTTTGACGACGCGCTTCCTTCCCGTGGCCAGGCGCGCCAGCCGCAGCGCGGCCATCACGGCCTCGGTGCCGCTGCCAAGCATGCGGAACATTTCGACGGCGGGCATGTGCCGCGCGATTTCCTTGGCGATTTTCAGCTCGAACTCGTGGAAAAGGCCGGTCACGGGTCCGCATTTGCGGAGCAGTTCGATGACCGGTTCCAGGACCGCCGGGGGGTTCGAGCCCAGCACCGTCGGGCCGCCCGCCTGGAGGAAGTCTATGTAACGGTTACCGTCAATGTCGTAGAGGTAGGGCCCCTCCGCCCGGTCAATCACCAACGGGAAGGGATAGTTGAAGGAGAGGTTGTGCTGCACCCCGCCGGGGATGAAGTTCTTCGCGTCCTCAATCACCGCCTTTGATTTGGCGCAGCGGGTGTCAAGCCGCCCGAGCCACTCCTGCATGGCGTCCCGGCGGAGTGTCACCGGTGGCAGTTTCATGAGGGCGTCCAGTTTCCGGTAGATGGCCCCCGCATCCGGGTATTCGCTGATTGCGTACGACATGGCACTCCTCAGGTTGTTATTACCCCGAAACAATTGAATTTAAAGCATCCGGGATTATAGTGAATGGCCCCGAAGGGTACAAGATGCGGGGAGAGGGGCTGTCAGCGGGCGGGGGAACGCCATGCGTCCGCCATGGCGCGAATGGCGTCGAGACGGGCGGCCCCCTCCGCCGTGGTGGGGCAGAGCCATCCCCCCTCGTCGTGCTCGTTCCAGGCATAGACAAGGACCGTGTCCGCCTTTGCCGTTTCCGGGTTGGCCCGAATCCAGTCAAAGGCTCCCCGGAGGTTGGCCGCGAGTTCGGCGGGGGTGGGGGGGAGAAACCACACGCCGGGATACTGGCGGGGCCGCCCGTCCCAGCCAGCATTGACCAGCGGAACCGCCTCGCGTCCGGCGGCCTTGAACTGGTCCCAGTACCAGCGGTTGGATTCGGCCAGTTTGGCGTATGGCAGGCCCTGCCCGTCGCCGCCATGGGCGCTGTAGGCGCTTATCGCGTCGAAGTACCGGGGTGCGGTGAAGTCCGCGCCGATCAGGTGGGGCCAGATTTGGGCGACAAGATAGGGGGTGCCCGCGCCCTCCTCTACACTGCGCCGGCGCAGCAGATCCAGCGCCCCGGTGGCGGCTTCGGCTGTTTTGAAGTGTGAAAAGAGCTTTTCTCCGCTGTAGAGGTAGACCAGCGGCCTTACTCCGCACACGTGCTGGTAGGCCGGGTCTTTGAACATCGCCACGAACTGGTTGACCGTTTCCGGCCAGTCCTCCGGCGGACCCAAATGGGAGCCTCCCTGGAGCAGCAGGCAAAACCGCAATCCGCCCCTGTCCGGGGCGGCAAGAAAACGCCGCCATCCGTAATTGTACTTGTCCGCGTCGGGCCAGGACTTCGGATGGTAGTAGCAAAAGGCCCAGTAGGCGATTCCGCCCGCCCTAGCGGCGGCGATCTCGCGCGACATCACCTCCTGTGAATCGGCGCACACCTCCGCCTTCCCCGCTTCCGTTGTTTTTCCGTAAAATGGAAGGCGTTCATGCCATTGCACGGGATCCAGGTTCTTTTGCCATGGATTGTCCCTGAACCAGCCGTCCCAGCGGATGGCACCAACGAGGGGCGGGCCGGCCGCCCCGGCGGGCGCCGCATCTTCCGGCCAGCCGCAAAGGCAGGGGGAAAACAGCAGGAGGACGGCGAGGAATATTTTCACATGTGGGGCGCGCCGGTTCATGATGCCGCCCATTATGGCAGAAAGCATTTCCCGTGAAAAACCGTTGGGGTGAAAAGGGCAGTTCGCCATGGTAGAATGCCCCACCCCCAAACAGGAGAACGGCTTTATGTGGTCATTAAACGGCATCGATTACACGGTCATTCTGGGTTATCTGGGCGCGCTTATCGTGCTTGGGGTGGCCCTGGAACGGATGGCGTCGAAAAGCCTGGACGACTACTTCATCGGGGGGAGGCGGCTGCCCTGGTGGGCGCTGGGCGTTTCGGGGATGGCCTACTTCCTCGACATGACGGGAACGATGATTATCACATCGTTCCTTTTTCTTTTGGGGCCGCGCGGGCTGTTCATTGAGTTCCGGGGCGGCGCGGTGCTGGGCCTAGCCTTCATGATGCTGTGGGGCGGCAAGTGGCACCGCCGCTCAAAGTGCCTCACGGGCGCGGAGTGGATGGTGTTCCGTTTCGGCGACGGGCCGGGCGGGCGATTTGCCCAGGGTGTTTCGGCGCTGGCGGGCATTGTGGGATCCATCGGCATGCTGGCCTACCTGATCAAGGGGGCGGGCCTGTTCCTGACCATGTTCTTTCCCTATTCACCGCTTGTTTGCACCCTGATCATGATCGGCATCACCACCATATACACGATGATTTCCGGGTTCTACGGCGTTGTGTTCACCGACCTGTTCCAGTCGGCCATCATTGTCATTGGCGTGGTCATCATCACCGCCATGGCGGCGATGCGCATCGCGGGCGTGGAGGATTTCGGCGCGCTGGCGGTGCAGGTGACGGGCAACGCGGAATGGATGGGCACCATGCCCCAGTG
>JBHEKP010000284.1:0-6097 GCA_041859375.1 Candidatus Hydrogenedentales bacterium | reverse complement strand
TGACGGCGACGCGCACATGGCGGCCTGCCACCGGGGCGAAGTCAACGCGGGTGACGGGGGCGACCTCGGCCGTGGCGGCGACGGGCTGGCCGGGCTCGTCGGGGGCGGCGCTGACGAAGACTTCGAGCGCGGCGGGAATGTCGCCGGGGGAACGGCTGCTGTCTAGGGTGACGCCGGTCACCGTGAGGGTTTCACCCAGGTCAATCTGGAGATATTTCCCCGCCGCCTGCGCGCCGCCGCGCCAACGGGTTTCCGGGTCGTTGTCGAGCACACTACCGGCACCGCCGGGATTGTCGGGCGAGGCGGCGGTGAAAAAGAGGGCGCGGACCCGGTCCATGGCGGCGAGGGCCTCGGCCTTGTACTGCTCCTGCGCGGCATAGGGGGCGAGCGCCTCCAGCACGGCCCTGTCCCGCACGCCCGCCATGCCGGAGATGATCTTTTTGGCCGTTTCGGGGGAGCCCGCGCGGGGCAGCACCTCCCGGTAGACCGCCAGGGTGTCGGCGGGGCCGCGGTCCGAGGGGGCTTTCAGCAGGCGGAGCAGCGCGTCCAGGGCGGCCTCGCGGTAGGCGGCGCGGGCCCGTTTGGCCAGTTTGCGGATTGCGTCGAGCGGCTCCGGCGTGGGCCAGCCGCCGAGGGTGTCGATGGCGGCGAGGCGCACCTCCTTTTTGCCGTATTCCGCGGCGTTGACGAGGGTGTCGAGCACCGCCGGGTCGGCGGACGCGCCCAGCGCGCGCACAAGCGCGGCGCGCGCGTCCGTCCCGCGCGTTTTCGCGAGGACGGCGGCGGCTTGGGCGGCCGCCCCGGAACCGGGCTCCGCGCGGCGCAGCACGGCGGCGAGGGCGTTTCCGGCGGTTTCAAGCGTGTCGGGCGGCGCGGCGGCGAGGGCCTCCGCGGCGGTCCCCGCCTGGTCCGGGGGAAGGATCCGTCCGAGTGCCTTGAAGGCGGCGGCGCGCACGGCGGGGTTCGGATCGGCGGTGTGCGGCGCGATTGCCCCGGCCTGCCCCGCGGCGGCGCGGTCGCCGAGCACGCCGAGAAGGGCCGCCCGGACGGGGGGCGCGGCGGGGGCGAGTTCCGCGGCGATGAACCCGTCCACCCCGTCCCCCTTCAGCACGGCGAGGGCCCCGGCGGCGGCCCCGGCCTCCTCCGGTTTCGCGGAAAGTTTCTTCACGAGCGGGGGCACGGCCGCGCCGTCGCCCAGGACGCCGAGCGCGGTGATTGCGGCCAAGCGCACGGGCAATGCGGGCGCGTCGAGCAGGGGGTACACATGGGGCGCGGCGGCGGGGTCGGCCCGGTCCGCCAGCACGGCGACAACCTGCGCCCGGCGCTCGTCCGGCATGTCGGGCAGGGCGCGGCAAAGGGAGAGGGTGACCGCCTCCGGGGGCAGGATGCGGGCGAGGTTGAGCGCGGCCTTGCGCTTTTGCGCGTCGAAGCCGGTGATTGCCCCCGCGAGCATGAAGGCGTTGCGCTCCGGATCGAGCCGGACCAGCCCGCACAGGGCGGCGGCGCGGATGTTGGCGTCCTCGGTGGTGTCGGTGAGGCGCGTGTACGCGCCGGCGGCGGCGGCGGGATCGGAGGGCGCGGTGACGGCCGCGCCGCGCAGCAGGGACTCCACGACGGTGAGGCGCAGCTTCACGGAGGTCTTCTGGGAGTCGAGTGTTTCCGTGAGTTTGGCGAGGGCGGGCGCGCCGCCCAGCGCGCCGAGGCATCCGGCGGCGGCGCGGGCCACGTCGAGGTCCTTGTCCTTCAGCGCGGCGGCGGCGGCTTCCTGGGCGGCGCGGGCGTTGCGCCTGCCGAGGGAGCCGAGGATGCCCGCCTTTTCCCGGCCCCGCGCGGTTTTGAGCGCGTCGAGCAGCGCCTGATCCACCCCGCCGCCGGGGATGGCTTCGAGGGCGTGGCGGGCGGAGTCGCTGGTCTTCGGGTCCGCGAGCAGCGCGGCGATGGCGGGAACCTCGGCGGGCGTGGCCACCTTCGCCAGTTCGCGGCAGAGGAAGACTTGCGCGTCGGGGGACGCGCCGGTGAGCGCGGCGGCGAGGCGAGGCGCGAGGGCCGCCTGCGCGGCGGCGTCGGTTCCCGCGGCGTTAATCTCGTCGATGACCCGCTGGCACGGGGCGAAGTCGCCGCCGTAGGACCACGCGCCGATTTTCGGCAGCGCCTCGTCGAGGGTCATGGGCTGGGCCGCGGCGAGGGCCGCCGTGAACATCATGAGCAGCGCGGGAAGAAGGCGTCTTGTCCGCATGGGGGCGTCCTTTCTCATGCGAGCTGCCAGGGCGCGCGTATCGCCCGCGACAGCAGCCGGTTCGCCTCCGGATCATCCACAAACACGCCGCCGGCCGGATCCCATTTGAGGGGCCGCTGGAGCCAGTGGGCGATGTTGCCGATGTGGCACACCACCGCCGAGCTGCATCCCACCTCGGCGGGGCAGACGGGCTCCCTTCCGGTGCGCACGGCCTCGAGAAAATTCAGGCGGTGGTCGGGGCTGTTGTAGAGGCGCGTCTCCCCCGGTCCGATGGTTTCGTGCCTGAGGGACGCCGGCTCCGTCACCAGAAAGCCGCCCCGGTTCACGCCGATGCGGCCCTTTGTGCCCACAAACTCCACGCCCGCGCCGTTGATCTGTCCCGCGCCCCGGTAAAGTTTCACGCCGTTGGCGTAGACATAGGTGAGCGTCTTCGCGTCCGGGTTGTCCGGCATGGGCGGGATCACCTCGACGGGTCCGGACCCGTCCATGCCGAGGCCCCACTGGGCGATGTCGAAATGGTGCGCGCCCCAGTCGGTCATGAGGCCGCCCGCGTAGGGCCGGTAATAGCGCCATTCGGGCCAGCCGTCCCAGGACTCGGGCGGCGCGAGCACGGACGAATAGGGGCGCGGCGCGCAGGGGCCGAGCCACATGTCCCAGTCCAGCCCCTCGGGCGCGGGCTCGCCGGGCAGGTTGTCCTCGTTGGGCGGGCCGCCGACGTTCGCGTGGACCTCGCGCACCTCGCCGATGCGCCCGTTGCGCGCCAGCTCGCAGGCCAGGCGGAAGGTTGAGTCCGATCGCTGCTGGCTGCCCGTCTGCAGGATGCGCCCGTTGCGCCGCGCCGCCTCCACCACCGCCCGGCACTCGTGGACCGTGCGGGCAAGCGGCTTCTCCAGGTACACGTCCTTGCCCCGGTTCAGCGCCTCCACGGCGTTCAGCGCGTGCCAGTGGTTCGGCGTGGCAATCACCACCGCGTCAATGTCCTCCCGCGCGCAGAGATCGCGGTAGTCGCCGTAGTTGTCGCAGGCGTAATAGGCCCCCTGCTCCGCCCGCGCCGCGTAGGCCGTGTTCACCTCCGCGGCGCGCCGCTCGCGGCGGTTCCGCTCCACGTCGCAAATCGCCAGCACCTGGCAGGAGGGATCACCCAGATACGCCCCCAGATGGCCCGCCGCCATGCGCCCCATGCCGATGAAGCCCACCGTGATCCGTTCGCTCGGCGCCGTGGCCCCGTCCAGCCCGAGGGCGCGCCCCGGAACCACATAGGGAAACCCGGAAACGCCCGCCGCAACCGCCGCCGCGCGCCGTAAAAACTGCCGCCGGTTCAACTTCCGGCCGCCACCGCTGTGCGCCATGAAAAAAATCCTCCGGTGCCCGCCGGGGCACCGCCACAGCATAGCCGCGCGGCGGCGGGGCGCGCAAGGAAACAGGGCCGGTGACGCGGGCGCGGAGGACCGCGGAATCCCCCCAGTGTTGTGCGGCGCGGCGGGGCATCTGCTAGAATAAGGCCATGAATCTTCCCAACCAGCTGACCATGGCCCGGTGCGCGCTTACGGCGGTGTTCGTCGCGCTGATGTCCTTTGAGCACACGGCGGCCTACCTTGCCGCCTACATCGTGTTCACCGCGGCGGCGATCACGGACTATTACGACGGAAAAATCGCGCGCCGGGACAACCTGATCACGAATTTCGGCAAGCTGATGGATCCCGTGGCCGACAAGATACTGATGGTCGCGGCGTTCATCATGCTGATGGGCGTCCGGGATCTCCACATTCCCGGGTGGACCGTCGTGGCCATTCTGGCGCGGGAGTTTCTGATCACAGGCGCGCGCACGCTGGCGGCCGCGGAGGGGATTGTCCTGCCCGCAAACGCCTACGGCAAGGCGAAGACCGTGCTGCAGATGGTGTTTGTCTTCGTGTTTTTCATGCTGGTTATCCTGCTCCGCTGCGCGCCGCACGCGGGCGCGCCGGCGGAGGCGCTGGCGGCCGCGGGGGCCGCGCTGCGCGTGGCGTCCTGCGCGGGAATGATTGTTGTGGCGGTGTACACCATCGTGTCCGGCGCGCAGTTTGGCTGGGCGAACTGGAAGGCCCTGAAACTGCACGAGCTGGGGTGATTCGGGAGGCACTGGGATGAAACACACCGGGCCCTCGCGGGCTGTGGTCGATCTGGACGCCTACAGGCACAACCTGGCCCTTGCCCGCCGCTTCGCCGGGCAGCCGGTGGACCTCATCGCCGTGATCAAGGCCGACGCCTACGGCCACGGCGCGGTGCCCGTGGCGGGGGCCGCGCTGCGCGCAGGCGCGCGGATGCTGGGCGTGGCCACCGTGGAGGAGGGCGCGGAGCTGCGCGCCGCCGGCGTGGACGCCCCGGTGCTGGTGATGGTGACGCCCCGCGCGGAGGAGCTTCCCCTTGCGGTGCGGCACCGGCTCACCCTCATGATTTCCGACACGGGCACCGCGGCGCGCCTGGGCGATCTGGCCCGCGAGGCGGGGGTGGTGCTCAAGGTGCACTGCAAGATAGACACCGGCATGGGCCGCCAGGGATTTTCCGTGGAGGAGGCCCCCGCGGCGCTCCAGATGGTCGCCCGCGTCGCCAACCTCGACATCGAGGGCGTGGCCACCCATTTCGCCGTCTCCGAGCTGCCGGACGACCCCTTCACCCAGGGGCAGATCAAGCTGTTCCGCCAGGTGCTCCGGGAGGCGGACCGACTGGGCGTCCCCTACGAATTCGCCCACGCGGCCAACAGCGGCGCGCTGCTGAACCACATTGACAGCCTGTTCGACGCCATCCGGCCCGGGCTCCTCACCTACGGCGTGTGGCCGGGCGGGGAAGCGCGCAACCGTCACCTGCTCCAGCCCGTGCTCCGGTGGGAGACGGAGGTGGTGCAGGTGCGCGCCCTGCCCGCGGGCGCCTCGATTGGCTACGGGCGCACGCGCATCCTCGGCGCGCCCGCGCGCACTGCGGTCCTTCCCGTCGGCTACGCCGACGGCTACCGACATTCCCTGTCCAACAACGCCGACGTCCTCATCCGCGGCCGGCGCTGCCCCGTCGTCGGCAGCGTGTGCATGGACCAGATCGTCGTTGACGTCACGGCCCTGCCCGAGGTGCGCGAGGGGGACACGGCCGTCCTCATCGGCGCCGACGGCGGCGAGGAGATCACCGTCTCCGAACTCGCCCTGCGGGCCGGCACAATCCCCTACGACATCCTGACCGGCATCGGTCGCCGCGTGGCCCGCGAGCACCGCGGCGGCGGCGGGGTGGAGGAGGAGGAGTGAGCGGGGGGGCCTGCCATGCCTGAGCACTACCTCGTCGACGGCTACAACGTGGTACACAAGTCCTCGCTGCTGCGCCCCGTGGCGCTGCGCGACTTTGAGACCGCGCGCGAAATGTTCATCGAAAAGGTGGTGAACTTCTGCCTTGTCTCCCGCCAGCGCGTCACCGTCGTCTTCGACGGGCGCGACGCCTTCTCGCGCGTCCACGAGGGGCGCAACACACGCGGCGTGCAGGGGCTTGAGGTCGTGTACTCCCCCGACGGGCTCTCGGCGGACGCGGTCATCGAGCGCATGGTCTACGCCGCCCCCAAGCGCCTCGAATGCGTGGTGGTCAGCAACGACGGCGGCCTCCGCCAGTTGTGCCGCGGCCTCGGCGCGCTCACCATGGAGCCCGACCATTTCATCCGCACCGTCCGCGCCCAGCAGGGCGTCCTCCGCGAGGGCATCGAGCGCCAGAGCCGCGCCGCCGCACAGCCCGCCCTTCTTGAGGACCGCCTCGACGGCGCCTCCTTCGACCGGCTCAAGGCCCTGCGCGACAACCTCGACAAGAAGAAAAAACCCGGCGGCTAAGCCCCGCGCCCCGGCATCTTGCAGG
>JBHEKP010000282.1:0-3577 GCA_041859375.1 Candidatus Hydrogenedentales bacterium | reverse complement strand
CCGGGACTGCGCGCACTCATCGCCGGAAAGCCCACCCACCAGGGTGTGGAACTGAACGGCTGGAAATACATCCTCCAGCGCGACGGGGGCGAGGAGCTTTACCGTCTGACCGAAGACCCTGGCGAACGTGCCAATCGTCTCCGGCGGGAGCCGGAAACAACGGCGAAACTGAAAGCCCTGCTGCGGGATTGGCTCGATGCAAACGCCCCGGCACCCCCCGCCCCGGCCGGACTCACCGGGGAAGACCTCCAGGCGCTCAAAAGCCTCGGCTACGCGAATTGATTTCTGGATAGATTTTCAGGCGGGAATCAGGCGAGCCGGGTTTTCTTCCGTGACTTTGTGTGGGGATTTTCCCTGTTTCCGCAATTTCCCTTCGGCGTCTTCCATGCGCTCCGCGCCCCCCGGCACCGGCCCGAAATTACCCCCGCCCACCGCGGTGTTGTACAATCCAGCCGCTTGAAAGGAGTTTTCATGGACATTAACATCACAGTGAACGGCGAATCCCGCGCCATGCTGCCGGACAGCACGGTGCTTTCGCTGCTGGAGGCGCTGGGCCTGAACCCGCGCGCGGTGGCGGTGGAGCTGAACGGCGAGATTCTCGGCAGGGACGACTTTGCGGGCACGAAACTGTCCGGGGGGGACCGTGTTGAACTGGTGCGTTTTGTGGGGGGCGGATGATGGACCACGGGGAACGCATGGCGATCTTTGACCGGGCCGACCTGTATGTGGTCATCACGGAGGCCTTCTGCGCGGGGCGGAGCGCGCTGGAGGTGCTTGACGCCTGCCTGGAGGCGGGGGTGAAGCTGGTGCAGATGCGCGAAAAAGACCGGCCCGACGCGGAGGTTTACGCGCTGGGCCGCGCCTTCCGGGAGCGGACCCGCGCCGCGGGCGCGCTGATGATAGTGGACGACCGGGTGGATCTGGCGCTGGCGCTGGACGCGGACGGCGCGCACCTGGGCCAGGGCGACCTGCCCGTTGACGCGGCGCGGCGCATCGCCCCGGAACTCGTCCTTGGCGCGTCCTCCCACAATCCGGAGGAGGCGCTGACCGCGCAGCGCGACGGCGCGAGTTATGTGAACATAGGCCCCGTGTTCCCCACGCAGACCAAGGCGGTCGCCTCCGGGGTGGTGGGCACGGCCATGATTGACGCGATCCGGCCGCTGCTTGCCATTCCCTTCACCTGCATGGGCGGCATCAAGGCCCACAACGCGGCGGAGGTGGTGCGCCACGGCGCGCGGCGCTGCGCGGTGGTGACGGCGGTGACCGCCGCGCCCGACGCGCGGGCGGCGGCGGCGGAGCTGCGAAACGTTATTTTGGCGGCGCGCGGGGACTGACACGCGCGGCGGGGGCCGTGCTATACTTTCCGCCGGAAACCGGGGCGCGCAGCCCCGCAAACACGAGGAACACCGCCGTGAAACTGTGGAACTGCCTGATTGCGTTGTGCCTGCTGTCCGCGCTGACCGCCTGCCAGGGCGGCGGCAACGTGGGGCAGAAAGTACTGGCCGACTTCGGCATCGGGGAGCACCCCGAAGGCTACGTGTCCGGTTCGGACAAGGTGTTCGGGCAGCTCGACACCGTGGGCAAGACTGAGATCAAGCGCATGAACGCGGCCGGGCGCAACGGCGAGATTAAGTTTGTGCAGGAGGGGCTCCACGGCAGCTACCACAAGCTGGTCAAGCAGTACGAGAGTTTCTATCCGCTGGATGTGAAGGCCGCCACGGCCAGCCAGGACCGGGGCTACACCGGCCTCATCGAATACACCTACCGGATGTACAAGAGCGAGGACAAGCCGTCCAAGGTGGAGGCGGCGGCCATGAGCGCAAGCATCCCCACCGACGAGCAGGGCAAGGAAACCTACCGTTATTCCTTCTCCGTGGGCGGCACCTGGGACGGCGCGAAGGGCGAACGCTCCAGCCGGTAACAATAAAACGGGAACGGCCGCCTGTTGTTTCAACGGGCGGCCCTTTTGCATGAGCCGCACGGTCCGGCGGACCGCAGTCCGTGTGGTTTTCGGGGGCATGACATGAGTCCAGCCGCGCGACGCCCGCTCATCATCCTGCTGGTGCTCCTGGCCGCGGTGTGGGTGTGCGCCGTGGTGCTGCTGGCGGGGCGCATGCTCGACCCCGTCCCGCCGCACACGCCGGAGGCCGCCGCGCCGCAGCCTGCCCCTCCGCAGCAGCCACCCGCCCCGGAACCGGTCACAGTTCTCTTTGCCCCCGGCGACCCCCGGCATCCCGGAGGCGTGGCCGCGGCCTTCCGCGCGCTGGTGGATGACGCCCGCGTGTCCGTGGCCTGCGCATTTTACGATCTGGAACTTCAGGCGGCGGCGGACGCGCTCATTGCCTGCCACCGGCGCGGGGTGCGCGTGGGCATTGTGTCCGACAGCGACCACAAGGAGAGGGCGGCTGTGAACGCCTGCGTTGCCGCCGGAATCCCGGTGGTGTTCGACAACCGGGGCCCCTTCATGCACAACAAATTCTGTGTGGTGGACGGCCGCTTTGTCTGGACGGGCTCCACCAACATGACGGAAAACTGCACCCTCCGCAACAACAACCATGTGCTGATTTTTGACGCGCCGGAACTGGCGGCCAACTTCACCGCCGAATTCAGGGAAATGTTTGCGGACAGGCTTTTCGGCCCGGATTCACCTCGCAACACCCCCCACCCCGCCGCAAAAGCCGGAGACACGGAGGTGGAATGCTACTTCGCCCCCGAGGACAACGTGGAACGGGAGGTGGTCCGCCTGATCGCCGGCGCGCGGGAGCGGGTGGATTTCATGGCCTTCTCCTTCACCTCGCCGGTGATTGCAAAAGCCATGGCAGAGCGCATCAGCCGGGGCGTGCCGGTGCGGGGACTCTTCGAAAAACGCGGCGCCTCCGGAAAAGACTCACAGTTTGACGAACTGGCCGCGCTTGGCGCGCAGGTTAAAAAAGACGGCAATCCCGCCAACATGCACCACAAGGCCGTCATTGTGGACAACCGGTCCGTGGCGGCGGGCAGCTACAATTTCAGCCGCAACGCCAACGAGCGCAATGATGAGAATCTTGTCATCATTCATGACCCCAAAGTGGCGGGCAGCTTCACTTGGGAATTGAACCGGCTTTTCGGGGCGGCAAATTAAAAGGCAACAAGGAGGTTCCGCGACAGGATGTCCATGCCTGACATTATCCGCCCGGGCAAATGGTGCGACCAATAATCGCGGTTCTTTCTCCTTTTTCGTTGTTCCGCCCCCATTTTGATAAAAAAAATGGTATGGTAGTAGCAAGTCAAGGAAATGGGCCCAACCCCGATGTTGGGACAACTCAGGGAGATGCGGTCAATGCAATCACGCGGGCTGGGTGTGTGGATCGGTGTGTTTGGATGCGTTTGGGCGCTGCTCCATCCGGCGGCGGTGGCGGCCAACTTTGATGTCACCAACAACAAGGACACCGGCACAGGTTCCTTCCGGGCGGCCATCACCTCGGTGAACAGCCAGTTGCCGAGCATGATCACCCACACCATCACCTTCACGTCCACCCTGACCATCACCCCCCTGTCGGAACTCCCCGCGATATCCGCCAGGGTGAGCATTTCCGGC
>JBHEKP010000368.1:0-13544 GCA_041859375.1 Candidatus Hydrogenedentales bacterium | reverse complement strand
AATTTCACCGCCGCCGACAAGGATGGCGACAGCCTGTTAACCTTTGCAGAAGCAAACCTTTTGTTGACAGGGCTGGATGGCAATGTTTTCAGCCGGCTTGACCAAAACAGTGATAGCCTTTTGGACAAAGGGGAACTGGGGATGGCCGCAGATGACATTGGCAATGGCTGTGGCAGCAGGGCGTCGGATTTCACCCTCGACGGACTGTTTAAGCGGCTTGGCAACCTTTTGCTCGCCGGTTTCGCCATGGGCGTGCTGACCATGCTGCATCGGCGGTAGCCGGTCACGTTTTACCCCCGCCCCGTATTTATACCGCGGGGCGGGGGTTCCTTTTCCTTCCCGCGTCCTTCTGCTATAGTTTTCCCCGTGCGGCGGGGGCGTTTTGTGTCCGCTGCCCAACCCAAGGAGGACCGGCGCATGCGGATTGGCTTTCACACGGACGCCTTCAACAGTTCCTACTGGAATTTCGGCAAGTGCGTGGAATGGGCGGAGGCGAACGGTGTCCGCGCAATCGAATGCGGCCTCATTGACGGGGTGAGCTGGATTCACGGGCTCGGCTACCAGCCCCATGTGGCCCTCTACGAGGACCCCCTGCTGCTCCGCCGGGAGATGGAGAAGCGGGGCGTCCGCTTCTCCCAGGTGGACGCGGCCTATCCCCTGTCGGGCCCCGACGGCCCGTCGCGCGGCCTGCCCTATGTGCTCAAGTCCATCCCCTGGGCGAAACACGCCGGATGCGCGAACGTGGCCACCACCGACGGGCTCCACAAGCCCGAGGGCTTTTCCGACAGCGAGGCGATGGCCCAGATGGGCCGCCTTTACCGGGAGATCGTGCGTGTCGCCGAGGCCTATGAAATCAGCGTCAACATTGAGGTGCACGGCTATTTCACCACCAACCCCGACCGGCTTGAGGAGATGCTGGCCTTCTGCGACAGCCCCTTCTTCGGGCTGAACCTGGACACGGGCAACTCCTTCATCGCCGGGCAGGATCCGGTGCATTTCTGCGAAAGGTTCAAGGACCGCATCCGGCATGTTCATGTGAAGGACGTGAGCGCGTCGCTGGCCGCCGCCGTGCGGGGCGGGCAGACCGGCATCGCCGTGAGCCACTGCGCCATCGGCGAGGGGGTCAACGCGGCCAACATCCGCCGCTGCCTGGAAATCCTGCGGGACCACGGCTACACCGGCACGCTCAGCATGGAATGCGAGGGCCAGGGCGGTCCGCTCATCGAAAAGTCGCTGGCATGGCTCCGCGCCACCCTGGCCGAACTCGGCATACCGGAGGAGTGACCCCCATGAAACTTGCCGCATCCGCTGTTTTGGTTCTTCTGTGCGCGTGGCAGGCCACCGCCGCGCCGGTTTTCACCCCCGGCGCGGTGGACGGTGAATTCCGGTTCGACACGGGCGCGCTGGGCGGTGTCATCCGCGAGGGCGGCGCGTCCATCGGCCTGTGCCTGTCGAAGCCGAAACTCAACAACGGCCCCATCGCCAGGAACCCCGGGCTGATGAACTACTACCGCATTTTCAGCACCAACCACCGGCACGGGGAAAGCATGCGCGGCGTTCCAAGCACCGCCGAAATCACCGCGCCGGACACGCTGCGGGTGCGGTGGGAGCCGGGTGAGGACCGGCCCTTCGCCCTCACGGCGACCTACCGATGGAGCGCGCCGGACACGCTGGACGTGGAAACAGTGGTGGAGGCCGGGGCGGCGCTGCCCGATTTCGAGGTGTTTTTTTCCTCCTATTGCGCCGGGGATTTCCCCGGCACCAGGGCCTATGCAAAGGCGGAGGGCGGGGCGGCGTTTATTGACGCCGACCCGGACGCGGGCATGTGGCAGATGTTCCCCCGCGACGCGGCGGCGGTGAAACTGATCAAGGACGGCCGCTGGACCATTGGGCCGAGTCCTGTGGATTGGGCCGTCAGGCCCGAATTCGCCGCGCCCATTCTCTGCCGGAAGGACGAGAAATCGGGCATGGTCATGGTGATGATGACCCGGCCCGGCGACTGTTTCGCCCTTTCCACCCCCCAGTCGGGGGAAGGGCATTACTCCATGTACCAGTCCCTCTTCGGGCGCACCCTGGCGGCGGGTGACACCGTCCGCGCCCATTCCCGGCTGGTGGCCGCAAAGTTGAGTGATGCTGAAATCGTGGAGCGCTACGGGAAGTTTATGGCTGAATTTCCGGAGAAAAACTGATCATGAAACTGTCATTTGGGCAATCGCACCGTTCTTCAGGGGCTACCTCCGGTTTTGTTGTGGCACTCATGCTGTTGTCCCTTCTGGCCTTGGGTGCAAGTGCAGCGGGTGGCTCTGCCCAGGCGGGTGTCCCCGTGGTTGGCGGGGGGGATCCCATGCTTCCCGACGGCTTCCGCATCGCCGATTACCTGTGCTGCGGCGCGCCGGAGAAGGATGGGAACACAGAAGGGCCTCGCGTCATCCTGACGGCGGGCCGGCCCCATGTGTTTCCCGACGTGGCGGGGTCGCTTGCTTCTTGTGTGTTTGACGCAAAACAGGTGGAAATCCAACTGGACAACCTGGACCCCGCCAAGGAATATGTGCTCGGTTTTGCCTGGTGGGATGCGGACGACGCCGGACGCATGCAGTCGGTCCGTTTTGGGGTGGGTGATCCCGTTGCATGGACCACGGTGCTGCCCGCCGCCAAGGCGCTCGCATACGACGAGGGCAAACCGGTTCCGGCGCGGGTGTTGTTGCCGCTTGCGGGCGCGTTCGCCGGGCAGAAACAGATGCGTGTGGGCTTTGTCCGCGGGCAGGGGCCCAATGCGGTGCTGGGCCAGGCATGGCTGCTGGAGAAGACCGCGGCTGAGGCGCGCAAGCGCGTGCTCATTGTGACGGGCGACGACTATCCCGGCCACCTCTGGCGCGAGACGGCCCCCGCGCTGGCGGAGGAACTCCGCAAGGACGCAAGGCTGGAGGTTTCCATCAACGAATGTCCGGCGGTGCTGGGCTCGCCGTTGTTGGATTACTACGATGCGGTGGTGGTCCATTTCAAGAACTACGACGAGCGCCTGCCCCTCGCCAATGAAACCGGCGAGGGACTCGCCCGTTATGCGGCCCTTGGAAAGGGTGTGATGCTCACCCACTTCGGCTGCGGCGCGTTCCAGCCCTGGCCCGGTTTTGTGAAGATTGCCGGCCGTGTCTGGAACCCGGCGATGCGGCCCCATGATCCCTTCGGCGAATTCACCGTGCGTGTCGCCGACAAGGATCATCCTGTCACTGCGGGTTTGGCCGATTTTCAGGCGTCTGACGAGCTTTACACCTGCCTTGACGGCGACACCCCCATACGGGTCTTGTGCAACGCGGTCAGCGTGGTGGACAAGAAAACCTATCCCATGGCCTTTACCGTGGAGGAGGGCGGCATGCGCGTGTTCCACTGCACCCTTGGGCATGACGGCAAGGCCTACCGTAACACGGGCACGGGGGAGCTGTGCCGCCGCGCCACCGCCTGGGCTGCCGGGCTCGATCCTTTGGTGAAGTGAGCGGGGGGATTATTTCTTCTCGGAGATGATTCCGTAAAGGTCCGGTCTGCGATCCGCGAGGTGGTTGTCCTCCCGGGCTGCGGTTGGGTCGATGTCGCACAGCAGCACGCCGGGGGTGTCGGAGGCCTTGGCCGCGAGTTCACCCTTCGGTGTCACCACAAAACTGGTCTCCGGATGGGCGAAGGCGATGAAACACTGGTTCTCAAAGCCCCGCGTGCGCATCCACCACTCGTTGGCAAGATGATGCATGCCGTAGGTCGGGTTCAGCAGGATGCGGGCACCCTTCAGCCGTAGCGTCCGCGCCGTTTCCGGCCAGCGCCGGTCGGCGCAGATCATAATGCCCGTCGCGCCGAAATCCGTCTGCCAAACGGGCAGGTCCGCGCCGGGGCTGAACTGGAGATCGTGCGTCTGGAGGTGGGTCTTGTGGTACACGCCCAGCAGTTTTCCCTGCCGGTCCCAGAGTCCGGCGGAGTTGTATATGCGCCCGTCCTCAAGGGAGGTGAAGCCGAAGCAAAGGTACATGTTCCGCTTGCGGGCCTCTTTAGCCACCCGGTCAAGATAGGGGCTGCCCTCCAGGGATTGCGCCGTTTCGCGTAGCCGTTCCGGGGTGGAGCCCTTGTCGGCGGCGGCGTAGCCGTCCAGCCAGCATTCCGGCGTGATGAACACGTCCGCGCCCGGCGCCTCGTCAAGGCGTTTGAGAAAAACGCCGAAGTTTTTGTCCAAATCCCATTTGACGGGCACTTCCCGCATCAGCGCGAGCCGCACCCTGCTCCGGGGTTTCTCCGTCTTTTCCGCCGTTTCCATGCCCCGTTTCCGGGCCTCCATCTGGGCAAGGCCCTCCTTCCACCAGTCCCCGAAGAAATTGCTCTCCAAACTTTCCAGTGCGTTGCCCCGGCGCGCCGTGTTCGGATCGATTTCCACGTCGAGAACGTGCTCCTCCAGTTCCGGCGCCTCGGCCACCACTGTCCCCGCCGGGTCCACCACACGGCTGCACCCCAGGCTTAGATGGTCCGCGCCCAGGGGGCCCACACCGTTGCTCTGCGCCACCCACACGCCGTTTTCCACCGCGCGCGCAATCAACTGGGCACGGTATCCCTCCTTCTTGCGCCGCGCCGCCTCCACCCCGTTGATTTCATAACTGATGTAGAAGCAAATCCGCGCCCCCGCCAGCACGGGAAGGCGCACCAGTTCCGGGAACCGGTTGTCATGGCAGATGATGACCGTGCAGGGAATGCCGTCCACGGCGAAAAGGGCGGGCGCGTCACCCGGCTCGAACCAGCGCTCCGGGATCATCTTGTGGTAGCGCATGACCTCCGCGCCCGACGGATCAACCAGAATGGCTGTGTTGAAGGGGCGTGCCGTGTGCGACGGGGTGGCGCTGCCGTACAGCACATAAATTCCGCGCGCCTTTGCCAGTTCCGCAACCTTTTCCATCGCCCCGGAAAGCGCCCGCCAGTCGAGTCCTGCCACGGCGGCTTCCGTGAACCCGGACAATGCCGTCTCGGGAAAGAGCACCAGCCGCGCCCCCGCCGACGCGGCCTCGTCAATCCCCTTTTCAATGCGCCGCAGGTTGGTTTCCAGCGAGTCCGTCACGGGCATCTGCACGGAACGCACCCGGAGCTTCGGCAGCGCATGGGTTTCATCATGCCCCTTCAACGCTTCAAGCTGGCCCGTGAGGCATTCCGCCACCGCGCGCGCCAGCACCCGGCTGCCCTCCGGGGTGTAATGCACATTCCCGGGAGAGGCATGAAGATCGCGGCACTGGTTCGCGGAAACGGCGCAGAGGTCGTCCACGGGAATTCTGTTCTCCTCCATCACCCGCAGCGCGGCGGCGTTGTACACCGCCAGATCCTCCACCCTCCGCCGGGGTTCGCCCTCCGGCACCGTGGTTGTGGAGGCCCACACCAGCCGCGCGCCGGTCCGCCGCAGCCGCGCCGTCAGTTGGCGCAGGTTGGCCTCGTACACCGCCGGGGTGGTCATGGGTTCCGCCGATTTGCGTCCGCCCGGCCCGTCGCGGCGCAGGTCGTGCAGCCCCCAGTTGAAATGGATCACGTCCCACTTTTGCTCACCGAGCCATTCGTCCAGCTTCTCCAGCCCCTTGATTGTGCTGGCGCCGTTTTCCGGAATGCGCAGCACGTTTGCCTTTCCCTTCAGCATTTCGCGAACCGGTGGGGTGTACCCGATGGAGATGGAGTCGCCGATGAGCAGGATGCGGGGAAGGGCGGGATCCTCCTCCACGGGGGCGAAGGCGGGATCATCCGCCTCCCGCGCCGGTTTGGGCCTTTCCGCCGCCATGCAGAAAACATGCGCGCCGGACAGAAAAAGAATCAAGGTCGGCATAATCAAGCGGGTAGACAGGCTCACAGGAACGATCCCTTTCTGATGAACGGGAGTGTGACGCTCTATCCGTTGCATCGAGGGGCATTATATAGGATATCCTTTGCGGGTCTGATGTGTAAGGAAAACAGGGAGAGAAAAGAGGAAACCATGCGGCCACGTGAGACAACGGGTTATTGCGCCTCCTGCGATGCCGTGGGGCCGGCGGAAATTGTTGAAAGGGCGGGCGCGCTGGTTTACCGGCTGCATTGCGAAACCTGCGGGGGGGTGTCTTCCGTGGTGGAGCACGATGCCGCGCTGTATCTTCGTTGGGAGGGCATGCGCCGTCCGAACCGGCCCCCGGAGGCGTTTCAGACGGGGGAGGAGAAGGGCTGCCCGTTTGACTGCGGGTTGTGCCCAAACCACCGCCAAAAGAGCTGCATAGCGCTTGTGGAGATAACGCAGGAGTGCGATCTGGGCTGCCCGGTATGCTTCGCCGATTCCGGCCGCGGGGGGCATTTGCCGGTGGACGTGGCGGAGGCGATGCTGGATGCGTGCGTCTCGTCCGCGAACGGGAAGCCGGATATTGTTCAGATTAGCGGCGGCGAGCCGGCATGCCATCCGCGGCTTATGGACATCCTGCGCGCGGCCATGGCGCGCCCCTTCCGGTATGTCATGCTGAACACCAACGGACTGGCGATTGCGGACGGGCGTCTTTCCTGCGCAGATCTGGAGTCATTGGGCCGCGGTTTCGAGGTGCACCTTCAGTTTGACGGATTGGATGATGCGGCAAATGAAATTCTGCGGGGCCGGGGGGTGCTTGCGGAAAAGATGAGGGCGCTTGAGCTTCTTGCGCGGCATGGTGTTCCGGTCACACTGGTTGCCACGCTGCGGAACGGTGTGAACACGGACCAGATCGGCGGCCTGCTCCGTTTCGCGCTGGATCACCCGGCGGTGAGGGGGCTGAATTTTCAGTGCGAGGCCGCTTTCGGGCGCACCACGTTTACTGAACCCGCCCTGGACCGGGTCACTCAAACGCTTGTTGTCCGCGAACTGGAGCGTCAGGCCCCCGAACTTTTGCGTGCGGGGGACTTTCTTCCCCTTTCCTGCGGGCTTGCCTCCATGGCGTATCTGGAAAAGGTTGACGGATTGTGGAGGCCCGTCCCCCCCGAACTGGCCGGGGTGATTCAGGGCAATCCGTTGACCATGTCCATCGAGGAGATAAAAACAATGGCGGCGGGCATGTGCGCCTGCCGCGCCTCCTCCCTGCTGGGGGAGCTGGCCGCAAGGCTGCCTGACAACCTTTTTGACCTTGATGTGGGGGAGCGTTCCCGGATTGTCCAGGATCGTTTCTTCCATGTCACCATCGTTAGTTTTCTTGACGCGCGCAATTTTGATCTTGACCGTGCGGGGAGGGAGTGCGCCCATGTCGTCCAGCCGGACGGGCGGAAAATCCCGTTTTCGGCGTACAACACCATCCACAGGAAAAGGGGCGCCGTTCATGGTTTTTAATATGGCGGTGGATCTTGTTTCCGTTGCCTGTGTTGTGGGGGTGGCCATGGCGGTGCTCTCGAATTTCATCGCTGGCCGCGCCAAACGCAGTTTTCGGGAGCAACGCAGCCCGGTGGCCACGTTCAGCATGGTGTTTTTCGCGGTTCTGCTGTTTCTGACCATCCGGTTGCGCGTGGGGACGGTTTCCATGCCGGCGCATCCGTTTGTGCTGATCTTTCGCGGGACGGGTTCGTTGATCATGCTTGCGGGTGCCGCGTTCAATTTATGGGGGCGCATGAGTCTGCGGGCCAACTGGTCGGACCATGTCCGGGTTTATGAGGATCATTTTCTGGTGACGGGAGGCCCCTACCGCTTTGTGCGGCACCCGCTTTACGCCTCGTTAATCTGGATTTTTCTGGGCGCCTCGGCTGCCTATGCAAACTGGCTGGCCGCGTTGGGGACCCTGTTTGTCTTTGTCCCCGCGATGATGTACCGCGCGGGGCTTGAGGAGAAGGCGCTCGCGGATAGGTTTGGCGGCGCATATGGGAAGTACGCAGCAATAACGCCCCGCTTTTTTCCGCGCATTCGCGCCGCGCGCGGCGGCGGGGACGGATGATGGAGGCGGCGCATGTCAGGCCGGAGGGATGGGGGGTGTGCCCGTGGTTCACCCTCGGCCCCCTGGCTGTTCCGGCGTATTCTGTGTTGATGTTTTTTGCCTTTGCCGCGGGGTTTGCCGTGTGCCGCCATAACGCGAGGAAAAGCGGGGCGAACACCGGACAGATTTTCCCCGTTGTTCTTGCGGCGCTTTTTGGCGGCGTTCTTGGGGCGAAGCTTCCGGCATGGGTTGTGGCTTTGTCCACAGTTCCCATGGCCGGGTGGAGCTTGGGGCTGTTTTTGTCGGGGCGGACCATTGTGGGGGGATTTGTGGGCGCAATGCTTGGCGTGTGGTGGGTAAAACGCCGGCTGGGCATAACCGGCCGGTTCGGAAACGTGCTGGTTCCCGGGGTGGCGCTCGGGTTGGCGGTCGGACGTATTGGATGCTTTTTGTCCGGGTGTTGCTATGGCAGGCCCTGCGGGTGCGGCTGGGGTGTGGACTTTGGTGACGGCATCGCGCGCCACCCCACGCAGCTTTACGAGGCGTTGTTTTTTCTTTTTGCGTTTGTTGTGGTTCAGCACAGAATGCCCGTCGCCCGTCCCGGCTCCCTGATGTCGGGCTTTCTGTCGGCGTATTTTGTTTTCCGGTTCTTTGGGGAATTTTTGAGGCCGGGGGACGGGGGGCTGCTGACAATGTTTCAGTGGATATGCCTTGCGGGCCTTCTGCTGATTGGTGTTCGCGCATGGTTTCGCGGAAAGGGGGCCAGGGATGCGGAATGATTGGAGTGGGCGTGTTTTTGATGAAAGGGGTGATTGCCTTGCATTGTGGTATTATTTTGGGCAGTTGAAGGTGTGGGAACGTTGGATTAGCAAGGGATGAGCGCAATGAAAGAAAAAGAGCCCGTCGGGGGATGTCTGAAGGGGGCATGGGACGGACTGGTCATATTTATTTTTTTGTGTATATGTTTTGCCGGGATTGGGCTGTTCGTGTTCGCGGAGATATTTTCCGTTGGATCCCCTTTTTCTTTCTCTTCCGGTTCATATTACTATCATGGATACTATTTTTTGGCGGCCGCCGTGGTGTTTCTTCTGTTTGCCGTTTATGCGGCGGTTTCCCTTCTCCGAAAAATTGCCCGGGCGCTCATGGACGAAAATATCTACTATTGGATCGGCATGGTGTCGCTTGTGTTGATTCCCTTGTTGTTTTTTGGTTCGTGTGTTTTTTTAAGCACCGGGGCGGCGGGGGGGCATCATCCCTGATTTGCGCCCCTGCCCCGCAGGCTGTTTTTGATCCACCCCCAGTTCAGCGCGATGTGGAGGACGATTCCCGCGGCGAGAAGATAGCCCCCTTTTTCATGGAGCAGCTCGAACAGCTCATGGGAAACGGCCTTGTGGAAAATGCCGGTGGACGCCTGGCTGATGAACAGCACGGCAATGATTGGATTGACGATTTTCAACGCGGCGGCCTTGTTCATTTGCGGTTCCTTTCTGTTCGTGCAACGTTACTATAATGGTATGGCCTCAAGGGTGGAATCGCAACACCCGCCGGAACACAGTCTAGCGGGCGGCGGTCGGGCCTTGTGTTTTTCGGGAGGGTGGTTTAGACTGATTTTCGGTTAAAATGTGCGCAACCGGCTGATTTATTTCTGCCAAACCGGAGGGTGGGGCATGGGCAGGCGTGGTTTTACGCTGATTGAACTGCTGGTGGTCATCGCCATCATAGGCATCCTGGCGGCAATCCTTCTGCCCGCGCTGGCGCGGGCGCGCGAGGCGGCGCGGCGCGCAAGCTGCCAGGGCAACCTGAAGCAGTGGGGGCTGGTTTACAAAATGTACGCCGGGGAGGCGGGGGGCGCGTTTCCCCCGAACGCCGCCTGGCCCTACACGGCCATGGCCCCCGAGCCCCGCACGATCTTCCCCGAATACCTCAACGAGCCCGCAATCATCATCTGCCCCTCCGACGCCACCGACAGGGCGTCCATGCTGTACTGCTGCGACAATCCGGGGGACCAATCCTGGGGGCCGGGCAAGGACGGGAAAACCTACCGGAAGGGGGAACCCTGGATTGTGTCCCGTTCCCACATGATGCAGAAATCGTACATGTATTTTGGCTGGGTCTTTGACCGGATTGACGGCGTGCCGGAATATGAGGCGCTTTTGGGCGACTGCGCGCCCACCCTCTCCTCGGTGGTGCCCCTGGCTTTTCCCGGGTTGGATGCGGCCACAATGAACGTGCTGAACACGACGGAGGTGCCCGTGCAGCCGGCGCAGTTGCTGGAGGCGGTGCTGCCGGGGCTGGTGGGTTCCCTCCTCGATCCCGCATCAGAGACGGCGCGCCAGAACGCCTTCAAGGCGATGGACAGCGATCATGCGGTCGTTCCGCCCAACGGCAACGGCGGCGGGGGCACGGTTTACCGGCTGCGCGAGGGTGTCGAGCGCTTCCTGGTCACCGACATCAACAACCCCGCGACGGCCGACGTGGCGCAAAGCGGCC
This sequence comes from Candidatus Hydrogenedentales bacterium, assembly GCA_041859375.1. GTDB lineage: Bacteria > Hydrogenedentota > Hydrogenedentia > Hydrogenedentales > CAITNO01 > JBHEKP01. The sequence continues at coordinate 3,162 of JBHEKP010000368.1, read as the reverse complement.
TGGCGATCATGTGCGATCTCCTTGGCACGGGCGAGGGCGTCAAATCCTTCAACCATGTTCCCGGCGGCTGCAACGTCCTATTTATGGACGGGCACTGCGAGTTTTCCAAATATCCCGGAGATGGTCCTGTCACAAAGGCGATGGCGGTGCTGCTTGGCACCGTGGTGGCGGGGTTCGACAGCGCAAATTAAGCGCCGCCCCCCCGCCGCACGGTGCGCCCGCGTCAGTTCATCAAATATGCCGCGCCGCGCGCCGCCGCCCACAGGACCGCCGCGCAGGCCAAAAGCAGAACGGCATGACGCCGCCAGTGGGACATTGTGGCCGGTTCGCCCGAGGCGGTTTTTCCCCCATGCCGGAGAATGTCCACGCGGCGGGCGGCAATCAGCAACGGGACGGTACCCCAGAAAACCGCATCCGCCGCGCCGGGGGTGGACGCCCCCCCAGCGATGACAAGGGCGGAAAGTCCCAGCACCATGTTGCCGAGAATCATCCAAAAAATGCGCAGAAACACCGCCGCCGCACTGGTTTGATCATGGGGGGAAACAGGGGTGACACTGGACATTGGGTGGTCTCCTCAATGTTCATTGAAGAGGACGGCGGCCCGACCATCCCAATCGTCCTTTGCCTGCCGCGCAGGCAAACCCGTTTGTTGGACCCGCGATGCGGGTTGTTGGTTTCAGGCGTTTGCGCGGGCATGACGTTGCCAAAAGCCGCTGTGGCGGGGCGGACGGACTGGCCTGGAACAGGTTGTTGTCAAGGCCGGAGTGCCGCGGAACGCTTTGTCAGGAAGGAAGGCCCGGAAAAGATCCCCCCTTTTTCCGGAGAAACTCGCCAAACAACCCGTCCGTGCGGGTTATGTGATGCTTCAGCCAGACAATTTGGAAATTGTTTATTGAACTGGCAATGGTTTCTATCGCACCTGGCCGGGTCCGGTCCAGCGCAAGCAGGTCCGACAACATGCGGCAAAATGCCGAATGCTCCAGTTTGTGCCGTTCAAGCCCGGGATAATTCTGCCCGGCCATGTACTGCTCTTCGGCTAAAAAATGCGATTCCACATAGTCAACCATGAATTTCAGAAGATCGAAAATTTCGTCCCCGCCGCGTCGCGAATCAATGGCGTTGGACAAATCATTAAGCTTCTCGATCCATACCCTGTGCTGCCCGTCAATCAACTCATCCCCTATGGAAAGGTTTTGGCTCCATTCAAAACGTTCCATGCCCATGTGCCCCAATAGGTTGAAAAAGGTTTCCCCGCTCATTGTGGGGACGTGGAGGGCGTCACCCGCGGCACCCCTTTGGCTCCACAAGAAAAAAAAACGGTTCAATTGGAAAAACACCCAAACCGTTTCAATGATTCCTGGTAGCGGTGCACGGATTCGGGTTACTGCCCAAGAATGAATATACAGTCTATATAAAGCGGCAACCCATGCCTGCTATGGCTAGCAGTTCAAGGTTGATCATGTCGAGCTGGAGATGCCCGGCAACCTCGATGGACCGCCATCCCGATTCACGGACGCTTTTTCTCCGCAGAGTTTTCCGGCGCTGCGGGTTTCAATATGCCCTGCGCGACGAGAAACGCGTCGGCCGCAGCCATTGTCGCATCGAAGGCATTTCGGTTTCTTGAGAAGTTGAAGAATCCGTGTTTCTCGCCTTTGAACGGGACGATCTCGCAGATGTTGCCCGCTTCCTTCATCTTGTCGCGGAACCGCTCCACGCTGGCGAATGGCACCGTGGTGTCCGCGGTCCCATGGAAAACGATCATGGGGGGACATCCCTTGGCCGCATGACCGAGCGGTGAGAGCTCCTTTTGGTGGCCCTGGAAGCGGTCCGCGAAGCGGCTATTCTCTGGTATTTCCAGGACGGGATTGAACAAGACGAGCGCTGCGGGACGTGAAGAAACTGTGTGGTTGTCGTTCTCGTCTTCGAATCCCTCGATCACGCCCGTGCACGCGGCGACATGGCCTCCCGCAGACCCGCCGCCCGCAACGATCTTCGCAGGGTCCACGCCGAGTTCGGCGGCATGCGCGCGTACCCAGCGGATCGCGCTCTTCCCGTCCTTCACGCATTCGACGGCCGACGTGCCGTGCAAACTCTTGATACGATACTCAGCCGAGATCGCCACCATTCCGCGCGCAGCAAAGTACTTGCACTGTTCATAGAACTGTGTCGGATTTCCGCCTGTCCACCCGCCGCCGAAGAAGAATACAATGGCGGGCACGTTTGCAGGCGTGCCGTCCGGGGGGACAAAAACATGCAGTTGCAGCTTGACGTCGCCGATGGTTTTGTACACCAGGGCTTTTGCGGGTTTTGTCCCCGGCACCGCCTGTTCTTCATCTGCCATGGCGCTTCCAGTGACGAACGCGACAGCGAGTATGGCAGTCCATGCCAAAATCCATTTCATATTAAGAGTCCTTTTTGTCTTTTGGCACGGTCTACTAACCCAATATGGGAGTTCCCCCGGCTCTGCCGGGGCGGCAGTGGCAGTTTGACATTTGCGGGAGTCCATCGCGGAGACTCTTGCTCGTGAGCCGCCAAAACACACGAAAGGAGTTCCGCGCTGGACACGTGCGAGAGTTTAAGTCATACGAAATGGGAGTGCAAATACCATGTGGTATTCATCCCGAAGCGCCGCAAGAAGCTGCTGTACGGGAATTTGCGCCGTCATCTGGGCGAGGTGCTCCACAAACTCGCACAGCAGAAGGAATGCAGGATAGAGGAGGGTCACCTGCTGGCACCATGCACTATTTTTTTCACGCCTGTAGAGTGTCAGCATGCCAGAAACTCCGGAGGTTTAGGCGAATTTTTTGGGCACATTACACCACTAAGAGTGGTGCAAGTATAAAATAAAAGCGCAATAAAAAAAACGCGCAACTAAGTGCGCGTCAAGGATTTATAAATGGTAGCGGTGCACGGATTCGAACCGCGGACACGTGGATTATGATTCCACTGCTCTAACCAACTGAGCTACACCGCCATTGTGTGTAAAATTATAGCAAACAGGGGGCGCTTTTTTCAATTTACGGACGCGCGCCGGCGGCGGGTTGATGCGGGGCGGTCCTGTGGCGGAGAATCATTGGCGGAGGTGCCTGTCACATGATGGAGGCAAAGCGCAGGGATTATCCCTGGCGGCGCAGCCGCCGCAGGCTGCTGCTGGCAGTGTTT
>JBHEKP010000030.1:0-7644 GCA_041859375.1 Candidatus Hydrogenedentales bacterium | reverse complement strand
GTCAGTGTGTTCCGTGGTTAAATTTTTTGGTTTAGCTGAATTTGGCGATTTCCCGCTCGAATATCGGCTTGAACCGGTCATATTCCTCGCGGGTGATCTGCACCCGGTCGGACATGTAGGGGTTGCTCTTCTGCGACCGGTCAAAGAGGGGCGTGTCGAAGCCCTGCTCCGTGGCGTACATCTTCATGAAGTCCACGGGGTTCGGGCTGTGCTTGAGCAGGGTGTTCACACCGTCCTGGCCGTCCATCACCCCCTGCCAGTCGCCCCGGTCGCAGGCGTCCACCATGTGCCGGAACATCTGCGGGTTCACCGTGGTGCCCTGGCCGATGCAGGCGCGCGCGCCCGCGCTGAGCGCGGCGTAAAACGCCGTCTCGTTGCCCGCAATGAAGCCGAACTTTTTGCCGCGCACCCCGCGCAGCAGCTCGTACACGTAGAAGGCGTCCGCCGTGGACACTTTCGCGCCGAGCAGGTTGTCAATGTCCGCCATCCAGCCGAGCATTTCCGGCGAAAGCTCGTAGTCCTTCCGCGTGCCCGGCGGCTGGTAAATGAACACCGGGCCGGGCACCGCGGCGCAAATCGTGGAGAAATAGCGCTTCAGCAGGTCTTCAATGGTCTCGCCGTCCAGCGGCTTCAAACCTTCGGGCACGGTGTAGACCACGCCGTCCGCGCCCTGTTCCAGCGCGTAATTGCCCAGTTCGATGCCCTCGCGGATGTATGTGTCCTGATCGGGCAGCTTGTCGGGGTTCCGGTCCCAGATGCCGCTGGCGCCCACCAGCACCGCCGCCTTTCCCTTCAGGTGGCCGCAGGCGATCCGCGCCATCTGCCTCGTGTCGTCCATGCTGTAGGTGTACATCAGGCCCATGCCGGAGCGGACGAAATACGTGGTGATCGCCCCCGACTGGAGCAGGAAATCCAGGAAATTGCGCTGGCCGCGCTCGTCAATCGCGCCGTCCTGGGTGAACACGGTGAAGGTGGGGGCGATGGCTCCCCTCACAAACGCGGGAACTTCCATGATCATGGTCCTTTGGGGTGTGCGGGCCGGTCCAAAGGCCGCGCCCGGAACGCGGAAACGCCCGGAAACAATAAAATCGGGCGACGGCCCATCATGCCACAATTGCCTTCCGCGATGAAAATTTGGATACTTGTCCCGCAGGACAAGGGCGGCGCAATGGGCATTCAGCAAATCAGGGACGACATTCGCTTTCTGGCGGGCAGCCTGGCCCACCGGATCACCCAGACCGACGGGGAGCGCGAGGCGGCCCGCTACATCCACAGGCGCCTCCGGGAGGAGCTGGACGATGCGGGCATCGAACCCTTCCAGGCCGTTGACAACCAGGACTATGTCACCGCGTCCTGCCTGGCCGAGTTCATGGTGGTGGCCCTCGCCGCCCACTGGTGGCCCCTCGCGGCCTTCTTCTACGCCGCCGCCGTGTGCGCCGCCTACACTGCCGAGTACCTGGGCCGTCCGGTCCTTTCCCGCCTTCTGCCGCGCTTCGAGTCGGCAAACGTGATCGGCCGCCATTTCGCGAAAAAGCCCTCCATGCTCATCGTGGTCACCGCCCACTACGACAGCGGCACCGCAAGCCCCCTCACCGCGCCCCATGTGGCCGCGCGGATGCGCTGGCTCCACCTTGCCCTCGCCGCCGCCATGCTCACGGTCACCGCGTCCTGCCTGGCCGGCGCCGTGCTCGCGTGGAACGGCGCGGCCAACCCCGCCGTCGCCGCCGTGCGCTGGGCCGCCGCCGCCGTGCTCCTCTTCGGCGCGGTGGTCCATTTCATCGGCGCGTTCCGGCGCGGCGAGGTGCGCGGCGCGAACTGCAACGCCTCCGGTGTCGCCGCCCTGCTGCGCCTGGCCGCGCTTCTGCGCGACACCGCCCCGGAAAACGCCGACGTGTGGCTTGCCGCCACCGGCGCGCACGAGCGGCGCATGGCGGGCATGCGCGAACTGGCCGCCGGTCTCGCCGAATCCCGGGGGATGGTCCATTTCATCAACATCGAGTGCGTCGGCGCGGGCGCGCTGAAATACACCACCTCCGAGGGCATCCTCGCCCCGGTGGCCTGCGGCGGCGAACTGGTGGCCGCGGCGCGGGCCGGGGCGGCGGCTTTCGGCTTCGATCCGGCGGCCCTGCGCGCCGTGGAGACCGCCGCCTACATGCCCCTCACCCGCGGAATGAGCGCAATCAGCCTGGTGGGTCTTGGGGAAAACGGCGTGCCCGCCCACTGGAACTGGTTCACCGACAGCCTCTCCGAAGTGGATGAGGAGTCCGTGGACCGGGCCGCCGCCTTCGCGCTGGACATCCTGCTGCGCGTGTCCGGCGGCGCGCCGCCCGCCCCCTGATTAAGCGCCGAACCAGCCGTCAAACAGCCGCGCCACCGCGTCGGGCTGCTCCTGCGGCGGGAAATGGCCCGTGTCCGGCAGCACCTCCATCCGTGACCCCTCCGGCGCGAGCCGGTGCTGGCCGGCCACGTGCTCCCTCATGTAGCTGTTCGCGCCGGTGACCAGCAGCAGCGGCAGGGCCAGCGTCTCCAGCCGGTTCAAAATCCCCTCCGTGGAGCCCGCCTCGTAAAACAGCGCCTCGATGCGGCCGGGGCATTTCAGCGCCACTCCGCCGCCGGGAAGCGCGTCAAACCCGTGGTCCAGGTAGGCCTCAAAGGCCTCGCCGTGCCACAGGTCGTGGGGGTACTTGTGGTGCAGCCGCTGCCGCGCCTCCGCGCGGCTCGCGAAGGCGTGCTTCCGCCTCCGCGCGCCCGCCGCCAGCGGGCTTGCCTCGGGGAAAAACCAGGAAGGGGCCAGAATGGCGTCCACCAGCGCGATGCCCCCGAAAAGGTCCGGACGCGCCATGCGCGCCAGCGTCACCGCCACCCCGCCCCCGGAATGGCCCGCCGCAAAGGCCTCCGGTCCCAGGCGCAGCGCCTCCGCCGCATCCAGCACGTCCTCCGCGAAGCCCTCCCAGCGGTAGCAGTGCCGGTCCTCCGGCTTGGCCGAGTCGCCGTGGCCGCGGAAATCCAGCGCCAGCGCGCGGAAGGGGTGTTGCAGCCGGGTAATGACCGGTTCCCAAATCCGGCCGCACGTGCCCGCACAGTGGCAGAGCAGCAGGGGGGGGCCGTCGCCCCCGTAGTCCCAAACGCGCAGTCCGCCGCACCTGCCGGGCAGGTCGAGCGGGACCGGGCGCGCCGCCATGCGCCCCCCTTACCCGAGCCGCGCGCGCAGCGCGTCCAGCAGCGCCGCGGGCGGCACCGGCTTCTGCAGGATGCCGTCCAGCCCGTAGGCGCCGGGCTCGATGTTGCGGCTCACGGGCTCGCCCGCCGTGCTCAGCAGGAGGATCACCCCCGTGTAGCCCCCGTCGCGCAGGGCGCGCGCGAGGTCGCAGCCGGAGTTGATTTCCTCCATCATCAGGTCGGCCAGCACCGCGTCGGGGCGGCTCTTCTGCGCCAGCAGCAGCCCGTCCTCGCCGTTCGACGCCTCCTCCACGGCGCAGCCCGCCGCTGCGAGCACCACGCGGATCGCGGCGCGCATGTCCGCGTCGTCGTCCACAACCACTATCCGTTTGTCTGCAAGGGGCTTGTCCATGTGCGTCTCCCAAACAAGAAAAACAACACCACCGTCCGCCTATTCCCCGTCCCGCCCCTCCGGCTCCGCCGCCGGGGCCGCCGGAATCCGCTCCCGGATGGCCGCCGCCAGCCGGATGAATTCGCCGGGGGCCACCGTCTGGGCGCGCCGGCCGGGGTCTATCCCCACCGTGTCCAGCGCGTCCAGCACCGCCTCCTTCGGCGCGCCGAAGGCGCCCGAGTTGGTCAGCGCGTTGCGCAGCGTCTTGCGCCGCTGGCTGAACGCCGCCCGCACCACCTTCATCACAAAGCGCATCTCCGGCCCCGGCAGCGCCGGGGTCTCCGGGCAGCGGAACCGCACTATGCAGCTGTCCACCTGCGGCCGGGGCAGAAAGCAGGACGCGGGCACGCGGTGCACCAGGTCCACCGTGCCGTGCAGGTGCCCCGCCACCGTCAGCACGCCGTATTCCGCAGTGCCCACCGCCGCCACCAGCCGCTCGCCCACCTCAAGCTGGAGCATCACCACCAGCCGCCGGAAATGAATCGGCGCGTCCAGGAAATGGAACAGAATCGGCGTGGTGATGTAATAGGGAAGGTTTGCCACCATCTTCAGGGGGCCGTCCCCCGGAATGTACTCGTTCACCAGTTCCACAAGGCTGTGGTTGAGGATGTCGCCCCGGAACAGGCGCACGTTCGGCATCGCCCCGAACTGGTCCTCCAGGCAGGGCATGAACGACGCGTCAATCTCCACCGAAAGAAGCTGCCCCGCCTTGCGGCAGAGCCGCCGCGTCAGCGCCCCCAGCCCCGGACCCACCTCCACCACCCGATCCTCCCGGGTCAGCCCCGCGGCCTCCACCATGATCGCGTTGATGTTGTCGTCCAGCAGCAGGTTCTGGCCCAGCCCCTTCTTGAAGCGGATGTTGTACTTCTGGCACAGCTCGCGCAGTTTCGGGGCCTTCAGCGGGGTGTTGTCGTCGCTTTCTGTCACGGTGGATTCCTGTCCGGTTCGGGGAATGCTCCGGGCGTTGCCCGCCCCGTTGCCCCGCCTCTTGCGCAACGCCCCCTATTGGGGCATCTGGGCGTAGGTGATGTTGAAATGCGCGCCTTCCGGCGCGTCAAAGGCGAAGTCCAGCGGCAGGGGCCGCACCGGGTCCGTCTCCGGCGCCTGCGCGGCGGGCGGCCGCACGGGGATCACAATCATGAACGACGTGCCGTCCCCCGAAACCGCCTGCATCCCCCCGCCGAGGGTGACGTCCTGAACGGGGGCCACCATGGGCTCGCCCACCGCCAAATCCGTTTCGCGCATGGAGAATTCCCCCTTCAGACGCCATTTGCCCGGCGTCTCCGGCGCCAGCACCGCCCGCAGGTTGAAGGTGCCCTCCACGTCGAAGCCGCCTTCGGCGCGCGGGGTCACCTTCACGCTGGTGTTCGGCTTGGCGGTGGGGTCCACCTTCAGCGTGGACCGGACCGCGCCCTCCGGCGTGGTCTGGGAAACCGTGTCCACCGGCTTTGTTTCCGGCTTGGTCCCGGTGTCCGCCGCCCCGGGGCCCGCAAGGGGTTTCGGCTCCGCCTTGGGCGCGGGCGTTTCCGTCGGTATGCACCCCGCCACCGCGATCACCGCGGCGCAAAGCGCCGCCAGACATATGTTTTTGCTCATGTTCTTCCTGCCTTTTTTGCCGCAAACCGTGCCGGAAAGGGTACCCCCAAACCGGAATCCGCCGCAACCGGGGCGGGCATTTTTGCCGGAATTGTTTACAAGCGCCCCGCCGGGGCGGTACGATCACTATAGCATGAAACGGGTTGTGCTGCTCATAGCGGCGCTGTTGCTTTGCCGCCAGGCCGCCGCCGACATCGCGGTGCTCAACAACGGGGAAACCCTCTCCGGCACGCTGGTGCGCGCCGTGGCGGGCACCCTTGTCTTCCGCACCCAGCTCTCCGGGCAGATGATGACCCCCCTCGACACCGTCAAAAGCCTCGCCACCGAAAAGAACCAGGTCATCTCCCGAAAGGATCAGCCCGCCGTCTACGGGCGTTTCGTCGTCGTGGAGGGAAGGACCATGGTGGCCCCCCTCAGCGGAGAGGCCCCCTTCCCCGTGGACCTGGCCGAGGTGCGGGAAATCATGCCCATTCCCGCCGCGGCTGAATCCGGCGCGCCCCCCGCCGTGTCTGTCGGGGCGGGCGTCCGCGCCGCCGCGGGCGACCGGGACCGGCTCGAACCCGAACTGCGCGCCGGCGCCGTGGGCGGGGGCGACGGCCTCGACTGGGGCGTTGGATTGCGCGCCGCACCGGGCGATGACGGGGAGATTCCGGGCTTCGCGGAGGGCGGCCTCTTTCTGGAGGGTGCGGGGGACCGCTGGGCCGCGCCCTACGCCCGCCTCGATTTCGGGCGGGACGCGGACCGCGCCCTTGATTTCGGCGGGCGGCTCACCCTCGGCCTGTTCCACCAGTTTGTCCCCCCCGCCGACACCGCGTTCGCGGGATACCTGGGGGTTGCTGTCGCCCGCGAGCGCTGGGAGGACGGCGGCGCGGTGGAATACGACACCGATCCGGGCCTGCACCTCGGCCTCCGCCACTATGCCCGGTTCAAAAACAGCACCACACTCACCAGCACCCTCTCCCTGTACCCATCCCTCGATGATGTTGATGACATCACGGCGCGCGGCGAAAGCACCCTGCGCATCCCCCTCTCCGGGCGGCTTCACCTCCGCCTCGACTTCCGCCTTGACTGGATGAACGATCCCGTCTTCTCAGGATACCGCCGCTGGAACGCCTCCACAAGCGCCGCCGTCGGCGTCGATTTCTAACCCCCAATAAATATCCTCCTTCCCTTTCAGTGTGTTCAGTTTCTTCCGTGGTCAATCTCTTTTCTTCCTTCCCCTTTGTGTTTCTTGTGCCTTTTGCGGCCAATCTTTTTGTCTATATTCGTTTCTTTTCCCTATTCCTTCCCGTTCTTCTTGTTTCCACCGTGCCTTTTGCGGCCGCTTCTTCCCTTTCTCCTTTCCATGTGTTCCGTGGTTACAAATCATCCCCTCCGTGGTAGTATAGTTGTGGCTTGTGGACGTGCCGTGCCCGGTGCTTCAGTTTCAGGATTACAGGAGTTTCCGTGATGCGTTCCCATATCCCCCTCATGTGCCTTTTGCTGGTGGCCGCCCTTCTCCCCGCGCGTTTTGCCGGGGCGGAAAACATGTCCTGGCTGCTGAGGCAAACCCTCGAACAGTACGCCGAACAGGCCAAGGCCTATGAGGGCGAAGGCGAGGGAGAAGGTGAAGGCGAAGGCGAAGGTGAGGGAGAGGGGGAGGGGGAGGGTGAAGGCGAAGGTGAGGGTGAACCGGAATATGTCGATTATGACAACATTTGGATTTTCTACGGCGGGGTCGCCGCGGTGGTGTTGGGCGCCTTGGGCATCCTGGGTATTTCCCAGGCCGACAGCCCCTGCTTTATCGCCACCGCCGCCTATGGCACGCCCCTCGCGCCGCAGATTGACCGGCTTCGCCTTTTCCGTGACGACCGGCTGCTCGCCGGGGCCGCAGGCACGGCGCTGGTGGACGCCTACTACCGGCTGAGCCCGCCCGTGGCCGACTGGGTGGCCCAGACCCCCTGGGCGGCGGCCCTCATCCGCATGGCGTTGGTGCCCGTGCTTGTGCTGGTTTCCATGCCCGGATGGGTGTGGGCATTCCTGCCCGCATTCGTTCTCATCGTCGCCGTGGCCCGCGCCAGAAAACACAAATCCCGCAAAACATCCCTTTGACGCCCCCTCTTAAGTCCCCCTTTGAAGGGGGATTTAGGGGGATGTTGAGCCTTCATCTCCTTCCCCGTCCATATTGTCCACTGGGTCCGTCTCGTCCATCCTCCCACCCCTGCGACGGTCATTCATCCTTCGCGCCTTTGCTCTTCCGCAGCAACGCCAGGAATTCCCGCGCCGTCCGGCCCAGATAGGCGCCCCGCCGCCAAATCACGCCAATCTCTATCTCCGGCAGGCCCTCCATGGCCACGGCGGCCAGGCTACGGTCGCGGGACGCAATCACCGCCTCGGGCAGGAAGGACACCCCCATGCCGTCGGCGATGTACCGCTTGATCACCTCGAAGGATCCGCTG
>JBHEKP010000296.1:0-10276 GCA_041859375.1 Candidatus Hydrogenedentales bacterium | reverse complement strand
ATGGCGCAACATGTGCGGATGCCAGTGGGGAACCTTCGGCTTGTCCACCCTTTTCGGGTCCGCGTTGCACTTTTCAATGGCGCGGGTTACGGCACGGCACACGGCGCGGGGGTCATACGCCTCGTTGATGGTGCGGTCAGTCTTGCGCGGTGTTTCCGGCTGATCGTCGCGGCGGTGTGATTGCGCCGCATCCGCCCGCTCCGCGATGGAGTCCCACGGGCTGAAAAGCACCCGCCCAAAAGGTGCGGCCAGCATGGCGGGCTTTAGCACGGACTGCGCCTGTTTGCCGAAATACAAGCGGCGGGTCCGTCCGGTGTAGGCGGTTTTGTGCGCGGTGATTGTCGCGGTCCAGATGGGCGCGGACTTGTCAATGTCTGAGGCTCTCAGATTCACAAGTTCACCGATACGGGCACCAGTGTGCCAGCAGAGCCGCATCAGATCCGCCACGGGCGCGGGCATGTAAGGCAGTACCGCCTCGACGTGTTCCCACTTGGCGGCGCGTATGGGTTGCGGCTCTTTGACCCCAAGGGCGCGGCCAGCCCGCAGTCCCTCGACGCATTGCAGTGATTGCGGAACGTCAACGGGAATCAGTTCTTCGGATGCGGCCCAAACAAAGACCCGCCTGATTGCTTTAATCTTTTGGTTTACCGTCGTGCGGCTCAGTTTACCGTCACACATGCCAGCCCGATACGCTTTAAGAGCCTTCGGCCCAAAGGTGGCGGCGGAGGTGCGCCCGTAGACACCGGAAAAGTCTTTTAGCACAGCGGTGATGCTTTGCAGTGACCCTGGACTGTTGCGGTAAAACGCATCCGCATACATCGAGTGCCAGAGATCAATCATCTCGACAATGGTGATGTTTTCTTTTGGTGGCGGTTCTGGTGACTTGCCACGGGCAACCCATTCAGCAATTGCGGCATGGTAGCGGCGCTCCGCTTGCGCCTTGTCTGATCCAAGCCAGATGTCCCTACCAGACAGGGTGACGCGGAAAAGCCTTTTACCGGTGTGGAATCGCAGGGAGGGAAGTTTTACAGCAGGAATGGTGGCGGTCTTTTTACGCTTCAGAGTGCGGCCTCCTAGGTAAAGGTTTTGGGTACATACCCAAAAACCAAGCCTTGGTTTATGCCGCTCCGTGGCGTTTCCACGGGCAACGCAAGTCCTTGCGTTTCAGCAGGTTACAAAATGGTCGGGGCGACTGGATTTGAACCAGCGACCCCTTGACCCCCAGTCAAGTACGCTAACCGGGCTGCGCTACGCCCCGACGATTGGAAGTGGCCAAACGTACAAGGGTCAAGGGACACAGTAAATATACCAAAAAACTGGCCGGATTACAAACTTTGCCCCGATGCCGCCTTTTTCCAGATGGGGAGACTGGGGCTTGGGAGGGACTACGGCCTGTTCCGGCAAAATTTGGCCCCCCGGAATTTTTTCCATTGCGCGGCCCGCTCCGGCTGTGCTAAGATGCAATCCCGTTAGAGCAACGGGACCCCTCCCCCCTCTAGCCTGTGCAATTCTGTGTTTTTGGGCTGATTTTTTGCACGGCGGATTACCGTATGAAGGCGACTGACAAGCCGCGAATTTTGTGTGTTGTTCCCGCCCGTTTTGCCTCCACCCGTTTCCCCGGAAAGATTATCGCGCCTCTTGAGGGCCGGCCGCTGGTGATGCACGCCTATGAGCGCGCGCGGCGGGCCCGGCTGGTGGACGAGGTGCTGATTGCGGCGGACGATCCGGCGGTGGCGGCGGCGGTGGCCCCCTTCAACGCGCGCCTGGTGATGACCCGTCCGGACCACCCGAGCGGCACGGACCGCATCGCCGAGGTGGCGGCGGGGCACGACGCGCCGATTGTGGTGAACGTGCAGGGCGACGAGGCGCTGATTGACCCGGCGGTCATTGACGCGGCCATCCGGCCGCTGCTGGACGAGCCGGACGTGGTGATGTCCACGGCGCGGCACCTGATCACCGATCCGGAACTGGTCGCCGATCCGAACGTGGTGAAGGTGGTCTGCGACGGGAACGGGCACGCGCTGTATTTCTCGCGCAGCCCCATCCCCCACATCCGCGACGCGGCGGACCGGGCCGCCGCCCCGGCCTGTTACTGGCAGCATGTGGGCCTGTATGTGTACCGCCGGGATTTCCTGCTGCGCTACGCGCGCATGGCCCAGACGCCCCTGGAAAAGCTGGAAAAGCTGGAGCAGCTGCGCGTTTTGGAAAACGGTTTTAAAATCGCCGTGGTGGACACGGATTATCAGGGGATTGGCGTGGATGTTCCCGCCGATCTTGAACGGGTCCGGGCAATAATGGCCTCACAGAGGAAGGAAGCAGAAAAATGACCAAATATGTCTTTACGACCGGCGGTGTGGTGTCTTCCGTGGGCAAGGGCATTGTCTCGGCCAGCCTGGGCATGCTTCTGGAGTCGCGGGGGCTGAAAATCGCGATGATGAAGCTGGACCCCTACATCAACGTGGACCCCGGCACGATGAACCCCTACGAGCACGGCGAGGTGTTCGTCACCGACGACGGGGCCGAAACGGACCTCGATCTCGGCCATTACGAGCGCTTCACCTCCGCGCGCCTCTCGCAAAAGAGCAACGCCACCACAGGCGCGGTCTACAACGCCGTGATTCAGAAGGAGCGGCGCGGCGAGTTCCTGGGCAAGACCGTGCAGGTCATCCCCCACATCACCGACGAGATCAAGTCGCGCATCCGCCTGCTCACCGCCGAGGAGGAGCATATCGACGTGGCCATCGTGGAAATCGGCGGCACCGTGGGCGACATTGAAAGCCAGCCCTTCCTTGAGGCGCTGCGCCAGTACCGCCTTGACATAGGCCCCGAAAACTGCTGCTTCGTCCACGTCACCCTGGTCCCCTACATTGACGCCTCCGGCGAGCTGAAGACCAAGCCGACCCAGCACAGCGTGCGCGCCCTGCGCGACATCGGCCTCCAGCCCGACGTGATTGTCTGCCGCACCGGCAAAAAGCGCCTCGGCGACGACCAGCGCGCCAAAATCGCCCTGTTCTGCAACGTGCGCACCGAGGCGATCATCAACGCCGAGGACATCTCCCCGATTTACGCCATCCCCCTCAACTTCAAGGCGCAGGGGCTGGACGACATCGTGCTGAAGCACCTCCGGATGGACATTCCCGAGGGCGACCTGACGGGCTGGACGGCCATGGTGGACCGCCTGGTCAACGCAAAAAAAGAGGTGCGCATCGCGGCGGTCGGCAAGTATGTGGGCCACGACGACGCCTACAAGAGCATCAATGAGGCCTTTGTCCACGCGGGCATCCACAACGACTGCCGGGTGCGGCTGGACTGGGTGGACTCGGAACAGTTCGAGAAGGGCGTGGACGTGGCGGAGGCGCTTCGCCCCTACGACGGCATCATGGTCGGCCCCGGCTTTGGTTCGCGCGGCATCGAGGGAAAGATCATGGCGGTGAAATACGCCCGCGAAAACCAGGTGCCCTACTTTGGCGTCTGCCTGGGCATGCAGATTGCGGTGATTGAGCTGGCCCGCCACGTGGCCGGATTCGAGGGCGCCACCTCAACGGAGTTCAACCCGCAGACGCCCCACCCGGTCATCTGCCTGCTTTCCGAGCAGCGCGGCATCAAGGACATGGGCGGCACCATGCGGCTCGGGCAGTACCGGTGCGATCTTGCGGAGGGCACCCGCGCCCGCGCGGCCTACGGCGCGGAAACCATCTCCGAACGCCACCGGCACCGCTACGAATTCAACAACAGTTACCTGGACGCCATGCTCAAGGCGGGCATGATCGTCAGCGGCACCCATCCCAAGGGCGACCACGAACTGGTGGAAATCATGGAGCTCGCCGGCCATCCCTGGTTCTGCGCCTCCCAGTTCCACCCTGAATTCAAGAGCAAACCCCTCAAGCCGCAGCCCCTGTTCCGTGACTTTGTGACGGCGGCGCTGGCCTTCAGGGAAACCCGTGCTTAACGCCGCCGCCCAGGACCGCCATGGACGCCGCCTGCAAATGGTGCTTTCCTGGCGGGAGAAGGCCGCGGCGCTTGCCTCGGGTGAAAGGCCGCCCCGGGATTCTGATTTGCCCCCCGGGCCGGAGGCGGCCCCTTCGGAGCGCTATTTTCAGGAGCAGCTTAATCTCGCGGAAAAGACCCTGGCCGGGTTGCGCGGAGAGCACAGGGAGCTGTGCGGGCAGTCGGCGGATTTGGCGCGCATCGCCACCCATCAGAGCAGCCGGCTTCCCGACCAGGTGCGGTCCGGCGCGCTTTCCGCCCGGGCGGCAAATGATGAAAACCGCCGCCTCCAGGGGGAACTGGCGGGACACGGGGGAACAGCCAATTTTCTCAACCGCCTGCTGCGGGCTGAGAATTCGGGGGATGTCGGCGGTTTTATTGACTTGCCGCTGCCCAGGTATGCCAGGGAATACCGGCGCATTTCGGAACTCACGGGTGACCGGGAGGCTTCTGGGGGGAACGCACCCTCCCCCATGCCTCCCCCCCCCTCCACCGGCGGGGGCGTCTTGCCCCGCGGCCGGAAACGGTTTGCCTCCCTCGGCCTGTGGGATCTGACGGCGCTTGCCGTGGCCGTGGTGGTGGTTGCGGGCGGCTGGCTCTATTACCAGCAGCGGCTGCACAGCGGGGGGCTTCAGGTTGAACTGCTCCCGGCGGGCGGGGGGACCTGGCGCTTGTCCGTTACCAACAAGGGGCTTGTGGCGGCCAAAGTGGCGGTTCCCCATGATTCCGCGGGAGCGGATTCCGGCAAATGCCACACCGCCGCCCTGGAGGCGCGCGGTGCGGACGGCGGCGGATTCCGCCGCATTCCCGGCACCGCCCCCGCCTGGAAATGCCTGGGGCTTTCCCCGGATCCGGGGAGGCCCCTGTCCGTGGAGCCGGGCCTCACCGCCAACTGGCTCCTTGATCCGTCCCTTCTTGTCCTGCAGGAGCCGGCGGAGTCCCTGCGCATCACCTTCACCTCGCCCGGCGGCAGGGTCATTATCGAGGAACCGCTTCAAATCTCGGTGAAACGGTAATTCGCGCGGCCCTGCGTTTCCTTGCGCAGTGTCCGGGAAAAAGGGTACCTTTTCATGGTAGAAGGAACCTGCTCATGACATTCCCTGCCGGTTTTTTGCTGGGGCTCGCGGCGCTGCTTTCGGGGCAGACCCCCGGGGTCGCGTCCACCGACTGGATGGACGCCACGACCTACGAGTACTTTCATGTGGTCGTCCCCCCCAACGCCTCCCCCGCCATGATGGACGCGGCGCGGACCTTTCAGACCTGCTGGAAAATATCCACCAGGCGCGACATCAAAATCAGCGAAAGAAACGAGGGAAGGTACAATGTCTGGCTGGGTGCGGAGGTGCTGACGGAGGACCTGCTTGGCCCGGAGGAAAAGAAAAAGATACCCGCAGGGGGCTGCCTGGTGCGCACCTACATCCCCCCCGCCAAGTATGCCGCAAGGGGCGCCAACCGCCAGTTGATCATCGCCGCAAACGATGATCAGGGGGTGATGCGCGGAATCCATGTCTTTTTCCAGAAAATGGTGGGGGCGCGGTGGCTGGCTCCGGATGCCGTGCTGGTCCCCTACGCCAGGTTCAGCATGCCAAAGCTGGACGTCATGATGCGGCCCCCCTTTGCCTTTCGTGAGAACAGTTTTCTCGGGTTGTGGGGCCGGGACACCCTGGCCTACCGGCGGGGCATGATGCTGGACGACCAATTCGTCCCGCCGCCGCCGGGCATGGAATATCTGCTTCCACTGGCCTCCCCCACCCCCTCCCCCCCCGTTTCCGGACAAGCCGCCGAATACGGTTCCGAGGCGGGGGCGGCGGCGCTGGCGGAGACGCTCACACAATTGATCTCCGCCGGACAGGACGGGGACGGGGAAACGCTGGCGCGCAGGGAAAAAGCCGCCTGGCCGCCCGGCTCGGGCATCTGGTCCCTCTCCGCGATGGACTGGCTCACGCCCGTGCTCTCCCCGGACGGTGTGGCGTTGAACATGCGCGAGGAAAGCCCCTCCGCGGCGGTCATTTTCACGGCAAACCGCGTGGCGCAGCTGTTGGCCGGGCGTTTCCCCGGCAATCCGCCCCGGGTGCACGTGCTGCTGCCGCCGGAACTGCGCAGGCCGCCCAAGTCACTGCGTCCGGATCCCGCCGTGATTGTGCATCTGTCCCGCGCCGACGCGGACTTCTCCCTCCCTCCGGATGATCCCGGAGCAACCTCCAATGCGGTGTTTGGCGGCGATGTTTCCGGCTGGAACCGGCTGGGCGCGGAATTGTACGTGTTGGATTTCCTGTGCAACCGCCGCGATCCCTCGCTGCCCTTCCCCTGCCTGGATGCCATTCAGCCTTCGGTGTTGTATTACATTCAGCACAATGTGGCCGGCGTCTACATGATGTGCGGCACGGGGGGCGCGCCGCCGGAATCGGTGGATTTGGGGGTGTTGCGATCCTATCTTTTTGGGGTGTTCTCCTGGGACCCGGACCTGGTCATGGACATGACAACGCGCGAATTCTGCAGGCTCTACTACGGACCGGCCGCGGACGCCGTCCAGGAATATTGCCGGATTGCCTCGGAGGCAAGGAAGAAGGCCGGGGTGCGGCTCGGGCTGGATGACGATGCCGCCTGGTTTGACGCGGATTCGCTGAACCGCGCCATCGCCCTGTTCGACGGGATTCCGGACGATGCCGAGGGTTTCCCGGCATACAAGAAAAGGGCGCTGGCGGCGTGCGCGCCGCTCAAGGCGCTGGCCGAAAAAAGAAAGGCCCCCTGACGGTCCGGGTTCAGCCTTCCCGGCGCGCGATGATTTCCTCCAGGGCGTCCCCCTTGCGGAAGACCATGCCCTGCATCGAGGCGACCAGGGCCCCGGCGCTGTTGCGTATCTCTATCTCATACTCCGCGATGCGCTTGCCAAAATGCTTTTCACGGGCCGTGGCGCGCAGTGTTTCCCCCGCGGTGACGGGCCGGTGGTAGCTGATGCCGCAGCGGATGGCCACCGCCGAGGTGCCGTGGGAGTTGGACGCCACCGCGAGGCAGAAATCACCCAGTGCGAAGAGGGACGCCCCGTGGATGTGGCCCATGCCGTTCAAATGCCTTCCATCCACGGGCATTTCAACCACCGCGCCGCCGTTTGCGCCCTCCAGAATGACCATGCCCAGGGATTCCGCGATGGCGTCGGCGCGGAAATACTCGCGGAGCACCTTGTCGTCCATTTCACGCCTCCTCATGCGCGTTTTTCAGATAGCACCCGATGATGAACAGGTAGGCCAGCATGCACACAACGGGCACAAACATGACACCCCACGCGGGGTTGTCCACGTTCCAGGGGCCCACACCGTAGTCCACCTCCAGCGCGCCGGATTTGCCGTCGGAAAAGAAGAGGCTGAAGGAGGAGCCCAGCAGCCCGTGGATGAATCCCAGCGCGACCAGGTTGCGGTTGCGCTCCACCATGAACACATAGCTCAGGAACACGCCCAGCAGGAAGGTGACCGCCACCAGGCCCCATGAGTTGATGTGAATCAGTCCGAAACAGCTTCCGCTGAGCGTGGCAACCAGCAGGCGCTTGCGGTCCACCGCGTAATAATGGCCGTAAAGGACGCCCAGGGGCGCGAAGAACAGGGCAAAGAAGAACAGGAGTTTGAGGGGAATCGTTTCAGCGCCGAAGTGCGCCAGCAGCGGCAGGTAGAACAGGGGCGCGCCCACCAGGGCAAACCCCGCCCCAAAGCGGAGCGCAACGGGCAGCCGCGTTCCGGCTGGCCTTGCGTTGTCCGGCGCGGTGGCGGGACCGAAGGCCTTGCGCACCCGCGTGCCCATGTAGGCGGAGAAGAGGAGCTGCTGCACAAAACCCCAGAAAACGTAGCCGAAGGCGCCCGTGAAGAACCTGCGGAAGGTGAACCCGTCAAAGGCGTGCGCGCCCCGCTGCGCCACAGCGCCCAGAATGATCAGCGCCAGCAGCGGCAGCGCGATTTTCATGGCCGTGGCGAAGGCGGAAAGGAAATTGTCATAGCGGATGCCGAAGAGCACAATCACCGCGGAAAGCGCGGAGCCGAAGCCGAACACCACAAGGATGCCGGGGAAGGACTTGTCAAAGTCCTTCGCGGGGGTCTTGTCAAAGTTGAAGAATTCCGACACTTCCCCCCAGTTCAGGTAATTGAGGGCGTTCAATCCCAGAAAGAGCGCCAGCAGCAGCAGCCCAAGCATCAACCGCTTTGCGGGGCTTCCCTCCCGGAGCATCTCCCGCAGTTTCCAGGGACTGCCCAGCCCCCATGTGCACAGCGTGTCCTTGTGGATGAATGGGCTGACAAAGAGGATGTAGACGGCCCCCAAAATGAGCATCCAGGTGGAAACTTCGCGAATCCCGTTGATTTCACCCATCACCCCGAAGGGGTAGGCGACGCCCCAAAGGATGAACATGATGAAAACCATCACGCCCAGCCCCTCGGTGAGGTTGTAACGCCGGGATTTTGCCTCCCGCTCCTGGTCGCCCGCCACGGAGGTGACCACATTGTCAACAAGCCGGATGTTGTTCATGCGCGCCTTTTCCCGCCGTTCAGCACGGGCGTTCGATCAGGTCCGTTTCAACAAGGGTTTTCGCCGCCGGGTCGAGGCGGAACGTTTTAATCTCAAACGCGCCCAGTTCCACATCCGCGCTGACACCCAGCGGCGGCAGGCTGATCCGCGTGCTCCGGGGTTTTCCGGTTGGCTCGTAGATCCGGATGATGAACCCCTTCCCGTCCTCCGCCCGCTTGAATGCGCTCATCACCACCGCGTCGTCCCCGAGGGTGACCATGGGCAGTTGCGGTGCGGTGCCCGCCCCCGTGGGGTAGAAGGAAAGCACAAAGGGCTTCTCGTTCCGCACCAGCGCGGCGCGGTCGATGGTTTCCATGATTTCCGAAGCCGCGCCCGCGCGCAGCCAGAACCTGAACTGCCGCTCGCCCTGGTCCTGCCGGGGGGTGTAACGGTCCTGCGGCGTGATGGGGCGCTCCCAGATGGGGTGGCCCGAATAGGCAGGCCCGCGCATGAGCGTCAGGCGGATTTGTCCGTCCACAAAATCGGAGCCGTACACGCCGTCGTTGATGATTGCCACGGCGCTGTCCTCCGCCTCGGACACGGCGGCCACCCATTTCTGCGCGGCGCATTCCCGCGCCGCGCCGGGCAGCGTGTCGCGGCCGAAGGCCACCTGGCCCAGATAGGCCGCGTCCGCCGCCGCGGTCGGCACCGCCAGCTTGAGGCAGCGGTCCTTCTCGTTCCAGTGCACCCGCACATGCGCCTCAATCTCGCTTCCCTTCTTCGGCAGCTTGTAGGTGAGGATGATGAAGGAGTCGTTGAACCCGAAGAGCGCCTCCACCACCGTGCGCACCTCGCCGTCCTCGATGACCCGGACGGCCCCGGCGCTGTCGTTGACGATGCCGGACACCTCCGCCGCCTTTTCCGGGGAGAGCAGGGTGAACCGGCCCGCAATGTCGCGCCAGCGGTTGTAGCGCATGCCCCACGGGTCGGCGTCGTCCTGCATCACCAGCGGCAGGAACGCCTCCGGTTTCAGGAATTCGCGCCCTTCCACGGCCAGCCTGTCCATCAGGCCCGTTTCCGTGTTGATGACCACGTCGAGCGTGTCCGTCCTGAAAACCAGCCGGCCGTTTTCCGCCTTCAGGGCGGGCGCGGGCCGCGCGGGCAGCACCCGCTCCAGCGTGCAGTCGAAGCGGTTCACGCTGTTGGGCGCGAGTTCCGCCTCAAAGACCACCCGCTTGCGCCAGTCAAGGTTGATGTTGCCGTGGGGCTGTTCGCACTGGCAGGGCAGCGGCGCGCCGTTGAGCCGCACCACCGGCGCGGTGAACTGCTCCTCCCAGACCGCGTCGGGCAGGTTGAACTCGCACTCGAACACGCCCGCAACCTTGTGGGGGTGCGGGTTCCACGCGAGCACCGGCACCGTGCCCTCGGCGGCGCGGGGCTGGCCCGACGCCAGCGCGAAAAACAGCCGCGCCCGCTCGCGCGAGCAGATTTCTAGGCCGTGATCGAAGAGGCGCAGTGCGGCCTCCTCCACGGGCTGGATGGACGAGCCGGGAAGGATGTCGTGGAACTCGCCCTCAAGCAAATCGGGAACTACCTGTGCCAGCGCGGCGGCGGGCCAGGCTGCGGCGTTGCCGAGCGCCGCCGTGGCCGCCGTCTTTTCCAACTGGTACAGCTCGTTTTCCAGCAGGCGGTGCTTTTGCTTAATCCGAACCTGCGAGGTGTAGCAGCCCACGCCCCAGGCGTTCAGGTCGGCGTGGTGACGCTCCAGCGTCCTGCCGCTCTCCCGCACCTCGCGGAAATA
>JBHEKP010000283.1:0-29818 GCA_041859375.1 Candidatus Hydrogenedentales bacterium | reverse complement strand
CTAAAAGAAATAATTGAACCATTTAACCTTGAATACCTCAAGGTCATTGGACCAAATGCTGCAAAATTGTATTCTCCTGTGGTTACTTACGCCAAACTTAAAGATTCGCATGCACAAAAAATCGAAGAGGAATTGAAAAGGCAAGGCGTTATCTAGGTATGGATTCACTTAGAGAAAAGATTCGAAATTTTGTGAAGGAGAGGGAGTGGGAAAAATTTCATTCGCCCAAAAACTTGGCGATGGGGCTGAGCGTTGAAGCGGCGGAATTGTTGGAGATCTTTCTCTGGCTCAAAGAAGAGGAAAGTTGGGAGCTTGATGAAAAAAAGATGGCTGATTTGCGTCAGGAAATTGGTGATATCGTAATATACATATTTAATATCGCAGACAAATTTAATCTTGACCCGATTGATTGCGCCAAACAAAAACTTGAACTCAATCGTGAAAAATACCCTCCGCACCTCGTCAGAGGTAGCGCCAAAAAATATACTGAATATAGGTAAAAATCATCTGCTTAAACGCATATTCCCGCACATTCACATGGTTTGCTTTATCCTCTTTACTTGATGTGATTCGTGATCGCCCACTTCCATGAAATGATACCTCACTTACCCCCCAATCACCCCGCCGGGGTACGCGCG
Source organism: Candidatus Hydrogenedentales bacterium (assembly GCA_041859375.1). Taxonomy (GTDB): domain Bacteria; phylum Hydrogenedentota; class Hydrogenedentia; order Hydrogenedentales; family CAITNO01; genus JBHEKP01. The sequence goes on along the minus strand of JBHEKP010000283.1, from coordinate 29,180 downwards.
AGGATGTGCGTGCCCAGCGGCACACCGGCGTGCTCCGCCACCACGGGGCATTTCGCTTTGAAGAGGAACCACACGGGGGCGGGCTCGTCGCAGAGGGTTTCAAAGTTGCCCTGGCCCTTGGCGATGACAAGATCCGCCGCGCGGAACGCTTCGCAAAACTCGGGGCTGCATTCGTCGAGCAGGGTGCCCGGCGCGTCCGAACCGTTGCCGATGACCCTGACGAGCCCGGCCAGCCCCACCTCCGCCGCATCCTCCAGGGTCGCGTCGTTGAGTATCGGCGCGCCGCGCACGGCGAAGGTCACGGGCTTCGGCAGCAGCTCCTCCACCAGCAGCCGGTCAAAGACGATTTCGCCGGTGTTGTCCCCCAGGTAAAGAATGTTTCCGGCGTCCTCCACGGCCCTCCGGAAGGCGCGCATGTCGCCATGGAGCGGTTCGGTCAGCGCCCGCGCGACCGCCTCCAGGACATTCTTCTCCACGAGACTCCCGTTCGGGCCGAAATCAATGATGTTGCCCGCCACGGCAAGGCGCACCGCCGCGTCGAAGGGATCCGCCGCGCCGCGCACCCTGGCGCGCAGTTCGGGAAGCATCCCCAGGATCATGCCATTAAACTGTTTCTTCACCGCCGCGTAGGGGTCGGGGTTGTTGGACAGGCGGCGGAGCGTCCTGTGGATGTGCTGGGCGAACCGGGGCGGGCATTCGGCCATGTCGAGCTCCGCCGCGCGCCGCAGCACCTCCCGCAGCAGCTGCTCCTCCATGGCGGGCCCGCCGCCGGCCATGCGCGCAGCGTCGAGCGCCTGCCGCACAAAACACGGGACGCAGTCGAGATAGGTTTTCATGGCGGGGTGGATAATCCTTTGCGGGGGACGGTTAATGATCGCAGGCATTATCGCCGGTCTGCAGGCTGCCGTCCAAATAGGCCCGCACCAGCGCCTCCGGCGCATCAGCGGGCGCCCCGGTCACCACGCGGATGTTCCGCTCCGCAAAGAGACCCTGCGCGCGGGAACCCATGCCGCCAGCAATGATAAGATTCACACCCCTATCGCCGAGCCAGCGGGGCAGCAGGCCGGGCTCGTGCGCGGGCGCGTCTACCATCTCCATTTTCAGGATTTGCCCCGGGGCCGGCTCCGCATCCACCAGCGCAAACTGGGCGCAGTGGCCAAAGTGCATGGCCAGTTTCCCATCGGCAACGGGTATGGCGATCCTCATTGTGTTGTTCTCCTCTCGTTTTTCCTCTTGTTTATTTTCCGCGGCGTCGAGGGCCATGACGCGCCGCGCAACCTCCATAAAGGCTTCGGCCGCGGGACTGTCCACAAAACTTCCCGCGCAGGGCTCCCCGGCGTCACCGGAAACGACGACCCGGGGGTCAATGGGGATGCGCCCCAGGAAGGGCGCGCCCATCTCGCCGGCCATGCGCTCGCCGCCGCCGGTGTTGAAAATGTCCACCACCACGCCGCAGTGGGGGCAGGCGAAACCGCTCATGTTTTCCACCACACCTAGGACGGGCATGCGCAGGGCGCGGCAGAAGTTGACGGACCTGCGCACATCGGCCACGGACACCTCCTGGGGTGTGGTGACAACCACCGCGCCCGTGGGATTCTGGATGAGCTGGCAAAGGGAGAGGGGCTCGTCACCCGTGCCGGGCGGCAGGTCAATGACAAGGTAGTCCAGTTCGCCCCATTCACAGTCCTTTAGAAACTGCTTGATCACCCCCATTTTCATCGGTCCCCGCCAGATGACGGCGTCGTCCCGGTTTTCCAGAAAAAAGGCGACGGACATCACCTTCAGCCCCCGGTGCTCCACCGGCAGCAGCATGCCGTCCATGTGCGGCGCGCGCGCGCCCGCCAGTCCGAGCATGGTGGGGATGCTGGGACCGTGCAGATCCAGATCCAGCAGGCCGACCTGTTTCCCTGCCATGGCCAGGGCCGAGGCGAGGTTCACCGCAACAGTGCTTTTGCCCACGCCGCCCTTGCCGGACAGCACGGGGATAATGCGCCTGATTTGGCGAAGCCGGTGTGCCAGTTCCAGCCGCTCTTGGTAGTCCCGGTCGCTTTCCCCCTGTAGCCGTCCCTGCGCGCCGCACTCGCCCCCACCGCACTCGCCCCCACCGCAACCATTGCCCCGCATCCGGTCCAGATAATCCTGTGCGGCGTTGTTCATCACATTGGCGGCCAACAGCGCGCAGTGGCGATGGTCCTCCGGAAAGGGTTCCAGTTCCTCGAGAATGTCCTCCTGCGTCATCTCAAGGGCTGTGCGCCAAGACCGCCCGGCGGCGAGTTCCGTGGCCATGCTGCCGCAGGCATGCGAGGGACCACAGCCCGTGGTGATGAAGGAGGCCCGGCGCACCCAGTCACCTTCGACGAAAAGCCATATTTCCATGGTGTCGCCGCAGGGGCCGGTGATTCGGGCATGGCCGTTGAATGTTTCGAGCATGCCCAAGTTTCTTGGGTTTTCACAGTGGTCAAGCGCTTTTTTCGAGATTTCCACGGGATCTGGGTTTTCTGCATGATGCGGTTAGGCCCCTGCAAGGGGCTGAAGGTTTTCCCACAGGACGCTCATGTCCGCCGCCGCGCCGGTATCAGACATTTCCACCACGCTGAGCCCGCGGATTTGCGCCGTGGTGACAGCGGTGTCGTAGCGGATGCGGCCCACGGACACAATGCCCAGTGCGGACGCCTCCCCCTCGATGGATGCGGCCATGCCGGGGTTGATGTCCCATTTGTTTACGCACAGCCGCGCGGGCACACGGAAATGGCGCGCCAGCTCGGCGACACGCCTGAGATCGTGTGCGCCGCTAACGGTCGGCTCGGCCACGATCAGGACTTCAGACGCGCCGGTAATGGACGCAATGACCGGGCATCCTATGCCCGGCGGTCCGTCAATAAGCACAAGCTCAAGCCTCCGCTGCGCCGCAAGCATCTTCGCCTCGGTGCGCACCAGGCTTACCAGTTTGCCGGAATTTTCGGCGGTGATGCCGAGGCGGGCGTGGATCATCGGCCCGTGCCGTGTCTCCGAGACAAACCATTCCCCGGCGATCTGCTCGTCAAAACTGATTGCATTGGCCGGACAGTGGTCCACGCACACGCCGCATCCCTCGCAGGCGGTGTCGTCCACAATGCAGACGGCTCGGACGCCGTCCTTTTCCCGCCGAACCGCCCCGTAGCGGCAGAGGGACAGGCAAATGGCGCAGCCGGTGCAGGCGTCCCGGTTCACCCGCGCCTTGTGGCCGGAGCGGAACGCCCTGCGAAAAATGGGCTCGGGCCGAAGCACCAGATGGAGGTCCGCCGCATCCACGTCGCAGTCCGCAAGCACAACGCCGCCCGCAAGCGACGCAAGCGACGCTGTGATGCTTGTCTTTCCCGTGCCCCCCTTGCCGCTGACGACCACAAGTTCCCTCATTGCGCACCCTTCCCCCCGGCCAGACGGGTGACGCGCCGGTTCAGTTCCACAAAAAGTTTATCCATTCCAGGCACGGCGGCCACCGCCGTCTCCCCGCGGGAATAGGCTTCGGCGACGCGCCGGTCGTCCGGTATTTCCATGAGTAGTTCTATCCCCTCCCGGGCACAGTAGGCGGCAACGCCGTCGTCGCCGGAACCGGCGCGGTTGACCACCACGCCAAAGGGAAGACTGAGGGCGCGCATGGCCTCCACCGCCAGGGCAAGATCATGCAGCCCAAAGGGCGTGGGCTCGGTCACAAGGACCGCACAGTCCGCGCCCCGCACGGCGGCGATAACCGGGCAGGAGGTGCCGGGCGGCGCGTCAAGAATAACCCGGCCCCGACCGGGCGCGGCCGCACGGGCTGCGCGGATAAGCGGCGGCGACATCGCAGCGCCGACATTAAGCCGGCCCTGCACAAAATTCACCGCGCCCGCATGCCCGGTCTCCACCACGCCGATGGGGTGTCCGGTTTCGGTAAGCGCCTTTTCTGGGCATGCCAGGACGCACCCGCCGCACCCGTGGCATAGTTCCGCGAAGACAAGCACCCTCCCCCGGACGCAGGCCAGCGCGTTGAAACGGCACGATTCGGCGCATTTGCCGCAACCCGTGCAGGCTGCGGCGTCCACCACGGGCACGGTAACGCACACCGGGCGGGTGTCCCGGATGACCGGCTTCAGAAAAAGATGCCCGTTGGGCTCCTCCACATCACAGTCCACATAGGTGACGGGACTCTGAATCACGAGCGCAAGGTTTATGGCAACGGTGGTTTTTCCCGTTCCACCCTTTCCCGACGCCACGGTGGTTATCATGGACGGCCCCCGCTCATTCCCAGTGGCCCTTCACGTCTGGCGCGTTCGTGGGGGCCAAAACGCCCGACTTATAGGCCGCCACCGCCCCGCGCACCGTGCCAGATGCACCGGTAACCACCGCGATGCCCGCCGCAGCCAGAGTCCGGAAGGCCTTGGGACCGCAGTGGCCGGTGATAACTGCCTCCGCACCCAGCCGCGCCGCAGTCTCCGCAGCCTGTATGCCCGCCCCCTGGACGGCGTTCAGGTTCTGGGAGTTTTCATGCGCGGTCCACGCGCCCGTATCCGTGTCCATGGCGATAAAATGCGCCGCCCTGCCAAAGCGGGGATCAACCTCCGCATCAGGCGTGGGCGCCGTGGCGCTCGTTACAACAATCATGTCCGTTCTCCGTACCGCCCCTGCGGCGGGCGTGCTCAAATGGTGACAAGCCTGTCCGAGTCCCGCACAATCTCATACTGGTCACTGAGGGTGGACAGGGGGCATATTTCCGACCCCTCCAAGCCGCGCAGTTTCAGGCAGGAACCGCAGGCGTAAAAGAGCCCCCCCGCCTCAAGCACTTTCCGCGCCTGCGCGGCCGTGTCGAACTGCGCCGTGCCGGCGCCGGCAAAATCAACGCCTTTCCCCGACAAAAATATCCGCACGGTGTCGCCCTGCCCGAGGCTGTACAGGGCGAGGCGAAGGGCGTTGAAAACCGTTTCTGATTCGGTCTGCGTGATGATGATTCCCAGTCTCATGGGTGAATTCCCCGTTCGCAGGATTAGACGCGGCTGTGCGGGCACTTTTTGAGGGTCATGAACCAGTCCAGCACCCTGGTGTCGGCGGCGGGGTTTTCGGTGCGCTCCCTGGCCGCACCGCAGGAACCCGGCGGAGGCACGATCACATCATCCCCGGGCTCCCAGTTCGCCGGCGTGGCAATTTTGTGCTCATCCGAATGCTGCATCGCGATGAGCAGGCGCTTGATCTCCGCCATGTTCCGCCCGTTGCTCGAAGGGTAGTGGAAATAGGCGCGCACCACCCCTTCGGGGTCGATCATGAACACGGATCGCACGGCCTGGGTGGTGCTGACTCCGGGTTGCAGCATGCCGTAGGCGCGGGAGACCTCCATGGTCAGGTCGCTGATGACGGGGAACTTAACCTCTATGTTCTTCATCCCCTTGTATTCAATCTTCTCCCTGATGGTGCGCAGCCAGGCGATGTGGCTGTAGGTGCTGTCGATTGACAACCCCATAAGCTCGCAGTTCAGCGCCCTGAATTCATCGGCCATCGCCGCGAAGGTCATGAACTCGGAGGTGCAAACCGGGGTGAAGTCTGCGGGGTGGGAGAAAAAAACCACCCATTTGCCCTTGTAGCATTCGGGAAAACTGATTTCCCCCTGGGTTGTCTCCGCCTTGAAGGATGGGGCCTTGTCGCCAATCATGGGCAGGCGGCCGGATTCATTTTCCATCATCATGTTTCCTCTCTGTACGGTATAATTCAGGTGTTCTGGGTCCCGTTGCCGCCCTCAATTGCCTTCTTCAACTCATCGAGACGCCGCTGAAGTGCCGCCGCCTCGTCGAGCAGCACGTCATGCGGACTTCCAGCCGCCGGAACGGCCCCGGTGACACCGCCGCGTCTTCCCCGACCGCCAAAGCCGAAGCCGCACCCGCGCCCGCCGCCACCACGCCGTTCGCCGCCACAACGTCCTGCGCCACGCCCCGTCATGGCACCCTTGCCAATTGGTCCTGTTCCGTCTCTTCCTGGCATTTCATGTCTCCTTTCATCCGCCCCAAAGGGGGTGTTGTTTTTCATGCCCAGTTGCCACCGCCGCCTGATGTCCCATGGTGCCGTCCGCCCCGGCAACCCCGCATGCGCCTGCGCAACCTGCATACGCAACCTGGCATGGGGAATACAGCATCGGGCATTTTGTCCGCCGCAAGCGCCTCAAGCACCTCCTCCACTTTTCCCGCCACAAAGGGGTGCAACCGTATGCCGCTTGAAATAATCATGTCGGCCAGCGGTCTTGAAACAGCACCGCACACCAGCGCCTCCACCCCCAGCGAATGCAGTTGAGTCGTTTTCTCACGTTCAGACCCCTCCATCAGCACCGCCTCCCCCAAGGGTGTTACCTTCCCTTCCTCAATTTCGACCAACACAAGCACCCGCGCTGTGTCAAACACAGGAGAAATACGGCCTTCCCAAATGGTGAGGGCGGTTTTCATAATCTGCGCCAATCTATGCGACTCATGACCTAGTACAAGCATGAAGCGTGCCGACTGAATATGGGAGGAATAAATATTACTTAAACAATTGCGGTGCAATTATTTACAGAATAGCATTTAAATGAAGCGGGTGGTGTACAGTCTCGTTATCGCAACCATATAACATATACAGTAGTAAAATGCGACTATACTATCGCTTTAGTCGGCCAGAGCGGCCGTCTTGTTTGGGCAAAGTGAGGCCCAGCCCCCGAACCTTTCGAAAAAAGGTGCTCTTGTGTATTCCCAGCAGTTTGGCCGCTTCATTACGGTTGCCATTGCACTGTTCCAGCGCATCCAAGAGCATGCGGGCCCCCGCCGCACCCATAACAGCCCCAAAGGCTCCGCATTCCGCACTGGAGGGATGGGTGCGCCTGCCGGTTAGCGCCTCGGGCAGGCAGGCGGTACCTATGATTGCTCCCTGACAAAGGACAAAGGCGTGCTCAAAGACATTTTCCAACTCGCGGATGTTGCCGGGATAATCGTGGGCCATAAGCAGGGCCATGGCTCCGGCGGACACACCGTTGACGCTGCGGCCCTGCGTTTGATTGAAGCGGCGGATGAAATGCTCCGCCAACAGAGGGATATCCTCCCTCCTTTCCCGAAGGGGCGGGAGTTCGAGACGCACCACATTGAGCCTGTAGTAAAGATCCCTGCGGAATGTTCCGTCCGACACAAGCCCCGCAAGAGGCCGGTTGGTGGCGGTGATAACTCGCACATCCGCCTTTACCGTCCGCGCCCCCCCCAGGGGCTCGTAGCTTTTTTCCTGCAGCACACGGAGCAATCGCACCTGCAACGCCGGGCTGACATCGGCGATTTCATCCAGAAAAAGGGTGCCCTCCTCAGCCAGGGCGAAACGCCCCGGCTTGTCCCTGTCCGCCCCTGTGAAGGCTCCCGCCTTGTATCCGAACAATTCGGACTCAAGCAGCGTGTCCGGCAGGGCACCACAGTTGAGGGCAATAAAGGGGCGGTTCTTCCTGGGGCCCTGGTTGTGGAGCGCGCGGGCAAGCAGTTCCTTGCCGGTGCCGGTCTCCCCCTCGATCACCACCGGCGCATCGCTTGCTGCCACTTGGGGCAGGATATCAAAAAGACGCCGCATGGCGGCGCTCCTGCTGACCATGTCCCCCATCACATAGCGTTCCTCAATTTTCCTGCGCAGCTCCTCCACGAGCGTCAGGTCCCGGAATGTTTCCACCCCGCCGATGACCATGCCGCCCGCATCCCTAAGCAGCGCGGTGGAGACGCTTACGGGAATGTTTTTTCCGGCGGCGTTCACGATGTAGGCCGCCCGGTTGATCACGGGTGTTCCTGTGTCAAGAGTCCGGCGCAGGGCGCAGTCGGTCTCACACATGCTGGCACGAAACACCTCGCAGCAGCGCCTGCCCACGGCTTCGGCGCGCGGAATTCCGGTGATTTCCTCCGCGGCACGGTTGAAGGAGGTCACCAGCCAGTCATGATCCACGGTAAAAACACCATCGGAAATGCTTTCAAGGATTATTTCGGTCTGGTCCGGGGCCAAACCTCCTGAGGCTGATTTAGATTCCATGATGTCCTAAGAGTAGACGCGCTTTCGGGTTTTCGTCAAGCAGGCCGCACCCGTCACTCCCCCCGCCCGCTGACGACGAGGCGCAGCATGGACGGCGCGGGGACGGGACCGGGGCGGGGTTTGTCACGGTTTGCGCCGAGGGTTTCCCAGCGGAGACAGTAACGGGGGCCGCCGGCGGGGGGCGTGCCGGAGTCCCCGGCGCGCTGTTGTTTCATGCCCGGAAGGCCGTCCTCCGCCGGGGTGGCCGCATCGGCGGGTTTGGCCTTTTTAACTGTGGCCCCGACCACCGCGAGGGTGGCCTCGTCGATGATGAACTCGCCCGCGCCCTGCGTGGCGTGGTGGTAGGACACTTTCAGCTTTCCCGGTCCCGCCGGGGCAGGGGCGGACAGGTTGATTTCAAAGGGGATGGCGCCGCCGCCGCTGAAGGCCCACCGGTAATCCCAGCGGCTGAGCTGCTGTTTCTTCCACGCGCCATCCTGGAAACGGGCGATGTGGGCCTGGCTGTATCCCTGTTCGTCGTACTTGTGGTAGGCGATGAGGGGCCGTTTTTCCGAGTCGAAGCCCAGGGCGACCCCGCCGTTGATGACGCCGCCGCCGGGCGGCACGGGATCCACAATGTCCATGGTGGCGCTGGTCATCGGCAGGGGGACGGGCTGTCCCGCCGCGTTCTCCCAGCGGACAAGGTCGGCGCTGCGCGCGTAGCTCACGTCATGGTTCGTGGCGCAGTCGGGCGTGTCGCGCCACACGCCGCACACATGGAAACGGCCGTCCGGGCCAAGCGTCGGCGTGGACAGGTACGCGTTCATCTGCCCGCCGCCCGAGGTGAGGGGTGTGTCCAACAACCGTCGCCAGGTCTTTGACGCGGTGTCATAAACGTTCATAATCTGGTCGCCGTTGCCGCTGCGCCCGTCGCGGTAGGTGAAGACCAGCCCGATTCCCGGCGCGGTGACAAACTTCGGATAGGTGCAGCGCTCCTCCCGGCTGCCGATCATGGGGGCGCGCTCAAAGGTGGTGATGTCGAGGGGTTTCGCGGTGCGGTAATAGACCAGCGGCACGGCGTGCATGTTCCCGCTCAGGTGGATGAAGCCGCCGTCGTCCACGGCGAGGGTCACATAATTGTGGCTGTCCCAGCCCAGCATCTCCGGCAGGATGGCCGTGCGCCACACGGTCTCGTCCAAATTGCGCGCCGCCACGGTCATGCGCCGCTCCGCGTCGTAGTAGGCGGCGAACTGGACCGTGCCGTGGGTGTAAAGGCAGAAGCCCACGGGATGGCCCGCCCACACGGGGGCGATGTCCAGCGTTTCCGCGACAGCCGGGACCGCCGCCAGCAGAACCAGTGCGGTTGTCAGCAGACGGGGCATGGTCATTCTTCCTCCGGCGGCAGGGGCATGTTTTTGCCGTTGCGGCGGAATTCGCGCAGCAGCTCCAGCGGGTATTTCGTGCCGCGCCATTCGATGCCGCCGCGCCGCAGGGTGAGCACGGCGGAGCGCATCATGAAAAAGGCCATCACCGGTGCGGCCAGTGGCGAGAAGGGGGAATAGGCCGCCGACAGGCCCATCCACCGGCACATGACGGCCGGCACGGAAAGCTGGACCGCCAGGGCGGCGGTGCCCAGCATGCGCAGCCAGAAAAGATCCCACTGCGCCAGGGACAGCCAGGGCGCCCACTCGACAAGCACCAGCAACGCGCACGCCGCCGTCATGACGGGGAGGCTGTAACCGGCGGCGGCGAAGCCGTTCTTTTCGAAGCCGCGCATCATGCCGCGCACCGAGGGGTACCATGACAGGGACAGTCCGGAGGCGCCGTTGATGACGGTGCCCCGCGCACCGTAGGCCTTCAGCAGGAACCCCAGGGCCATGTCGTCAATCACCTCCAGCCGCAGCCGGGGCATGCCGATGGTACGTTCGAAGGCCTCGCGGCGGAACAGGCTGAAAATGCCGCCACCCGCCGCCGTTTTGGTTTTCGGGCTTTCCACCAGGGGAATGGGCGCGCCCGCCGCCATGACCCGCAGGATGTACGCGTACATCACACCGAGCCCGAAACTTGACGGAACCAGCCGGGGCAGCATCGAGGCGTGATCAATCCCCCGCGCGTCGCACCACCCCACCACCCGCGCCAGCGTGCCCGGCTCCATGTGCACGTCCGCGTCCATGAACAGAATCCACTCGCCGGTGCTGTGCTTCACGCCCTGGTGCAGGGCGTGCACCTTGCCCAGCCAGCCGTCGGGCAGTTCGCGCACATGCACCACCCGCAGCCGGGCGTCCGTCCGCGCCAGCGCCTCCGCCACCTCCCCCGTGTTGTCCGTGGAGCGGTCGTTCACGAGGATGACCTCCAGGTTCGGATAGGTCTCCCGCAGGCGCGAGCGCAGCGACGCCTCCAGCACCGTCCCCTCGTTGCACGCCGGGATGATCAGGGACACCCGCGCCCAGTCGTCCCGCACCGGAACGGGCAGCCGCTCCAGCCGCGCCGCCAGCAGCATGTTGCACAGCGCCACCGCCAGAATGAAAAACCAGCATACGCAGCCCAGCGCCAGCAGTCCCGCGCCAATCATTGTCAAAACGCCCAAAATCATTTCTCCCGCCCGCCGTTACGGGCCGTTCTCCCCCGCAAAAAACTCACTTTGCCGCCCCGAAGGCCGTCACGGTGCCGTCCTCGGTGCCCACAATCACCAAATCGCCCAGCAGCATGGGGGAGGTGATGTCGTCGGCGACCTTCAGGGACCAGAGTTTCGCGCCGTCGGCCAGCCCCAGCATGATGAGTTCGCCGTCTGCGGCGAGGAGCACCTTGTCCCCCGCGATCACGGGGGACAGGGGATAGCCGCCGGAGTCCACCCGCCAGCGCTGCTTTCCCGTGGCGCGGTCCACGGCAATGACAAAGCCGTCCTCGGACCCGGCCACCACGGTGTCCCCGGCCACGGCGGGCGTGGTGAACACCTCCGCCTCGCTGTCCTGGTTGGTCCAGGCAAAGACGCCCGCCCGGATGTCGGCCTTCACAATTTTGCCGCTGCGCGAACCGGAGTAGGCGAAGCCGTCCCCCAGCGCGCAGCCGCCCGCGATCTGCGAGTCCGCGTCAAGTTTTATGTCGTGGATGCGTTTGCCGTCCGCGGGGTTGACCACATGGAGCGCGGAGGCGCAGCTTCCGTAGACCAGCGCCTCCGGCGACACGGCGGGGGTGGCGTCGCTGCGCTCGCCGAGCGGGGCGCGCCACTGTTGTGCGCCGGTCTTCGCGTCGAGGCAAAGCACCGCGCCGTCGGCGGAGTCAATCACAAAAACACGTCCGTTCGGATGGGTGTCGTCCGGCCCGAGATAGTTCGGCCCGCCGCGCACCGGCCCCTCCAGCTTCGCCTGCCACAGGTCCGCGCCGGTCTGCCCGTCGAATGCCATGAACACGCCGTCATTGTCCCCCGCGAAAAACATGCCGTCGAAAAAGGCCGGAGGCGCCTCAAAACGCCGCCGCACCGGCTGGTTGTTCATGGTCTCGCCGGTGAAAAGCTCCCGCGCCCAACGCTCCGTGCCGTCCTTCCAGTTCGCCGCGATGACCTCGCCGCGCATGGTCACCACAAAGATTCCCGCGCCGGGGCTCCCCACGGGAGTCTGGCGCACGGGCGCGCGCGTCTTCAGCCGCCAGCGCACCTCCAGCGCCGCAGGCAGGGAAATGTCCGCCGCGCCGCGCATGGTGGCGTCACCGTGAAAGGTGTTCCAGGCCGTGTCCGAAACGGGCGCGGTGGGTGCCGGTGCGACGGGCTTGGATGCGGCGGGTTCCTCTTTCGGTGTCTCCGCCGGTTCGGGCAGCAGGAAAAACAGCGCCATGCCCAACAGGATGCACAACAGGGTTGCCCACCGCAGTGCCTTTTTCATTTTCCGGCCCTTTCCAGGGCGGTTCGGTACACGGCGAGCATGGTTTCGGCCATGCGCTCCGTGGTGAATTGTTCCCGCACCGCCGCGCGCCCGTTCCGGCCCAGTTCGCGGAGCCGTTCCGGCTTGGTGAGCAGGCCGCGCAGGGCGTCCGTCAGGCCGTCGGGATCGGCGGGATCGTAGAGCACGCCGCCGCCTGTGGCGTTCACCACCTCCGGATAGGACCCCAGCGCGGGCTGCACCACAGGAATGCCCCGTCCCATGGCCTCAATCAACCCCAGCCCGAAGGCCTCCCCCTCCGGCACGGGCACCGACAGCACGGACAGATCATCAAAGAAGTCCGGTGCGGGCGTGGTTTGAAATTCCAGGTCCAGCTTCACATCCCCGGCGACGCCCAGCGAAGCAAGCCTTTTTTGCAGGGTGGCAATGCGGGGCCGGTCCGCCGGGGTGGCTCCGCCGGTGGCGGAAAGGCGCAGGTTTGCGAGGGCGGGCTCCTTTTTGAGGCGCAGAAACGCCTCCACCACCGCGCCAAAGCCGAGGGCGTCGTTGAGCCGCGCCAGATAGCCGATGGTGGGTGGTGTCACGGAGGGGCCGTCCTGCCCGCCTGCGGGCGGATCAATGGAGGGATGCACCACGGCGAGCTTTTCCGGGGGGATGTCCATGCGCTCCGCCATCCGGTCCGCGTACCAGCGGCTGGTGGCGGCGAACAGGGCCACGTCGCGCCCCAACCCCGTCATGGCCTCCCAGCAAAGCCGGTCATGGGGCGGGCGCATGGCGTCCACCCAGGGAATCTCGTCCTGAAGGCTGCACACGACGGGTGCGTCCACCGCGCCGCGCAGCGCCGGGACAAAACCCAGCAGCAGGGCGTTGGAGACGTGGATGATGTCGAACTTTTCCTGCGTGGCGAGCCAGTTCAGAAAGCGGCGGTACTCGTCGTCCTGGCCGCCCTCCAGCCCGCGCAGCATGGACAGGGTCATGGGGCCGAGGTCCGCCGCGCTGGTCGTGCCCTCGCGGGTGGCGGCGCGCGCCAGCAGCCAGCGGCTGTCCAGCAGCCGCGAGAGCCAGCGGGGCGCGCGGCGGAACAGGGGCGCAAGCTCGCGCAGATAGATGTTGACGCCGCCGAAGAAGATGGGCGCGTCGGTGGGCGCCGCCGCGTCCCCGCCGAACATGGGCAGGTACAGCGGCACCATCACCGCGTCATGGCCGGCGCGGCGCAGCGCGCGCACCAGCCCGTGGTCGCGGATGCAGTTCTGGCAGTAGAAGGTTCCGCCGCTGCCCGGCACCAGGTGAAGCGTCCTCACGGGGTTTCCTCCGCGTCGGCAAAGGCCAGCGCCGCCGTGGGGCAGGCGCGCACGCAGGCCGCCGCCGCGTCCCCCAGCCCCGCCTCCAGCAGCGCGCCCAGCGCGGCCCGCACGCGCGAGTCCATGCCGCGCCCGGTGAAGGTCATGCCCGCGGGTACGCCCGCAATGCGGGTCAGTTCCACGCAAACGCCGCACTTGACGCACTTGCCCGGCTCGAACACCACGTTGCCGAAGCGCTCGGCAGGCTCCACCACCGGCCTGGGCAGGGAACGCCTGATCTGCGGGGCGAGTCCGTGCTCCTCCGCGTACAGGCGCAGTTTGCACGACACCTGCTTCAGGCAGTCGCAGTGCAGGCAGCGCTCCGCCTCGCGGCGCGCCGCGTCGGCGGCGTCCCCGGCGGGCGGCCTTTTCCGTTCCACCGCAAAGGGTTCCGTGTCCGCGGGGGCCAGTTTGCCCAGCACGGAATGGAACACCGCCTCCGGCGGCGCAGGAAGACCGCACAGGAAGGCGTCGGCGCGGCGCGCGGCGCGTTTCCCGGAACCGACGGCGCGCACATGAAGCTGTTCCTCCACGGCGTCAAAAAATTTCGGGTGCTTTTCATGTTCGAGTGCGCACGCCACAATCACCGCGTCATGCTCCCGCAACAGTGCATCGAGGGTGAGGTCCGCGCCCACGGTGTTGCCCGTGAGTATTTCCACCCCAAGGGCGGCCACTGCCGCCACCTCCGCGTCGATGATTTCGGGGGGCAGCTTTTCGGCGGGCAGGGCGCGCAGTCCGGGGCAGGCGCGGTCCGCCTTTTCATACACCCGGCAGGCATGGCCCAGCCGCGCGCACACGCAGGCGGCGGAGAGTCCCGCCAGGCCCGCGCCCACCACGGCGACGGACTTGCCGGAGGGCGCGGGACGCTCCGGCGCGGCCATGCGCAAGAATTCCTCGGCCAGCGCGCAGTGGGTGGCGCGGATGCCCACGGGGCCGTCGTACTGGCCCCGGTGGCACACCCGCTCGCAGGGCGCGGTGCACACCCGCCCGAGCACGGCGGGAAAGATCAGATCGTTCCGCGCGCGCCGCGCCGCGTCGGCCCGGCGCTCCTGCTGTGTCTCACGGAGCATGCGCGGGATGTTGAGCCCGGCGGGGCAGATGCGCGAGCAGGGCGCACCGCAGTCGCCCGCGTGCTCGTTGAGGAGCATGAGCAGCACCTCGCGGCGCGCGGCGCGCACCTCGGCGCAGTCGGTCTCCACGGACATGCCGTCTGTCGCGGCGGTGGCGCAGGAGGGCAGCAGCCGCCCCGTCGCGGCGTCGCGCACCACGCAGATCATGCACGAGGTGAGGGCGCCCGCCTCCTTCAAATAACAGAGCGTGGGCACCTCCGCGCCCGCCAGCCGCGCCGCGTCGAGGAGCGTGGCCCCTTCGGGCGCGTCAACCACCGTGCCGTTCACCGTAATCTTCGCCATTAGTCCACCCTGACGGCGTTCACCGGGCACACCTCGAAACAGGCGTTGCACCGGACGCATTTTTCCATTTCGACCACATGCACCCCGTGGGGCGCGTGCGCAATCGCGCCGGAGGGGCAGCGCTGGGCGCACTTGGTGCAGCCGATGCAGTCCTCCGTGATGGTGTAACTTAGGAGCGCCTTGCATTTCTTCGCGGGGCATTTCCCCCGCGCGTGCGCCTCAAATTCCTCGCGGAAGTGGGCAAGCCCGGTGAGCACCGGGTTGGGCGCGGTGCGCCCGAGCCCGCAGAGGCTCTGCTTTTTCACCGCATGGGCGAGGCGCTCCAGCTCCGCCAAATCCTCCGGCGTTCCCCGGCCCGCGCAGAGGCGCTCCAGTATCTCCAGCAGCTGCCGGGTGCCGACCCGGCAGGGCACGCACTTGCCGCAGGACTCCAGCTGGGTGAAGGACAGGAAATAGCGCGTCATCTCCACCATGCAGTCGGCGTCGTCCATGACCACAAAGCCGCCGGAGCCCATCATGGAGCCCGCGCCCGCCAGCGCCTCGTAGTCCACGGGCAGATCGCCCATGGCCGCAGGGATGCAGCCGCCCGAGGGGCCGCCCACCTGCACCGCCTTGAAGGCGCGCCCGTCGGCCACGCCGCCGCCCACCTCCTCCACAATGCGGCGCACCGTCATGCCCATGGGCACCTCGATGAGCCCGCCGCGCCGTATCTTCCCCGCCAGCGAGAACACCTTGGTGCCCTTGCTGCCCTCCGTGCCCAGCGCGGCGAAGGCCCCCGCGCCGTTGCGGATGATCCAGGGGACCATCGCCAGCGTCTCCACGTTGTTCACCAGCGTGGGCATGCCGTGGAAGCCCCGGTGCGCGGGGAAGGGCGGGCGGATGCGCGGCACGGGCCGCACCCCCTCCAGCGACGCGATGAGCGCGGTCTCCTCGCCGCAGACGAAGGCGCCCGCGCCCTCGCGCACCTCCGCGTGGAAGGCGTGGCTGCTGCCGAGCACACGGTCGCCGAGCAGGCCCGCCGCCGCGCAGCGGTCTATGGCGGCGCGCACCCGCGCCACCGCCAGGGGATATTCCGCGCGGATGTAGAAAATGCCCCGGCGGGCGCCCGCGGCCACCGAGGCAATGAGCATGCCCTCCAGCACGCGGTGGGTGTACGACTCCAGAATCATCCGGTCCATGAACGCGCCGGGGTCGCCCTCGTCGCCGTTGCATATCACATACTTTTCGCCGCCCGGCGCGTTGCGCACCTCCAGCCATTTGCGGGCGGTGGGAAAGCCCGCCCCGCCCCGGCCCCGAAGGCCCGCGCGCATAATCTCGTCAATGATCGCCGGGGCGTCCAGCGGCGGGCCGTCCCCCGCGCCCGGGGCGGGGCCGCCCAGCGGCGCAAGACAGCGGCGCAGCGCGGAAAAGCCGCCGTGCCGGATGTACTCGGCCAGGTCGGTGGGATCGGACTCGCCGGAGTGCTCCGTGGCAATGCGCCGCTGCACCCCCACATAATCCTCCACCACCGACGCGCCCGGCGCGCCCGCGTGGCGTTCCAGGGGCCGGTCCTCCCGGTCGGTGTAGAGCCGCTCCAGCCAGGAGAACACGCGCGCCCGCGCCTTTTCCACGGGGCGCGGCGGCGGGAAATGGGCCAGCACCAGGGAGGGCACATCCTCGGGGCGGACCTTCGCGTAGGTGTGGGACGCGCCGCCCGGCAGCACCACCTCCATCAGCGGCGTCAGGTGGCACACGCCGATGCAGCCCACCTGCTTTATGCGCACGTTGATGCGGTAGCGCGCGCGGGTTTCCTCCAGCGCGCGGCGCACCTCCTCGCTGCCACCCGCCACACAGCAGGAGCCGAGGCCGACGCGGATTTCCGGGCCGTCCTCCGGCGCTTCCGCGCCGCCGCCCGGCAGGCCCTGTTCATGCTGCTCCGCATGGGCGAGATAGTCGTCGAGCATGGCGGCGACACCCCCGGGCCTGACATGCCCGTAGGTGACGCGGCCAATCTGCACGGCGGGCGCGAGGGTGCAGCAGCCTAGGCAGCGCACCTTTTGCAGGGTGAACAGGCCCCCGCTGTCGGTGTCCTCGTCCGGGCCCAGGCCCAGCTCCTCCGCGATGGCGTCGTTCACCGCGAGGGAGCCCTTGAGATGGCAGGCCGTGCCGTCGCAGACCGAGATGATGTGGCGGCCCGCCGGACGCAGACGGAAATGGGGATAGAAGGTGGCGGTACTGTGGACGGCGGCGGCGGAAATGCCCGCCGTTTCGGCAACCCGGCGCAGCGCCTCCTCCGGCAGGTACCGGAAGCGGCGCTGGAGCGCGTGCAGAATGGGCAGCAGGGCGTCGCCGCCCGCGCCGCATTCGGCGATGATTTGGTCAACCTCTTCCATGGAAAATTCGGGGTTCATGTCAGCCCGCCGCCACGCACACCAGGTTGTCATGGGTGCGGAAGTATATGCGCCCGTCCATCACCGCGGGGGTGGCGAAGACCTCCTCGCCCAGTGCGGGCACGCCGATCTGCTCCCACGTGCCCGATGCCTTGAAGATGAAGGTGACGCCCTTCATGTCCACGGCGTAGACGCGGTCGCCCGCCAGCACCGGCGACGAGTAGAAGCCCTCGCGCAGCTCCTGCATCCACACCGACTCGCCCGTGTTCCGGTCCAGGCAGATGATCTCGCCGCGCGAGGTGGTCATGAAGACATGGGTGCCCGTGAGCACGGGGCTGGACACGTCGGGCAGGTACTCGTCCCACTGCCACGCGATTTCCGCAACCGGCGGGTTCTGGCCCGGCGTGAGGCGGATGGCGGTGGCGGTGGCATACTCGTTGGCCACAAAGAACATGCCCTCCGCATAGGCGGGACTGGGCGCCACCTCGCCGTCCAGGCATTCCAGGTTCCACAGGGACTTGCCCGTGAGCGGGTCGTAGGCGTTCACATCCTTGGAAGAGTTCAGCACCAGTTGGAAGCCCGTTTCTGTCTGCGCGCAGACGGGCGACGACCAGGAGATCTTGCCCCGCGCCGCCTTCCAGACCTCGTTCCCGCTGTTGATGTCAAGGGCGAGCAGTTTGCCGTCTTTTTTCTGGTCGTACTGGACAAAAAGCAGGTTTTGAAAGGCCAGCAGCGAGGAGGAGTGGCCGTAGTGGTTTTCCGGGAGGCCGAGGTTTTTGCCCCATTTCATCTGTCCGGCCTCGTCCACGCAGACCAGATCGCCGTTGGCGAAAATGGCGAAGGCAAGGCTGCCCTGCACCGCCATCGTCGGCGCGGCATAGCCCGTCTCCTCGCTGATCTTGGGCGGTTCCGCCGGGGAGCCGGGCACGCCGGTCACGGCGTGGGTCCAAAGCAACTGGCCCGTTTCCGTGTCGTAGCAGTAGATCTCCCGCTTCTCCTCGGTGGCCCCGCTCAGGTAAATCCGGTTGCCCCAGACCACGGGCGAGTTCGCGCTGTGCAGCGGCACGGCGCTTTTCCACTTGATGTTTTTGCCGGAGGCGCCGTCCCAGTCCACGGGCGCGGTGGTGAAATGGGCAACACCATAACCGCCCGGCCCCCGGAAGGCGGGCCACTGGGTCTGCATCTCCTCCCAGGTCGGGGCGGACGGCGCGGCGGGCGCGGGTGTCTTTTCACCCTCCGCCGCCGGGGCCGCACCCTGCTCCGCCGTTTGTGCCGCGGCGGGCGCGGGGGGAATGTCCAGCCGGGTGAGTTTGGCCGACACCAGCGCGGCCAGCACAAAGAGCGCGCCCGTAAAGGCCAGCAGCTCCCGCGCGTGGGCCCGGTCTGTCCAATGGGAGGCCGTGGGCGTCTCCGCGTCCGGAACGGGCGGTTTCGGCTTGAACCTCGCCGCAAGCCGCCACGCCGCCACCAGCACCACCACGCCGCCCAGCAGCAGGTACGCGCCCGTGCGCAGGTGCTCCTGGCTGGTGAAATAGGCCTTGCGCGCGAGCAGGTCCATCGCCCGAATCTCCGCGACCAGTTGCGGATCGGCCGTGGGCGAGGCGGCCATCTCCGCCCGGAGCTTCAGCAGTTCCGGGTTGTCCAGCGGGGCAAACGCGGTGATCTGGAGATAGTTGGCGATCAGCAGCGTCGCCACCACCAGGCAGAACACCGCCGCCGTCGCGGCCACCGCGGCGGCGGCCCGCCATCCCGCCTCGTTCACCGTCCATCGGCTTTTTTTCTTGTCAGTTCGCGGCATCTTCCCTCTCCACCGGGCAGTAGGCAAAGCAGCGCGCGCAGCTCACGCACGCGCCCCGGTCGGTTTCGTAGTCCTTGCTGCGGCGTATGACGGACAGGCGCAGCAGCCTGCCGCAGAGCGCCAGCCCCATGAACGCGCCGAACCACGCCGAGGCCCGGGCAAAACTCCGCCGCGCGTCCTCCGCGTCGGCGTACAGTTTCTCTGCGGGGATGCTGCCGTCCTTGAAGGCGTCATACTCCACCGACGGCACGCCCCGCTCGCCCGCCGCGACGGTCTCCGCCAGCGCCACCAGCGGGTGGAGTTTGGCGAGGGGTTCGTGGAGGGCGTAACCCGCCAGCGCGCCCAGCGCGATGACCGCCGGCGAAAGGGCCAGCAGCAGCGCCAGCCTGCGGATGCCCTTGCTTCTCGGCTCCGGGTCGCCCTCCGGGGTGGGCGTGTTGATGGCGTTGTACGGGCAGGCGTTTTCACAGAGGCGGCACTGGACGCATGCGGCGGGCGTGATGGAGGCGTGCCACCGCGAAAACATGGACGCCCAGCGCAGCAGCACCCCGTAGGGGCAGAGGAAGCGGCAGTAGGGCCGCGCCACCACGGTGCCCAGCGCCAGCAGGATGCCCCCGGCAAGGAGCATGTTGAAGCTGCCGCTCATCCGGAAAAAACCGACAAAGGGGTCAAAACGGCAAACGAGAAAACCCGCGCCGGTGACCACACCCACCACGGCAAGGCCGAGGTAGGCGTAGGCAAAAAGGCCCAGCACCGTGTCCACCGCGCCGGGCAGGCGCACGGGGCGCACGGCGCACAGCTCCTGCACCGCACCCAGCGGGCACACCGCCGCGCAGAACACCCTGCCAAACCACAGCGCGAACACCAGCGGCAGCAGGAAGAAGGCCAGCACCAGCGGCGTCACCGCCGCATGGTTGCCGACGAAGGCGTTGAGCACATTCTGCACCGAGCCCACGGGGCAGACGCAGCCCTGGCGGTAAAAGCCGAACCAGGCCGTGGAAAACACGGCCAGCAGCACCACCTCGCGGCGGGAACGGCGGCGCACCACCACCCACGCCGCAAGCGCGAGCGTGCCCGCCAGCACGGCCACATCCACGGCGGGCGGAATGACCACCGCCCCCGGCGCGTGCGTCTCGGGACGCTGGTATGCCGTTTCGAATTCCGGCATGGGGAAGCGGAACTCGGCGGCGGCGAAGACCGCAAACGCAAGCATGACCGGAAGGACGGCTATCGCGCGAAGCCCCCTCATTTCTTCGGCTCCACCGCGCCGGAGGCGTTTTTGAGCAGATAGCCGACGCGCGACGGCACCAGGCTGATGGCCTGGGAGGGGCAGTTCCGCGCGATGGAGCACTCGTTGCAGTCCGCGCAGAGGTCGCGCTTGATTTGCAGGTAGAGCGAACCGTTGCCGAACTGGCCGCAGCCGCGCACGCACTTGCCGCAGCCGACGCACAGGGGTTCGTCTATGGTGTACTCAAAGAAGGGATCCTCGATGAATTTCCGTTGTATGGCGGCCACGGGGCACAGCTCGTTTTCCGCGCCCGTGTCCTGCTCCTTTGCCCCCGGCTGGAGGTAGCCGCCGCACAGGTCGCAGTAACCGCAAATCTCATGGGAATGGACGCACTTCACCGCCGAGGGGTTCAGCACGCAGTCCGTGGCGCAGCGCCCGCACTGGGTGCATTTGGACGGGTCAATCTGCCACACCATGGCCTCCGCGCCCGGCCGCGCCGACGCCAGCCACGCGCCGCCCCCCGCCGCCGCCACCGCGGCGGCGCGCAGGAAGTCGCGCCGTCCAAAGCCTTTTTCCCTGTTCATGGCCGCTCCTCCTCGTATGCCAGCACCGCGTTCCATCCGCGGTGCAGCACCAGAATGCGCCCCGACGCGTCCGTGGCGAGATCCGCCACCAGCGGCTCGTCGCCCTGCGCGTCGGACTGGTCCTCCGGCGCGCCCAGCGCCGCCGGCGCCGCCACCACCGCCAGCATTTCCGTGTCCGGCCCGTACAGTTTCACCCGGGTGATGCCCTTTTCGGCGGTCACCAGCGCGCCGTCGGGACGGAACGCCGCGTTGGCCGGGTTGCAGCAGCCGCAGAATTCGGCCACGCCCATCCCGGCGCGGTACCAGCTGTCCACCAGCTCGCCCGTGGGCCGGTAGCATTCCAGCCCGTGCCGGCCGGGGTTGGCCACCCACAGCGCGCCCGAGGGATCGAACTGCACGTCCATGTGCGGGCTGGGGACGATCAGGCCGGGAATCCCCCGGGCCTCGTCCTTTTCGCCGATGCGCCCAAGCTGTTTTCCCGCATGGTCATAGCGCAGCACCACACGGTTGCCCGCGTCGGCGGCGTAGACATTCTCCCCGTCGGCGGCGATGGAGGCAATCCATGCCTTTTCGCCGGGGCTTTCCCACGCGGCCTTTTTCACGCCCGCGCCGTCCAGCACCACCACGTGGTCGCGCATGCCCAGGAAAATTGTGCCGTCCGGGGCCTCCGTCAGGCATTCCGGCGCGCCCTCCACGGCAAAGCGCGCCGTTTCCGCGCCCTTGCCGTCCAGCACCTGCACCGCATTCTCCCCCGCCACCAGCACGCGCCCATCGCGGCACACCGCCAGGGCGCGCGGGGATGGAACGCCCACGGGCCACCGGGCCGCCTCGCGGAAGCGGATTTTGCCCGGCGCGGTCTTTTCGTAGGCGGACACGTCAAAGCGCAGCGACTGGCCGGGCTCCGGCCGCTTGTCGGTCAGCGCCAGCGCGGCGGCAAGCGCCACGGCGAGCGCCGCCACCACACCCCACGCCCAGCCGGGAATCAGCCTTTTCTCGGGAGCGTCCAAAACCTATTCCTTTCCCACGGCGACACAGGCCATTTCCGTCATGTCGCGCACCAGCAGCCTGCCGCCCGCGAGGGCCATGGGCCCCCACGCGTCGTGGCCGTTTAACACTTTCGCCTTTGCCAGCGGCTCAAAGCCGGTGGTGCTGTACCGGACTGCGGACAGTTCGCCGTCGTCGCTCAGCACGAAAAACTTCCCGTCCGCCAGCAGGTAGGGGCCGAGGCCAAAGCGGTTGTCCGCGCCGCTCGACCAGACCAGCGTGCCCTCCGGGTTGTAACACACCAACTGAGAGCGCAGCGCGCCGCCGTCCTTGGGCATGATGCCGAAGAGCAGCCCGTCCCGCACGATGGGCGTCTGCTGCTCGCTGGCGAGCCCGTCTTTGGGGCTGTGCTTGTATAAAATCTCGGCGGCGAAGGCCCCGCCGCTGTTGGTGATTTTCAGCATCATGCCGCCTTCGCCGTAGCCCGCCGTCACAAAGACGCGGCTGTCGTCCACCGCCACCGCCGAGGGGGCCACCACCTTCGCCGCCCAAGGCGCCTGCCAGAGCAGCGCGCCCGCGTCGGGACCGTCCGCCGCCACGCCGCACACCCCGCCCACGGCGCTGTAAACGTACATCCGCCGTCCGGCGACGGTCATCGGAATGATGGATGAGTGGGACATTTTCAGCCCCTGCGGGTTGGGTGTTTTCCAGACGGGCGTCCCCGAGGCGCGGTCCACCGCCACCATGAGCACCTCCGGGCCGCAGGGGGCCAGTATCACCAGGTTCGCCTCCACCAGCGGGCACTGGCCGGTGTACCAGAGCGGCTCGCCCGCGCCGTATTCCCGCTGGAGATCCAAGCCCCAGCGGAACGCGCCGGTGACGGGGTCCAGGCAGGACACATGGCAGCGCGGCCCGATGGTGACCAGGCCCTGCGCGTCCACGGCGGGCACGGTGCGCGACATGCCGTGGTTTTTCTTCACCACCACCTTGTAGGAACGCCGCCAGATTTCCCTGCCGTCGGCCAGGGACACGCAGCGGATCGCGTCGGCGCGGGTCTTTTCATCGTAGTCAATGACATACACCCGGCCCTCCCAGACCGCCGGGGCGGCATAGCCCTCGCCGAGCATGGGAAGCCGCCACAGCACCTTCGGCCCCTCGGGTCCCCAGGCATCCGCCAGGGGCGGGGCGTCGGCGGCAATGTTGTCGAAATTCACCCCGCGGAACCTCGGCCAGGAGCCGGAAACCTGCGCGGGCGCGCCGTCAAACTGCTGGAACACTCCCTCGATCTCAACGGGCTTTTCGCCGTCGGCGGCGCGGTCGGGCGCGCCGTCCCCGCCGGGGAGGCGCATGGACACGGGTGTCGAGGAACCCCGCGGCATCCACGACAGAAACGCCCCGGCGGACAGGACACACGCCACCAGAAGCGCCGCTGCCGTGGCGGCTGTGCTGCGTGCGGCAGGCGTCATGGGTTTACCGCCATCGGACCGGCGCGGACGCGGCGGTTACGGGGTTTTCACGTCGAGGCACTTCATTTCCCTCTGGCTGCGGACCAGCAGTTTGCCCTGGGATAGGGCCATGGGAGCCCAGATTTCCTTGCCGTCGAGCAGCTTCACCGAGGCCAGTTCCTTGTATTCCTCCGGCGAGGGCTCAATCAGGTACAACACGCCCTTTTTGCCGTCAAGATTAAAGATCAGGCCGTCGGCCAGCATGAGCGGGCCACGCTCGAAGGTGGTGGAAAACCAGGCCTCGCTGGTCTGCCATTTGACCTGCCCGTCAAGGGTCAGGCACATCATCCCGTCCTCGCGCTCGTTCGAGTTGCTGTTGAGGTACAGATGGTCCTTGTAAAACAGCGGCTGCTGGATCTGGCTGCCGCACACGTCCGTCTTGAACAGTTCCGCTGCGGAGAGCTTGCCGCCGTCGTTCTTGATTTGAATCATCGCCGACCCCGCCTTGTAGCCGCCGGTGATGAAAAGGCGGTCGCCGGGGAGGGTGGTGGCGTAGGGGATGGGAATGAAGCACTGCCAGCCCTCGTAGGACCACAGCCGGGATCCGTCAGCCGGGGAGATGCCCGCCACGGAGCCCTTGGTGGAGCCGTCCTTGGTGCTCGCCCCCACCATCACCACCTGCTCCACCCCCGCCAGCGTGGTGACCACGGGCGTGGAATAGCCGACCGCCCCCTGGCCCTCCGACTTCCAGACCAGTTCGCCCGTGTCCTTTTTGAAGGCCACCACATAGGCGTCCGGCGCCTGCGGCGCGACTATCACCAGATCCTTGTAAAGCGACACCGCCTGGGAGATGCCCCAGGTGGGCTTGTTCACCCCAAAGTCGGCGAGAACGTTCTTTGTCCACACCGGCTGGTGCGTTTTGCGATCCACGCAAAGGAGGTGGCCCATCATGCCCACGGTGTACACATGCGACTCGTCCACCGTCGGCGCGGTGCGCGAGCCGTCATGGCTCACGCTGCCCGGCGCGTCGTACTCGTGTTTCCACAGTTCCTTGCCGGTGGCCAGTTCCAGGCAGCGGAGGACGTCCTTCTCCTCGCCGATGCGGTCAAGCACGTAAATTTCCCCGTCGCGCACCGAGGGTGACCCGTATCCCGCGCCCATGGGTATCGTCCACAACACTTTCGGCCCGCCTTCCGGCCAGGTGCGGGCGATGCCCGTTTCCGGGGAGACGTTGTCCCGGTTGGGGCCGCCCATCTGGGGCCAGTCTGCCAGGGCGGGAACCGCCGCCAACGCCGTCACCGCAAGAACGCCACACAGAACCACAAGCCTGTTTCTCATTCTTTCTTCTCCATGGGTCGTGATTTGCCGTCCTGATTTTCAGGAATCAGTATCATATAATATTTCGACCCGCCCACGCCTTTTTCGGATTCGCCGCGCGGACTGTTTCACCCCCGGAAATAGGCATTCTTTCGCCTTTGTTCAAAGTTTTGTTTGAAACTGCGCGCATTTGCCGCCCGGCTTTCGGCGTCAAGCGGAAAACGGCCCCCGGAATTGTGTATCATTGCGAAAGCAACGGGGGCAAGGCGAAGGAGTCTGATGAAAATGAAATACACTTTTTTGTTCCGGGCCAAACGCGGATTCACATTGATCGAGCTGCTGGTGGTTATCGCCATCATCGGCATCCTCGCCGCCATTCTGCTGCCCGCGCTGGCCCGCGCCCGCGAGGCGGCACGGCGTTCCTCCTGCCAGAACAACCTGAAACAATTCGGTGTCGTCTTCAAAATGTACGCCAATGAGGCGGGCGGCATGTTCCCCCCCATACACGCCGACGAACCCTGGGGTGCGGCAACCCCGGCGGGTTGCACCGACGCCGACGCGGCGGCGGAGCTGGCCCCCGACATTCCCGCCCTGTTTCCGGAATACCTCACCGACCTGAACGTGCTGGTCTGCCCGTCGGACCCCGAAACAGGCGGCGACAACCCGCTGGGCATCCTTGAAAGCCTGCCGGGGCAGGAATGCGGGAACAGGGGTCTGCCCTCCAATGCGGACGCCAGCTACCTGTATTACGGGTTTGTCTTCGACAAGGTGGACCGGGGGGACGCCACCATTGACGCGGCGCTTTTTGGCGCGCCCTCGTCGGCGCAGGTGTCCGGGCAGGTGGCCTACCTGATGGCGGGCATCTCCTACCAGCAGGGCGTGTCCTTTCTGCAGGGGCCGCTGGGCGACGGCAACCCGGACAATGACGCCGGGTTGGACGGGGATTATGACAACCCCGGGAAGCACATGCTCATCGCCGCCATGGCCACCCCGGCGGGCGGCACCCTCGGCAACGGAACCGGCACGAAACTGAGCCGCCTCCGGGAGGGCGTTGAGCGTTTCCTCATCACCGACATCAACAACCCCGCGGCGGCAAACGCGGCCCAGAGCGGCCTGCCCGTGATGTGGGACGTTGTGTCGGCGAACTCCTCCGGCCGCGCGCAGTACAACCACATTCCCGGCGGCGCCAACACCCTCTACATGGACGGCCACGTCGAGTTCAACCGCTATCCCGACCGCTTCCCCGCCACCGAGGCCTTCGCGCTGGTCGGCTCCTTCTTCTAACGCCCTGAAGGCTGGCGAAGGCGGCTTTTTTGCTGTGTTTAATTTCCGCGCTTCTTGCGTTGCCCGCGGTGCAACGTGGACAATGTGTCCATGGCGCGGCGCGGACGGCGCGGCGCGGGAGAAAATGCGTGCCTGCACGGCGGAAAATACGGGTGGGATTCACGGCGCTGCTTGTCTGCTGCGCCCTTGTGACCCTGTCCGTTCCGCCCGCGCGGGCCGAATCCCCCGCCCCGCCCCCAAACCTGCTGGTGGTGGTGATGGACTCGCTGCGCGCCGATCATCTGGGCGCCTACGGCTATTCGCGGCCCACCAGCCCGGCGGTCGACACTCTGGCCGCGGACGGATTCCTCTTTGAGCGGGCCGCCGCCAACTCCTCCTACACGGGCGAGTCCGTGAGCGTGATGTTTTCCGGCATGCTGCCCTCGCGCAACGCCTTCGGCACGGGCTGGTACGCGCGCCCCTCCCCCGCACACCCCGCCCTCGCGGAGCTGCTGGCGGCGGCGGGATACGCCACCGGACTCTTCACCGACTCCCCCGTGATGACGGAGAATTTCCACGGGGGCTTTGATGTGATCTCCGCGCTGGACGGCGAATGGACCATGCACGGCGCGGAAGCAAAAGTGACGGATGACCTGCTCGCCTTCATCGGGCAAGACCGCGAACGCCCCTTTTTCGCCTATGTCCATTATCTGAACCCGCACACGCCCTACACGCCGAAGCCTGAGCACACGGGTTTTGTGGCCGGGGCGCTGGTGGAAAAACCGCTGGACGTGCTGGCGGATGTGCGGCCCAACGCGGCCAAACTGGCGGCGGAGGGCTTCGGCCCGGGCGATCCCCGCTTTGAGGACATGGTGGCGCGGTATGACGCGGAAATCGCCCAGGTGGACGCGCAGGTGCGGCGGATTACGGACGCGTTGGCGGGTGCGGGCATGGACAAAAACACGGTGGTTGTGTTCACGGCGGACCACGGCGAGGAGTTCATGGAGCACGGCTTTGTGGAGCATTCCTGGCGGCTCTACCCCGAGTCCGTCCATGTGCCCATGATCTGGCGTGCGCCGGGGCGCATCGCGCCGGGCAGATCGGACACGCCTGTGTCGCTGGCGGACTTGTACCCCACCCTTGCCTGTTTCGCGGGGGTGGCGGGGCCGCTGCCCCACCTCGACGGCGAGCCGCTGTTCGAACCCTCCGGCGGCCTCTTCGCCCCGCGCTCCGGCGCGGAGCGGCCCGTCATCAGCGAACTGATGATCCAGACACGGCCCATGCTGCGGGGCATCCGCCTGGGCGCGCTCCAGTACATCGCCGCATGGCAGTGGTGCGACCCCGCCGGCTGCTCCGCCGACGCTGCGCGCCAGAAGGAGTGGCGGGTGCGCGCGGTGAAAGAGCCCGCAACGCGCACCGATCCCTGGGGGCCGGTGGTGCGCGAGGAGTTGTTTGATCTCTCCGCCGACCCCGGCGCGAAAAACAACCTGGCGGGGGATCCCGCCCGCGCCTCGGACATGGACAGGATGCGCGCGCTGCTGAACGGATACCGGGCGAAATGCCCGCCGGAAAAATCCGATCTGGAGAAAATGGGGGCCGTGCGCTATCCCGACGTGTCCCCGGGCGGCGCGGACGAAAAGGCGCCGGAGGCGGTCATGCGTGACATGGACCGGCAACTGCGGGAGCTGGGGTACAAATGACGCCCGCCGCAGCCACAACACCGGACGGGCGTCGTTTTGTGCTGCTTCTCGGGCTGGCGCTGGTGCTGCTTGGAACGTTTCCCTACCTGTACGGGCGTTATTCCGCCGGGGAGGGGGAACAGTTCATGGGCTTGGTGGGCCGGGGCCCGGCGGGCACTTGGGGCTATCTGATGATGGCGGGCCAGTGCCGCGACGGACACACCCTCGTTGAAAACCTCATGACGCCCGAACCGCTGCCCCGTGCCTACTTCAATCCGGAATGGTGGGTCTACGGCCGCCTCTGCCGCTGGACGGGGCTGTCCCTGCTCCAAATGTTTCATGCCACCCGCGTTGCGGCGGTGTTTCTCTTTCTCTTTGCGCTGCACTGGCTGCTGACGGTATGCGTGCCGGATTGGCGGGTACGCCGGTCGGCGCTGCTGCTGGTGGTCTTCGGTTCGGGCCTCGGCTGGACGGTGTGGCTTGCGAACCGGCTCGCGGGCATGTCGCTGCCCCAGCCCCTTGACACGGAAGGGGTGCAGGTCTTCGCCTATCTGGCCGCCAAGCCCCACTTCATGCTCGCCGCCGCCTGCTCCTGCGCCGCCGTCGCGGCCTTTGTCCGCGCCCAGGCGTCGGGCGGGGCGCGGTGGTTCGCAGTCACCGGCGGCATCGTGCTCCTCCACGCGCTCATGCGCCCCTACCCGCTCCCCGAATGGGCCGTACTGTGCGCGGTCTTCGCGCTGGCTGCCGTGCTGCGCGAACCGGCCCGCTGGCGGCGGATTATGGCGTTGCACGCAATCATTCCGTTCATGATGCTGCCTGCCGCGGCCCTGTACGCGTGGCTCTCGCACTCCGGCGCGCTGGGCGTGTCCGGGTGGCGCACCGCAGCGCAGTTCTTCGCCATGGACGCACTGTGGATGGGACTGCCCTTTGTCGCGGCCTTCGGCTGGCTGGCCTGGCGCGGTGCGCGCGATCTGTCCGCGCGCGATTACACCGTGCTGGTGCCCTCGGTGTGGCTGGTGTCCGCCCTTGCGGTGAACCAGTTGCACCCCTATTTCGCCTGGGGGCACGAGAACGCCTTCATGGTGTTCTCCGCCGCGCCGGTGGTGGTGCTGGGCGCGGGGCCGCTTCGAAACGGGTTCCCCGCATGGTTGGGCGGTCCGCGCCGCACCGCGGCCGTTGCGCTGATCGCGCTGCTCTGCCTGCCCTCCACGGTTATCGCCTCCGCGGGCCTGTTCACGCGCCTGCACGGCGAAGATCGCCCCTTTTATTACCAGACCAATGACATGGCGGAGGCCATGGAATGGCTTGGCGATCATGCGCAGCCTTCGGAGGTGGCGCTGGGGGACCGCCCGGTCAACATGTTCCTTTCCGGGCTGCACGGCGTTAAAACCGTGGCCAGCCATGACATGCTCACCATCCGCGCCCCGGAAAAATTCCGGGAGGTGGCGGACTTTTTCAGCCCTTCCGCCACGGCAGAACTGCGCCGCGCCATTGCCGCGCATTATGGGGTGCGGTATGTTGTGATTGCCCCCATAACCTCCGGTGTGGATGCGGTCAGGCTGGTCCAGGATACTGGCGCGGCAATCGCTTTTCTACGCCCAAACGCGGCGGTCCTGGCGCTGCCCGCCGCACAGCCCTGAGCGGTTTCTAAGAATACTGCGCTTATGTGCCGTTGTGCCCCGCAAATAATTTGATAATGCGCAAATTTCTCTTGGTTTAACCGTGTCATTGGGTTATAATTTGTTTGTCTATCCGGCAGATGGACATGCAGTCATTTTAGACCGCAGTAATACTCAAATTTGGACGGTCCCATTGAATCAAGGGGCCACTACGCAAGGGAAACGGGCATGGCCAGTCGTATTCTTTCCTCCATTGCGCGAATCAC
>JBHEKP010000146.1:0-31896 GCA_041859375.1 Candidatus Hydrogenedentales bacterium | reverse complement strand
TTCCACAAAAGCAAGCGCGTCCACCGTAATTTCACCACCGCCCTGACCCGCGCCGGAAGGCTGCACGGCGTCGGTCACCTCAACCGTGACGGGCTGTGTCAGATAGTTTTTTCCGTCCACCCGAACGGGAATGGGGGGGATTTCGATGGTTCCCCTGCGGGCGGCGCGCATGGGATAGGTCCAGCTTTTGGTTTGCACCATGGAGGTCGCGCCGTTGATGATTTGAACATTGGTGGAGGTGCTCTGTGAGGGACGCCCAAGTGAAACACCCAGATTCTTCAAGACTTGTGTGTCAGGCTCATCCACATTGGCGCCGTTGGCGGTGATCTGAAGCCTGAAGGTTTCGCCAACGGCAACCGTATTTTTGGACACGGCGGCGCTGACCGGCCCCTGCGCGTGGGCAAGCGCCTGCGCGAAGACAAACATCAGCAGTGCGATCCAGGTTCTCATCACCACCAGTCCCCTTTAAATTCTATGCTGTTTCGGTTATAGTGCACATCCTTCTGCTCCCGCCGGTCCATCTCCTCCAGTGACTCAAGGATGGCATCGAAATTGTTTTGGTCCTGTTTCTCCTGCTCCTTCTCCACGCCCTTCTCTTCCTGTGCGGGTTTCTCTTCCGCCTTTGCCGCTTCCTGCTTTTCAGCTTCTTTTTCCTCCCCCTTCTCCTTCTCCTCCTCCTTCTGTTGGCTTTGTTTTTCCTGCTGTTGTTGCTGCTGCTGTTCCTGGTTGTCCTGGCCTTCGCCGCCCTGCTGACCGGGCTCGCTCTCGCGGACCAGCACCACCACCAGTTCGCCGGGGGAAAGGGGCATTCCCTGAAACACAAGCGCCTCACCCGGACGGGAATTCGCTTCTGTTTCAATGGCATTGATCAAATTGCCGTTGTCGAGCAGTTGGATTCTGACCCCTAGCCGGACAGATCCCTTCCCATCGTCCCCAGTCGGAACCACCAGCATCGTATAAGCGCCGTTGATGGGAAAACGCGTTTCCGCCCCCTGCGCCAGTTCCTGAACGGAAACATTGATTTTTTCGAAGGAAGCATAACCTTTTAATGCATTGAGAACACCCTCAACGGGCTTCAGCGATTGATCAAGCCCAGACTTCCCCGAAGCATCCCCTTTTTTTGCGAGCATGGCGTACATGGTATACCTGAGCGGGGATGCCGCGCCGTCCTGCCCCGAAAGGGCGGGGTTGTTCTCAGGCGCCAGTGGGCTCAGGGGCACGTTGATTTCCTTCCCCTGCGCGGCCGTCAAATCGGCGGACAGGGCAAGCAGGGAGAGAAGGACACAGCAAAAAAGGGGATGAACGTGCTTCATTGTGACTGCCCCCCCTTGCCGTCCGGCATCACCAGTTTGAGCGTGTTGCCCTCCGCCTGCGTTGTCGCCTTTGGAATCTCTGTGTTTGCGTTTTGAAAGATCACCACGGGTTTTTGTTCTTCAGGAGGCTGCTGCTGTTCCTGCTGTTGCTCATTTTCCGGGGCGGGCTGGGACAATATTTCCTTGAGCCGGAGCTGGACGTGATCCAGATTGGCCCGTGCCCCCGTGTGACCGGGATGCTCCCCCAAAAACGCCTCATATCCTGAAACGGCGGCCCGCAGCGCCGCCACCGCCTCGTTGCGCTTTTCCTGCGGGGGGATTGCCAGTGCGGCGCGGGCGCGGGCGTTCACCGCCCCAAATGCCGCCTCGGCGTTTAGCCCAGGATTGTTCTCCCCGCGAATTTTATCGTACACCGCCGCCGCCTCTGCATAGCTTGCCGCCGCCTCATCCACGGCCTTGAGCGACTCCTCCCGCTGTCCGCGCTGGTAGAGGGCCGTTGCCATGGCATACTGCACGAGGTGGGAGTCGGGATAGTCCGTCTGCATCTCCCTGAGAAGTTCGAGCGCCTTGTCGTGCTCCCCGCTCCTCATGTGCGCTTCAGCGCGCTCAAGCATGCCCCCGAACCCCTCCGCACGGCAGGGGGGCGCGCCCAGCACCGCAAGGCAGAAGAACAGAACGGCCAAAAAATGCTTATCCATTTCCAGTCCCCCGCATCCGGTTCATGCGCACCGCCCTCAGGCGGGGCATGACTGCCAGCCAGACGCCCTCGGCAAAAATGAAAAACACCATTGCCGAAAGGGGCCACCTGTACCGGTTGACAAGGTTGTAGCGCATCTCGCCGGAAAGGGCCTTCGCCTGTATCTGCTCCCATTCGTCGTGCAGGAAATTCACGTCGCTGTTGTCGGGGGTGATGCGCACATAGGCGCCGCCGTTTCCCTTGGCAAGCGCGGCCAGTTTTTCCTCGTCCAGCCTGCTCAGACGGGTGCGCTTCTCCTCGGGAATGCTGGTGTAACGCTGCATCCACGCCGGGAAGGTCACCGTGGCCCCCTTCGGGTCGCCGACACCAAGAACGTATATGCCCGCATGGTCCCGCATTTCCTCCGCAAGCCCCATCGCCTCACCCGCGGTTTCCTCGCCGTCGGTGATGACAAGGATAATTCTGGCGTGCTTCCGCGATTCACCGCTTTTCCGGACATCCTCCTCAAACACCTTTTTTGCCTCGCGCAGCGCGGAGGTGATGTCCGTGCCCTCGGTGGTGATGGTGTCGGTCGAGACGGCGTCCAGCACGGCCCTGAAATAATTGTGGTCCAGCGTGAGCGGGGATTGCAGGGTTGCCTCCCCCGAAAAAGCGATCAGGCCAAACCTGTCCCCGGGGCAGAGATCCAGCAGGGATTGCACCTTCTGGCGCGCCCGCTCCAGGCGTGTCGGCAGGGGATTTTGGGCGTTCATGCTCTCGCTTGTGTCCAGCAGCACCATGATGTCCCGGCCTGTTCTGGAAACGTTCACCCACGAACGGCCCCAGCGGGGCTGCGCGAGGGTGAGCAGGGCGAAAACAAGGGCCGCGAGCGTGAACCAGGCGAGGGGACTGCGGAATTTCCTGTCGTAACCGGGCATCAGCCTGTCCGCAAGCTCCGCCTCCACCATCATGCGCAGCCGCCGTTCGCGCCGCTTTTCCGCGAAACGGAGCGCCAGCACGCCCAACGCCAGCACAAGCACGCCCGCAACCACCCACAGGGGCGCCTGGGCGGGGGGGAAGGAAAACTGCACATGGTCTAGCATGGTGTTTTCCCTCCTGTCATATTTGCGCCGAATATCGTCATGGGATCACCTCATAGCGCGTCCGGCGCAGCACGATGGACGCAAGGGACAGCAGCGCGCCAAGGGCGAAATAGGCGGTGAAGTTTTCCCTGAACTCGTAATAGTCGCCAAGCTCTATTTCCGTTGTCTCCAGGTCGTTGATTTCCGCGTAGGCGTTCATGAGGGCGTCCGTGTCCGTGGCCAGGTAATACCGGCCGCCGGTGGAGCCCGCCATTTTCTTGAGCATGTCCTCGTCGATGGCCTCGCTCTTGACGGGGAACAGCCCCCCCTGGAGCATCGTGGTCTCCTCCGGGGAACCCGCGCCGATGGTATACACGCGGATCCCCATTTCCTTCGCCATTTGCGCGGCGGTCATGGGATCCAGTTCGCCCCGGTTGTTGTTTCCGTCGGAAAGGAGCACCACCACCTTCGATTTGGCCGGCGTCTGGCTGAGACGGCGTATGGCCAGACCGAGGGCGGAGCCGATTGCGGTGCCCTGCTTGTTGTCCGGGGCGATTCCCGCGTTTTCCACCTCGCGCTCAAGGACGTCATAGTCAAGGGTCAGGGGGCACTGGGTCCAGGCAAGCCCCGAGAAAAGCACCAGGCCGACGCGATCCGCGCCATAACGGCCCTCCTGGCGTTCCCGGCGGCTGTCAATAAAGTTGCGGACGGCCTGTTTTGTCACGAAAAGACGGTCCCTGGGCTGCCCGTTCATCACAAAATCCGCCTGCTGCATGCTGCCGGACACATCCACGCACAGCATGATGTCAATCACCCCGGCGCGGTCCTTGCGAAGCTCATAGCCGTTCAGGGGACCGGCAAGGGCGACCACCAGCAGGGTCAGCCCGGCCGCGCGGAGCAGCGCGGGGAAAAGGCGGTAAAACCGCAGGGGACCATGGCCAAGCCCGCGTAATTCTGAGGTGGTGGACATGGACAAAACGCCTGAATTCCCGGGAAAGCACTCGACAAGGAGTAGCACCGCCACCGGAATCAGCAGAAACAGCGCCTGCGGATAAGTCAGCCCTTCGAAAAAAAACGGGGACAACAGGGTGCTCATGCGACAGTCTCCCCGTTTTCATCCCCTGCGGAGGGCACCGTCTCCCAGACAAAACGCTCCACCTCATCGAAACGCTCTTCCATCTCCTGAATGGAGGGCTCCAGACGGGCAAACTTTACCCTGTCTGAATGGCGCAAAAAGGCGGCCAGAAACTCCTGCTGGTCCGGCGAAACAAGCGCGCCTGAGGAGGCCGCCTCCAAGAATTCCTGCGTGGTCTGTTCAGGTGCGTTCAGGCCGAAACGGTCCTCCAAGTAGTAGCGGAGTATGGCGGTAAGGTCCACATAATAAGCCTCTGAGCGTCCGTTCATCGGAAGATTGCGCATTTTCAGTTCGCGCAGACGCTGGAAGGCCACCTCCCAGGCGGGCCTGGGGGGGGCGGCAACAGGGGCCTTTTTCCTGCGCAGGGCATAAAATACCGCGGCGGCGACAAGGACAGCCCCCGCCAGTGACAGGACAAGCAGCCAGAAGGGCGGCATCCGGTGCTCGGTAAAAGCGGAAGGAGCCGCCGCCTCGGCGAAAGCGCCCAGCGCGGCCTGTTCCTCCTCCGTCAATTCCCCGGCGGCATAGAGCTGGCCGGGAAGGATGATTTTCTCCTCATTTCCATCCAGGGCAACCGTCAACTCCAAATCGGCAAGCCGGTACATTCCGGGTTTGATCGGATCAATTCGGAATTCGCGGCGGTGCAGTTTTTTTCCTGTTCCCTCTTCCTCAACAGACTCCTGGGGCAGCGCGGACGTTTCCACACCGTCAACTTCGGCCTTGAACTCCGAAACAGCCACGGTTGCCTTCGCGTCCGCACGCGCCTCAACAACCAGCGATGCGGAGCGGATGTAGGGCTGGGAGGGGGGGGTGAGCCGAACAGAGACGGACACAGGGGAGCCCCCGCCCGTTCCGGCCTCCGCGGCCACGGCGAATGGGACGGGCAAAAGCGTCAGGCACATCAATATGGCAGCCGCCGGCCTCATCGCTTCCGCATCTCCCGCATCCTGAAGAACCGGTGAAATTCCCTGATGTATGAACGCTCGTGATCATTGATGACGCGCATCGCGTCTATCTTGTTGCGCCGCAGCATCTCATCACGGGCGCGCATGCGGCGTTCGGCCCTCTCCGCATAGGCGCGGCGCAGCCGCGGATTGCCCGTGTCGGCCACGTATTCCCTGCCCGTTTCAGGATCCCTGAGCGCCACCAGGCCCGCATTGGGCAGTTCCGCCTCACGCGGGTCGGACATGGTCACCGCTATCAGGTCATGGCGTTTCGCCGCCAGCCGAAGGGCATCCTCGCAACCCTCCGCCATGAAGTCGGACACAAGAAACACCACCGCGCGGCGGCGCACGACATTGTTCATGTAATGCAGCGCCGCCGGGATGTCCGTGCCCGCCCCACCCGGCTCAAAGCACAAAATTTCGCGGATGACGCGCAGCACGTGCTTGCGGCCCTTGTTCGGCGGCACAAACAACTCAATCTTGTCGGTGAAAACAAGAAGGCCGACCTTGTCGTTGTTTTGTATGGCGCTGAAGGCCACAACCGCGCCCAGCTCCGCCGCAAGCTCGTTCTTGAAACGCGAAACACTGCCAAAGCGCATGGAGCCGCTCATGTCCACCAGAAGCATCACGGTCAGCTCGCGCTCCTCCGCCATAACCTTCACATGGGGGGAGCCGGTGCGCGCCGTGACGTTCCAGTCTATGGCGCGGACATCGTCGCCGGGCACATAGGAGCGCACCTCCTTGAACTCCATTCCCTGGCCCTTGAAGACGCTCTCGTACTGGCCCGCGAGAATTTCGTTCACCATGCGGCTGGTGCGGATTTGAATCCGCCGAATCTGGCGCATGACCTCGGAGGGTATCATGACCGCGGCGCCCCCGCATCGTTTGACGCCGCCTCGGAGGCGGCCGATTTTTCGAGACGCTGGTACGCGACACCGTCGCCGAACATCAGCACAGCCGCCTGGCTGTAATTCCCCCGGCTGATCACCTGGGGAAGCATGTCACCGCTGCGCCTGGCGTTTTTGGGATCCGTCTCGACCACCAGGGCAAGGTTCTTCTCCACGAGCACATCCACCACCATGCCGCAGTTCAGGTCCGTGGCTCCCGCCCTTTCGGGCAGCCAAACCATCCTGTCCACGGAGTATCCGCCCCTTTCGAGTTCATCGCAGAGGGCGGAAACAGCGTCATGCCGGGCAAAGCCCGTGGACAGGCGGTTGCGCGCCGCCGCGGAGGCTTGCTGCGCCGCAGGCCACAATTCCAAGGAATCATGTTTCTTTTTGCTGGTCATGATGGCACTCCTTAAAACCGGCACGCGAAGCTCAGGGAACGGGGACGGTGTCAAGAATCCGGCGGATGATGTCCTCGCTGGAGATGTTCTCCGCCTCGGCTTCATAGGTTTCCTTGACCCGGTGCCGGAGCACATCCACGGCCACCTGCTTCACGTCATTCGGAAACACGTTGCCTTCGCCCTGCAAAAAGGCCATCGCCCGCGCCGCCTGCTGGAGGTAGATGGTCGCGCGCGGGGACGCGCCGATCTCGATGAGATGCTTGATTTTCAGCCCGTACAGGTCGGGTTCGCGGGTGGCGTAAACAAGGTCAACAATGTAGTTCTTGGCCTTTTCATCCACATAAATGCGGTTGACGATTTCCCGGGCCTCCAAAATCTGCGCGCGGGAAATCACCGGGCTTATTTCGGCGGGGTGGAGGATGTCCACCCGGTCCATGATCTCCCTCTCCTCGGCGCGGCTGGGATAGGTAATCCGCAGCTTGAGCATGAACCGGTCCATCTGCGCCTCGGGCAGAGGATAGGTGCCCTCCTGCTCTATGGGGTTTTGCGTGGCCAGCACCATGAACGGCTCCTCCAGGGCAAAGGTCTCGTCGCCGATGGTCACCTGCCGTTCCTGCATGGCCTCCAGCAGGGCGCTCTGCACCTTTGCGGGGGCGCGGTTGATTTCGTCCGCGAGGATGATGTTGCCGAAGACCGGCCCCTTTTTGATGGTGAAATCACCGGTTTTCGGTGTGTACACCTGGGTTCCGACAAGGTCGGCGGGCAGCAGATCCGGGGTGAACTGTATGCGGCGGAAGGTGCAGTCCATGGCCCGCGCCAGGGCGTTCACCGCCGTGGTTTTCGCCAGTCCGGGCACGCCCTCAATCAGCACATGCCCGTTGGCGAGCATGCCGACGAGCAGCCGGTCCACCATGTAGCGCTGGCCGACGACAATCTTTGAAACCGCCTCGCGCAACTGGTTCACAAAGGGCGCGTGCCTCTCCACTTCCCTTCTCACCGCTTCCACATTTACCGTCATGGCTGAATTTCCTCCAGCTTACTGGTTGCGCCCGCCGCATTCCGCGGCCAGGCGTTTTGCTTCCTTGAAAAACATCTCCACCTCGTCGTCCGGGGGGCGAACCGCCTGGAACCCGACCGCCCTTGCGCGCTCGTCCAGCCGCCGCGCCAGGGTGGCGGCCTCCTCTTTCCCCGATTTGGCCAGGTGATCCGCCATGGCCTTGAGGGTCAGATAGGCGTTGTAAAAGTCGCCGTCCAGACTGAGCCTGCGCGCCTGGTGGTACTGCGCGTCAAGCCATGCGCCCGGATCGGACTGATCCGCAGTGGCGCGTGAACGTTTGCGCAGGACCAACCCCGCCCCGGCGGCCAGGCAGGCCAGCAACGCCCCGGCGGCAATGTAAACGGCATGGGGGGCTTTCCCTTGGGATTGGAAGTCAATGCCGACCGGTTTCGCCTCAATCGTCCGGGGGGGGATCTTCTCAACCAGGCCGGAAGCTGGAAAGTCCGCGTCCGTCCATTTAATCATTACGGGGGGTGTCTCATGCCTGCCGGACGCCTTTGCCGTGTATTCCACTGTTTGAACCACCCGCGTCCGTCCATTCTCAAACATGGTCCCGCTGGTCACAAGCCTGGAAACTCCCCATTCCGGATTTTCCATATCCAGCGGCCAAATCAGATATTTGTCCGGGTTTCCGGTCCATTCAACAATGTATTCGACCCGCACTGTATTCCCCTGCGAGGCTTCATCCGCCACAACAACGGTGGAGCAGGTCGGGGCGTCTTCAGACCATCCCCGCAGGTGAACGCCTCCCATGCCCAACAGAAGAAGGGCAACTAAAAGGCCGCTATTTTTGAACATACACGTCATATTTGACGCAAAAGCATGTTTCATGCCATCTCTTAACCCCTCGTAAGTTCTTGTTTTTAATGGATATATCGCCTCTCCGGCCGGTTGGGTGAACCTTATTTGGGGTTTTTCAGGGGTACCCCGTCCCATATTGGGATACATACACCCCGCCAACCTGTCACCAACTGGAAGATTGCTGTTGAGTACCTGTCCGTGCTGGACTATAATAGGGGTTCTTACCTCGGTTGAGGGGTATGTAAACCGCAAATGCAAGGAGATGGACAGGTATGGGTAATTTCAAACTCGGATTCATCGGTGCGGGCTTCATCGCGAAGTTTCAGGCCCGCGCGGTCAAGCAAATCCGCGGGATTGACCTCGCCGGTGTGTGCGCGCTGAAGGGCGCCGAGGAACTGGCCGCCGATGCCAACGCAAACGGCATCGGCCCCTGCACCGTGTACGGCTCCGTGGCCGAACTGTGCAAAAATGTTGACGCGGTGGCCATTTTCGCCCCCAACATGGCGCGCATCCAGCTCATGCAGGAAATCGTCGAAGCGGTGAAGCAGGGTGCGGCGCTCAAGGGCATCATCTGCGAAAAGCCCCTCGGCCGCACCGTGGCGGAGGCGGAGCAGATTGTGGCGCTGGCAAAGGAGTCCGGCCTGCCGACGGCGTATTTTGAAAACCAGGTGCACATGAAGGGCATCCGCGCCCAGATGGAGCAGCTCCGCCCGGTGCAGGAGCAGATGGGCCCGCTGGCGCTGGCCCGGAGTTCCGAGGAGCACTGCGGCCCCCACGAGCCCTGGTTCTGGGATCCCACCCGCCAGGGCGGCGGCGTGCTGTCCGACATGGGCTGCCACAGCATCGCCGTGGGCTGGTATGTGCTCACGCCCCATGGCAAACCCGTTGACTATCTTGAACCCATCAGCGTCACCGCCACCACCTCGCTCCTGAAGTGGGGGGTGCCCCGCTACCGCAAGGAGCTTTTTGACCGCATGGGCGTGGATTACGCCAAGACGCCCGCCGAGGACTTTGCCACCGGCATCGTCACATTCAAGAACCCCGACACCGGTCAGCTCGTCCAGGCGCAGTTCACCAACTCCTGGATGTATGACAAGCAGGGGCTCCGCCTGACCATGGACGGGCTTGGACCCGGCTACGCCTTCGAGCTCAACTCCCTGAAGTCCCCCCTTGAGGTCTTCATCGGCGACCAGGCCGCGGACGCCGTCGCCAACGCCGAGCTGGCCCTTGAGAAGTCAACCTCTTCGCGCGGCCTGCTGGTGGTGGAGACAAACGAAGCCGACCTGTACGGGTACGTGGACGAGATTGAGGACGCCGTGAACTGCTTCAAGCAGGGTAAAAACGGGTTCCTGGACTTCGCCTATGGCGCCCAGATCACCCTGCTGTGCCAGGCGGCCTACATGTCCGCGGAGCGGGGCAAGACCATTTACCTCACCGAAAAGGCGGTGCAGGAGGAACTCAAGACCTACAAGTCCCTCATCGCCCAGGGCAGGGGCGGGGAAGTCCTGTTCTAAGCCTATTGACACGAAACGTCCCCCATGGTTGCATGCCATGGGGGACGTGTTGTTTTTGCGCCGGTGTTACTTCG
Source organism: Candidatus Hydrogenedentales bacterium (assembly GCA_041859375.1). Classification (GTDB taxonomy): domain Bacteria; phylum Hydrogenedentota; class Hydrogenedentia; order Hydrogenedentales; family CAITNO01; genus JBHEKP01. The sequence continues at coordinate 22,012 of JBHEKP010000146.1, read as the reverse complement.
CCTTTTCCGCCGCCTCTTTCCCGGCAAGGGCAGCCTCCACTGCCTTTCCCAGCTCCTCGGAATCGGGCTTTGTCCGGGGTGAGAAGCGTTTCACCACCTTCCCCTCATGGTTCACCAGAAATTTTCCGAAATTCCACTCAATGTCACCTGAAAACTCCGGGTTGGTCTTTTCCGATGTCAGCCAGGCGTAAAGGGGGGCGATGTCATCGCCCTTTACGGATATCTTGGAAAACATGGGGAAAGTCACATTGTACTTTGTGCTGCAAAACTGTTTGATTTCCGTCTCGCTTCCGGGCTCCTGGCCCATGAAATTGTTTGCGGGGAATCCCAGCACGACAAGGCCCCGGCCCTTGTGTTTTTGGTAAAGGGCCTCCAACCCCTCGTACTGGGGGGTGAGCCCGCATTTCGAGGCGACATTGACGATGAGCACCACGCTGCCCTTGTACACGGAGAGGTCAACCTCATTTCCATCAATGTCCTTCACCTTCAAATCCAGCGGGGAGGCCACCTCCGGGGGATTGACGGCATGGGCGGCAAGGCTTACGCCACACATCGAGGCAATCAGCGCCGCGACGGAAAGGGCTTTTTGAAACATGGTCATGGTGTTGATCTCCTTTTCCAATAAAAACATATGTCCGGGCGCGCTTCTTCCCCGGCTGGAAATTGATTTGAGCAGAACGGGGAATAAAGGGTATACTTTGGCGCTTTGTCCGAAAATATGCGGTTTTTCCAAGTTGTTCCGGCAGGCCCGCTTCCGGGCCGATCAACCAGTAGCGGAGGTCATTGAATGGCTAGCATGAATCCTGAAAAGGTCCGCAACGTTGGCATTGTAGGCCATGGCGGCGTCGGCAAAACCACAATGGTGGAGCGCATCCTTCACAATGTCGGTCTGACCAGCCGCCTTGGAAGCATTGAGGAAGGCAACACGGTTTGCGACTACCTTGAGGAAGAGGTGGAGCGCAAGTGCACCATCGCCATGAAACTCGTGAATTTCAACTGGAAGGACAGCCGCATTCATTTCATCGACCATCCCGGCTATGTGGATTTCCTCGGCGAAATCGCCGCGTCCACGCCGCTGATGGACGGCCTTGTGATTGTTGTTGACGCCTCCGTGGGCGTCCAGGTGGGCACGGACAACGCGGTGAAATACGCTGACAAGTTCAACGTGCCGCGCGCGTTCTTTGTGAACAAGCTCGACCGCGAGCACACCAGCTTCATGGAGGTGGTGAAGGCGCTGCAGGACACCTATGGCAAGCACTGCGTTCCCCTTGTGGTGCCCATGGGCGAGGGTGCCTCCCTCGGCGGCGTGGTGAACATCGTCACGGGCGACGCCTCCTCGGTGCCCGGCGGCGACGCCATCAAGGAGGCCCTCGTTGAGGCGGTCGCGGAGACCGATGAAGAGCTGACGATGAAGTACCTTGAGACCCTGGAGCTTTCCCCCGAGGAATTCACCACGGGCCTCCAAAACGGCATCACGACGGGAAAAATCATCCCGATTATCGGGGGAAGCGTTTCGGGCAACATCGGCCTCGGCGAACTTCTCGACATCATCGCCGAATCCTTCCCAAGCCCGCTGGCGCGCAAAGTCATCGCCAAGGACGGAAACGAGAACGATGTGGAGGTGAAGGTCGGCGTCAACGAGCCCTTCTTCGCCCAGGTCTTCCGGCAGGTGGTTGACCCCTATGTGGGCCACCTGACCCTCTTCCGCGTGCTCAGCGGCACGTTGAAAACCGACAGTGAATTTTACAACGTCAACAGCAACACCAAGGAGCGCACCGGAAAAATCTACCTGCTCCGCGGCAAGGACCAGGTGGGCGTTGAAGAGGTGGGCCCCGGCGATCTGGCCGCGGTGACCAAGCTGAAGAACACCCGCTTCGGCGACACCATGGCCGCCCCCGGCTGCAACGTTTCCATGCCCAAGATTGAGCTTCCCGTGTCCATGGTCAAACTCGCCATCTCCCCGAAGTCGCGCGCCGACGAGGACAAGATCGGCGAGGCGTTGAACCGTCTGGCGGAGGAGGATCCCACCTTCACCCACTACCGCGACACGGACACGAACGAGCATGTCATCCGCGGCATGGGCGACCTTCAGCTCGACATCCTGCTCAAGCGCATGCAGCGCAAGTTCAAGGTTGAGGCGGAGACGCGCGTCCCCAAGGTGGCCTTCCGCGAGACGATCAAGGGCATGTGCGAGCTTCAGGGCAAGCACAAAAAACAGACCGGCGGCCACGGCCAGTACGGCGACGTGTGGCTGCGCCTCAAGCCGAACGAGCGCGGGGCCGGCTACGAGTTCGTTGACAGCATCGTCGGCGGCGTGGTGCCCAAGCAGTACATTCCCCACGTCGACAAGGGCGCGCAGGAGACCCTGCTCCGGGGCGTCATCAGCGGCAACCCCGTGGTGGACATCATTGTCGAGCTGTACTTCGGCTCCTTCCACGCGGTGGACTCGTCGGAGATGGCGTTCAAACTGGCGGCGCGCAAGGCCATCATCAACGGCGTCAAGCAGGCGAAACCCTGCCTGCTCGAGCCGATCATGGAAATCGCCGTCACCGTGCCGTCGGAATTCATGGGCGATATCAGCGGCGACATGAACAGCCGCCGCGGCCGGCTGCTTGGCATGGACTCCGTGGGCGGCGGGCGGCAGGTAATCCGCGCGCTGGTGCCTGAGGCTGAAATCCTCAAGTACTCCACCGAACTGCGCAGCATGACGCAGGGGCGCGGCAGTTACGAGTTGAAGTTCAGCCACTATGACGAGGTGCCCGAGCTTGTGTCCAAGGAAATCGTGGCGGCCTACGAGAAGACCAGGAGCGGGGAAGAGGAGGACTGATCCCCCCACCCGAGAAAACACCAAAGGCGGGAACCCGGAAACGGGTTTCCGCCTTTTCCTTTTTTGGTGTGTCAGAGATCCGCGAACACGTCGGCGATCCGGTTGACCATTGCCTGATCGTCACCGGTGGCAACCATCATCATCATTCCCCTGCGGACGGCGCGGGAGGGTCTTTCCTTGCGGACAGCGGCGCCCAGGGACTGGGCCAGGTTCCAAGTTTCCACGATGGCGGTGCCGGGGTCCTTTTTCTGGTACTCCATGTACCGGGATATGGTGCCCTCATTGTCATACTGGTAAATGTTCACCGTCACCCCGTTCACGGTCATGCCCGCCTCCGCCACAGCCTCGTTGGAGGCGCGGGGGGCCACCTGAAAATCGGCCACCGGCAGTCCTGCCGCGGCGAACCCGGCCTGTGCGCGCTCAAAGGTAACCGGCTTTGGGAGCAGCCGCAGGACAAAAGGAAAGGCAAGCACAACCACCGCCGCGGCAATCGCCAGTTTAACAAGTTTTGAGGAATCCATGACTGCCTTCCTTTATTGTGTGCCTCCACACACGGGCATTATAACGCCGGGCGGCCTTTCCCGTTAAACAAAAGGGCGGCGGGTTTCCGCACCCGCCGCCCGTCAAGAAATGATTTGCCTGCCGTCACATCGCCCGCGCGATGGCCATCACCCTGGCGTACACCTCGTCCGGGGAGGCGCTCCGGCTGTCCACGTTCTTCAGCACGCCCTCTTTTCCGTACCACTCGATGATGGGTTCGGTGGTCTCATGGTAGGTCCTGAGCCGTGCAAGCACGGTCTCCGGCTTGTCATCCTCGCGCTGGATGACCCGCGCGGCCACATCCGCCGGCGGCGGGCTGAATTTGAGATTGTAAATCGCGCCCGTCTCGGGGTCGGTGCGGCGCGCGCTGAGACGGTCCACTATTTCCTCGTCCGGGACGTCAATGTTGAACGCGGCGTCTATCTTTTCCCCGCGTTTTGCCAGGAAGGCCTTGAGCATCTCCGCCTGGGGGATGGACCGGGGGAAACCGTCCAGAATATACCCGTTGGCGCAGTCCGCCTCCTGAAGACGGTCCGCCACGATGTCACAGGTGAGTTCGTCCGGAACCAGCCCGCCGCTGTTCAGGTAACCCTGCACCTTTTTTCCCAGTTCCGTGCCCTCTTTCAGATTCTTCCGGAAAATGTCGCCGGTGGAGATATGGGGCACCCCAAGCTCAACCGCCATCCGCACCGCCTGGGTGCCTTTTCCCGCTCCCGGCGCGCCCAGCATGACCACTCGCAATCCCATAATAATCCCTTTCTGCGCCGCACATGGCGGCCCGTTGTCCCGCCCCGAAGTTGGGGCCGGAATTTATCATCTTTGGCGCGATAGTATAGCAAATCCCCCCGGCGGCGGAAAACAGGCGGTTTTTCGTCAAAAATCGCGCTGAAAGTTTGGGGGGGGCGGGGTGTTTCATTTATAATGCCGCCCATTCCGCAAGGAACGCCATGCGAGGCGGCGCACAAGGACGGGCTTCCGCCCGTCCAAACTTCAAGGAGAACGGCAATGACTGAACGGGTGTACAATTTTTCGGCAGGTCCCGCGACCCTGCCTTTGCCGGTGCTGGAACAGGCCCAGGCGGAACTGCTTTCCTACCCCGGAGCGGGCGCTTCCATCATGGAAATCAGCCACCGCTCAAAAACTTTCCTGAGGATTCTTGCCGAGGCCAAGGCCGACCTGAAGGCGCTGCTTGGTGTTGGCGACGATTTTGAGGTCCTTTTCACCCCCGGCGGCGCGACAATGCAGTTCACCATGCTTGCCATGAACTTCCTGAACGGCAAGTCGGCCGACTATCTGTCGGTGGGTTCCTGGGCGGGCAAGGCGTTCAAGGATGCCGCCCGCTTCGGAACGCCCCGCAGCGCCTGGTCGGGAAAGGCGGAAAACTACGTGCGCATGCCCGCGGACGGCGAACTGGATTTGGACCCGAACGCCGAATACGTGCACATGACGTCCAACGAGACGATCCAGGGCATCCAGTTCAAGACGGAGCCGGATGTGAAGGGCAAGCCCCTGTTCTGCGACGCCTCCTCCGACTTCCTGTCCCGCCCGCTGGACATGGCCAAATACGCCTTCCTGTACGCCGGCGCGCAGAAAAATGTCGGCCCCTCCGGCACCGCCGTGGTGGTGATGCGCAGGGACCTGCTTGACCGGGTTCCGGAAAACCTGCCGCCGCTGCTGGACTACAAGGTGATGGTGGAGAACGACTCCCTCTACAACACGCCCGCGTCGTTCACCATTTATATCATCGGACTGGTGCTCAAATGGCTGCGCAACGACATTGGCGGCCTGGAAAAGATCGCCGAGATTAACGAGGCCAAGGCCGCACTCCTGTATGACGCGATTGACGCCAGCGGCGGGTTCTACCGGGGCCACGCGCAGACGGCGCACCGTTCCCTCATGAACGTCACCTTCCGCGTGGGCAACGAGGAGCAGGAGAAACTCTTCATCGAGCAGGCCACCAAGGCGGGACTTGACGGGCTGAAGGGCCACCGCTCCGTGGGCGGTTGCCGCGCGTCCATTTACAACGCCATGCCTGTTGACGGGGTAAAGGCGCTGCGCGACTTCATGCTTGAGTTCCAGCGCACCCACGGGTGACCGAAAGGATTGCGCCATGCCAAAGGCCCTCATAGCCGGTTGCGGATATGTGGGCTGCGCCCTTGGAATTGATCTTGCGGCGCATGGCTGGGAAGTGTCCGGGTTGCGAAGGGACGTGTCTTCGCTTCCTGCGGAAATCCTGCCGGTGAAGGCGGATTTGTCGCGCCCCGAAACTCTCCGCTTTGGCACGGACGCGTTTGACGCTGTTTTTTACACCACCGGCGCGGTGGGCTTCTCCGAGGAGGCCTACCGCGCCGCCTATGTTTACGGGGCGGGCAATCTTCTTGCCGCGCTGGACCGGTGCGGTGTCAGGACGGGCCGCCTGCTGTATGTTTCCTCCACGGGTGTTTACCATCAAAACGGGGGGGAGTGGGTGGACGAGGAAAGCGTGGCCCTCCCGTTTCGTTTTTCCGGAAAAGTGCTCCTGGAGGGGGAGAGTCTCGTTCTCAACAGCGGCATTCCCGCCATAGTCGTGCGTTTCGGGGGAATCTACGGGCCGGGGCGCACCCGCCTTCTTGACGCGGTCCTGTCAGGAACTGTTCCGTTTTCCAATGGCGGACCACCCACAATCCTGAACCTGGTGCACCAAAAGGACTGCGCGGGCATGTTGCGCCATCTTGCGGTCCTGGAAAACCCCAAAACATTGTACTGCGGCGTGGACAACGAACCGGTGGAAAAAGAAGCGCTGCTTCAATGGCTTGCGGACGCCGCCGGGGTTTCCCTTTCGCGCACGGCCCCGGACGCGCGCATGGAGCCGCAGCGTGGGGGATTCAGGCGTGTCTCAAACAGGCTGCTGGTGGAGTCGGGATACCGTCTTGCCTTTCCCACCTACCGCGAGGGGTACGGGGCGCTGCTTGCCACGCGCCCGTGACACCGGCGGTTCAGTATTCCTCCAGCACATACCCCGCCCCGAAGTCCCAGGGACGCTCCTGCCATGGAAGACTGTAGGCAAGCTGCAGATAGGTTCCGTAGTCAATGTGCAACTGGTAAATTCCGGGCAGGGACGCCTCCAGTGCGAGACTTTCCAGGCAGGCGTAAAGTTTTCTCATGGCGATGACGTCATCCCCCACACCGCTCACCATCGCCCGGGCCAACCCCTCGTCGTAGATTGCGCGGGCGTCCTCCCGCGTGATTTGGCGCAGGGTGCGCTCCTCGCCCCCGCTGCCCGTGAACAGATAGCGGACCCTGCTTACGGTCAGGTCAATCTCTTTCGGAGATTTCGTGTCATCCACCCGGTAATGGCCGTCTATGACCATCTCCCCAAAAGAGAACCTCGTTTTGGAGGTGAATTTGTCAACACCGAAATTGACGTTCCCCTCGCCGTTCTCCCACTTTCCGACAAACAGAAGAAGATCGTTGGGCATGCAGCCCTGAAATGCCAGCAGACACGCCGCAAGCAGGGAGACACGGAAAAACACCGTCAACAGACCCTTCATGGTCCGCGCCCTTTCCCCGTTCGGATGAAACGTCACAACGCGCGCTTGACGGCGGAAAGCACCTTCCAAGCGCATTTGTCCCAAGTCACATCTGAAATCCAGGAGCGTCCGGCGGCGATCCTTTCCGCCTGTTCCCGTGCACTTTCATCGTGGAAACGCCGGAGCGTCTGGATGATTGATGTCGAGTTTTGCGGGTCACAGTGAAGCAGCGCCCTGCCGCCGATTTCACCCAGCGCGCAGGATTTTGATGCAAGCACGGGGACGCCGGAGCAAAGGGCCTCCATCACGGGCACACCGGCGCCGTCATGCACCGCGGTGTACAACAGCATGCGCGCGTGCTGCATCAGGGAGGCGCGGATGTTTTCCGGGCAGCGCTCCACCCGTATGACCTCCCGCCCCCAGTTCGCGGGTTCGCCTGACCAGGGCGCACCGAGCACAACCAGCACCGGCGGGAAAAATTCAGGCCTTTTTTCCATGGCGTCACGGAGCGCCCCAAGGCAGGGAAGGGTGTGGCGGTTCACCGGGAAAACGGCATAATCCCCCGCAACCGCCCGCTGCTGAGGCGTTGAGAAAACAGGGGATACGCCGGGCTGCGCCACAACAATTTTGTCCATTCCGATGCCAAGGGAAATGGCAACCTGTTTCTGAAGCGCGTTGGAGGGGCAGAGAATCACCTGGGCCTTCTGGGCCGACGCGCGCGCCGTTTTTGTGACAGGCGGCGCCACCGAAGCCGCATCCGCCGCCACCCAGGGGAAAAGGTCCAGCGCGTAAAGCACCGTTGGGATTCGGCCGCGCAGGGGCATGTCCCCGCCGAAAGGCCACAGCAGAACATCCGGCGCCAGCGTCTTCAACACCTTCTCCGCCGGACTTGTACCCGGCAGGCGCACACGCCCCCCTTCGGAGACGCAAACACGCTCGAATCCCTCAAACCAGCCGTGGCTGCGCTGGGTTGTGAGAATGACAAACTGGGCGTCGGCATCCGCCGTGGCGGCCGCGGCAACCGTCTGGCGCAGGAGTGTCCAGTCTGATGGCGCCGCGACACGCCCCTTCACGGGGCAGTGTCCGGCTATGTCTGTCAGCAGCGCAATCCTCATCAGGCTGTTCCGTGCCCGTACCGGGCATAAATAATCACTCCAGATATCCCAAGTCGGTCAACCGTTGCCTTATCGCCCTTTCCTCATCCTCGCTAAGACCTCCGGCTTCACTGTCAACAACACCCAGTCCGGCCAGCAGGTCCAGCATTTTGTCGGCGGCAAATTCCGCCGTGTCATGGGGGGCCATCCGGTAAGAGGGACCGTCACCGTCACCGTCGCCGTCATCGCACACCACGGAGACACCCGCGTCCGCGGCCATTTCCCGCAGACGCGCACGCAAAAGATCGGCGGCCTCAGAGGCGCCCGGCCCCTGAACGCGCAGGATAAACACTCAGGCCTCCCCGCGCGCCCATTCGATGAGCACCTGGGCAACCTCTGGGCGGGTGAATTCCACGGGCGGGGCCTCGCCGTTGCGGAGCATTTCGCGCACCTTGGTGCCGCTCAGCATGATATGGTCCTCGGCCGTGCCGGGGCAGGTCTTTTTGCTGGCCATTTCGCCCGTGCGCTTGGAAAAGAAGGTATGGTCGAAAAACACCGGCGTGATGGCCAGGGCGGCGGGATCGATCTCGTCAAAGATGTAATGGGCGTCGTATGAACCGTAGTAATTGCCCACACCGGCGTGGTCGCGGCCCACGATGAAGTGGGTGCAGCCGTAGTTCTTGCGGATGACGGCATGCATGATGGCCTCGCGCGGGCCGGCATAGCGCATGTTCACCGGCATGATGGAGAGCATCACATGCTCCTTGGGGTAATAATTTTCCAGCAGCACCTTGTAGCACTTCATGCGCACGTCGCCGGGAATGTCGTCGCTCTTGGTTGTGCCCATCAGCGGATGGATGAGCAGGCCGTCGCACATCTCAAGGGCGCACTTGGTCAGATACTCATGGGCGCGGTGGATGGGGTTGCGCGTCTGGAACGCCACAATCCTCCGCCACTTGCGCGCGTCAAAGGCGGCCCGGGTCTGCGCCGGGGTAAGGTTGTACTCCTGGTGCTCAATCTCGCGGTCCTTCAGCACATCCAGGTCGCCCGCCAAAAACACATCACCCATGCCGTAGGTATAGGCCACGCCGGGGTGGGCCTCGTCGGTTGTTCTGTAGACCTTCTCGGCAAGGTGTTTCTTGTCAAGGGAAAACTTTTCGCGCAGGTGAAGCACGGCCACCAGTTCGCCCCGGTCATCCTTCAGCGCCACATCACCGCCAACCTCAAGACCGTCCGCCGTGGCGGAGTCAACGGCGAAAAGGATCGGAATCGTCCAGGGGATCCCCGGGCGGAGTTCCATGGAATCAAGAACCCGCAGCGTTTCCTCTTCGCCCATAAAGCCTGTCAGGGGGCTGAAAAGGCCCTTCGCTATCCCGTCAATGTCAAAGGCCGCATAAGCGTCAATGGACAGTTTGGGCAGTTTGGAGGCGGAGGACAGCACAGCGTCCCGCTCTCCGGCCTTTAGAAAACGATCCACCAAAACACCGCCATGGGGAAGGATAGCCATTTTTTTCTCTCCGGGGGTTGTGAAAAACAGGTTCCAGAAGATGCCAGTATACCAAACCGGCTGTGGGACATAAAAACAACGGCGGGGGCGAAAACTCTTCCCGCCCCCGCCGGACAATCGCATTATTGTCGGACGGTTAACTGCCGATTGCGCCGGCCACGATGGCAAAGGCCCGGCTGATGGGCCCCTCGCCCGGCGGCAGATACCGCTGGTATTCCACATGCCCGTCCATGTAAAGCACGTTTGAACCGCCCGGAATGTGGTTAAAGTTCTCCACATCCGTTGATGTGGCGTCAAGCATTACGAACAGGGTGCTTTGGGCCATGTTGCTGGCGGCCGGATTGTTGATGTCTGTGATGAGAAAGCGCTCGATGCCCTCCCTGAAACGGTAGACCGTGTCACCGCCCCCGTTGCCGATGTCCGGAAATGCGCCGTTCGCGCTCACATCATAGTCCATGTCCCGCGCCCTTCCGAAGCCGTATCCACCCAGCAAATCTGGAACGGCCTGGTTACCCAAAGCCCCCACAAGATGCAGGAACTGTCGCGGCCCCGGCTGTGTTGGATCATCCACGCCGTCAATCAACTGTGTCAGCGCGGGATAGATGGCGTTGACATCGTCCACTGTCGCCTCGGGATCACCAGTGGCGGCAAAATCTCCGACCTTGTCAAGCACCCAGCCAAGGTAGAAATAACTCTGGTCAACGGCAAGCACCCCCTGCGTGCCGCCCACGTTGTCCCCCTGGCTTCCATCCTGCAAGGGGGTCGGGCGGCCCGTGTCACGGGTGTCCACATAATAGGCGGCAATGTTGTAATTGCCGTCCACATCCCTCAAGTCGTCTTCCGTGTCACCCGGATCGCTTGGGCAGAGGAGGATTGCCGGATCTGTCAGGTATTCAGGGTAAATTGCATTCACACGGGGGCCAACGGCGACAAAAAGATCCCCTGAAAGACCCGGACCGACAGAATCCGCCTGAAGCGGCGGAAACATCCCCTTTGCTTCGTTCGCGTACATTTTGAAGACCAAACCCCACTGTTTCAGGTTGTTCTGGCATGAGGCGCGCCGCGCCGCCTCACGGGCACGGGCGAGCGCGGGGAGGAGGATGGCGGCGAGAATGCCAATGATGGCAATTACCACCAGCAATTCAATGAGTGTGAATCCCTTCCTGTGCATGGAGATACCCTTTCAATTCACGGCACCACACCATATGGTAACCGTTGTATTTATTATTATTACTCTTTATGTGAATTGTGTCAATGCCTTTTGTGGAAATTTGGACCATCGAAAATATATGGCCTTGCCATAATTTTTGAAAATTGCAGTTACAGCATTGGAGGATGTGGCACCCCTGGCACACCTGATTGGTGTGTCATCCCGTTTGGCACCGTCTAGCCTATTTGTGGCGTGCGCCTGGCAAATAAAAAGAGCCACGACAGACCTGACACAATCTGTCCTTAACAGGCGCGATATTCTGTCTGATAGGCTGTGTGTCAGTCCTTGGATTTACAGCTCAAAACCCAGCGGGGACCAAAGGACGTCCTGCCCTTTGCCTCAAGCCTCACTGTCACGGCGTCCACGGCCGCTTCAGGAATCTTGATTTCCACCACTGCTGTTTTGAAACGCTCAATCCGGGCGGGCAGGGGCGCTTCCGTGCGCGCATCACCGGACACGGCGGTCAGGAAGACGGAACCCGTGCCGTCACCCGCAAGCAAAGCCGCCTCGCCGAGATTGGTGAGGGTGACGCGAATGGTGGAACCCGGCCCCACTTCAGTGTTCCGTCCAAGTGTTCGGACGGCATTCGCGCCGTCAAGCAACTCCACCGCATCAAAACAGGCATCCAAATGCTTCGGCGGGTTCTGTCCGGTGCAGGGACGGTTGCCCACCGCAATCAAGGGGCAGGTGGCGGAATCCGTTCCTGTGGCCTCGGTTTTGAGTCCGGGAGTTTTACCCTTTGCCACAAGACCCCAAAATTCCTCCTGCAGGGACGAGTACACCCCGGTGAGGCCGTTTGTGTGCGCGTCACGGTCAAAGGTTAAATGCGCATCCACAGGCTTTGCCCCCTGCGCGCCCACAAATCCAGGGGCATGTTCCCTTATCACCCTGCCCACAGGCCTTTCGGTCCCGTCCGGGTTGATGATGCCATAGTCGCTGTTTTCGTTGGTGCGGAAGCCGCCGGGGTACCACCACCAGAATATGCCATCCGCGCCGCTTTCAAGCATCATGCGGTAATAATCACGGAAATAATCCGCCTGGAACTGGAGCTTGTCCTCCGGGGTCGCCATCAGCGCCATGTCCCATACATGCACCCCCGCCTCCGCCCATATCATGGGCAGTGCGGGATTGGACCAACGGGCGTATTCATGGGTGAAACGGCCCGGTTTCACCCTTTCCCAGTCGCCGATGCGCCCATAACCCTCGGGTTCAAACACATCCACCGCCCCGCCAAGATAGGCAAAATCATAAAGCATGGTGTTGACCTGGGTGTCGGTGGGATCACCCGCCATGGACATGCGAAAGCTGACATGGTGGTTGGGATCCACGCCCTTCACCAGCCTTCGGGCGGCGCTGTACTTTTCATAAAGCAGCGTGTCCAAAAACCTCCGGTACGCCGCCACCATCGGACTCCAGAGGCCCTCTTTTCCAATCATGTTTTCAGTGAAATTGGCCACACGCCCCTGCACATCGCGGGGCACGGCAAATCCCCAGTCCTTTTCCGCGTTTTCAACGCTTCCGTAGCGTTCCATGAGCCACGCCTCCCAGTCGCGGTTGAAGGGATCGCGCTCAAAGGGGCGGAACTGGGGTTCCCATGCCAAATCATAGGCGAATACGGTGTCGTTTTCAGCGAGCCTGTAGTATTCAATCATCTCCCTGACCGAATCCCATGGGAAATCCATGGGCGTGCCGGGGCGGAGCGACAAATTGGCCTTCATGCCAAGCAGATCCATCCTGCGCAGCAAATCGAGAAGGTTTTGATCCTCCATGTACTCCCGGTAGAGGAAAATGCTGAGGGCATTGAAACCCAAACCGGCGCAGCGCTCCAAATCACGCTGGATGATGGCGGGATCATACGAACGCGCGCCCAGCCACATTTCAAAATAGGCCTTGTCCTCGGCGGCGATGCCTGAGGAGGGCATGTAATTCACCCCGTGGGGACGCCAGGTCTTTCCATCCAGCCTGAATTCACCGTTTTCCGAAGTGACAAAGCGCTTTTCCGGGCGCGGTTTCCAGACGAAAATCTGGTGGCTTGACCGGTTTGAAGCCCCGGAAGCATCCGACACCGTTGTGGTCACCGTGTAGCCGGTTTCCGGCCAGCGCGCCGGACGCCATTCCCGGTAATAACGCACCGACGCCCCCGCGCCGATGGTTGCGGTCTCCCAAGACACCGAAACCACCACATCCGCCCCATCGGCCACCTCTGTTTTGGCGGTGATGCCCGAAACGGCCTCCGGGGCGCAGTTTGCCAGGGTCAAACCAAGCACCACCGGCTGGTCCTCAAAGTAGGTGTAATAATTCGCCCCGGCGTCCACCACAGCCACGGAAGCGTGCAAGGCCCGCACCGCATCCTTCAGGGCGGACCGGCCCGCCTCCGACACATACCAGCCGGGATCGGACACGGAAAACACCGCGCGGCGGCCTATGCCCGGACGGGAGAGATCGGTGAAAAGCGCCGCCACAGCCCCCCTGTATTCCCCGTTTCCGCCCAACGCCGACACCAACGGTTCCCATGACCAGCCTCGTTTCTTGTCAAACCCGCCCGGTCCCGGCCGCGGATGCATGCCTTTCATGTTCGCTGGAAGGGAAAGCGGGGAGCCATCCCGTTCCAGACGCAGCGAGGCGACATCACTCATGGCGTAAAATTTATAACCCGGCGAAAAAGCCTCCAATACCGGAACAGGATGCGACTGGAAGGAGGAAGCGTATTTTTCATCCAATTTTGCAGTGGAAAGGGGACCCAGGGCGTATTCCAGGTTTTTATCGGCAAATCCGGTGTGGGTGAATGCCTGTGTCACCGCCAACCGGACCGCGTTGGCGGGATTAAACTGCGTGTCCTGACGGTCGGGAACGCTTTCCCAAAATATAAAATCCGCCGGAGTCAGCACATACCGCCGCCATTCTTTTGACAGGGATACGGTTGCAATCCACCGGGAACCGTCACGCTCCTCCCATTCCAACGCCAGGCTGTTCGCGCCACCCAGGGAACGCGCCTGAAAAACTGTCAGTGTATGCCCGTCCGCATAGGGCGATACGTCAAAGCGTTTCCCGATGGTGTCCCACCCGTCCAGCTTGTCAATCCTGGCATGCAGGGCGGACACCCCCTGTTCCGGACCGTCAGCGGTCAATTCATACACACCCTTGTATTCCGGAGTCCTATGACCACGCGGCAACAGGGCAAGGTCTTCCTTGGAAAAATCGAGGAACACTCTTTTCTCCACTGATTTTCCAAATTCACCCCTGAACTCGGAAACAGGAACCCATTTCCCGTCCATATTCACCGATGGGCTCGACCAGGCGGGCGCGTTCAATGCCAGCATATCGCCCCCTGTTTCCAGGAAACGGCTTATTCCGGGGATGCTCCCCTGGGGCAGGGAAGAAGCGTCTGTAAGCACCAGCAAAGACTCAGGCAGGAGTATGGTTGACACGTCCCCTCCGGACAATGCCGCCGGATCAACCCGTGAAACATCCATTCCAGCGGCCCGAAGGACTTCCTCCACCGAGGCCAGCACGGGCAAAAACTGCTCATCAACCGGGGCGCACAGAACCGCTGTTGTGCCCGCATGGGCGGAAAACGCGGCAACCAGTGAAATCAGTGCCGCGTGCCTGAGGATTTTCATAACGCATGCCTCCTGTAGACCAGTCATCCCTTATTCATACTGTATCAAAACAACCGAATAAATACACCTGTTTTCTGCCGAAAAAGAACCTATGGATTTGATTCTTGACATGGTGTAAAATATGGACAAAATTCGGTCCAGGAGAAAGGGTGGCGAATGGATGGCAACAACAAAATACTGATCGGTTTCGTGGTGCTTCTGGTGGGCTTTCTGGGTTTTCCTGTGGTCATGAACAAGATGAAGCAGCAAAACGCCCCCCAGGGGACTGTGCAGGCGGGTGCGGTTCCAGCCGCCGCCCCGACCCTGGCGCAGCAGTACCCCGAACTGTCCCAGCCGCCCATGCTCAACGAGCAAAGCCTTATCAACACCGAATGGCAGGCAAAGGCTGACAAGTACGTCCTTAAGATCACCCTTGCCGCCGGTGGGATTTGCTATGTGACCCATCCCATGATGAAAAGCATGACCGGCATGGACTACATCGAGGGCCGCTGGTCGGCAAATTACGACAAAATGCATTTTGAAGTGCACACCAACGGCATGGATATCGCGTATGATCTTGTTATCGCGGGTCCAAACCTGTACTCAATCGGGAAAGATGGAAAGCCCTCCCCGGTGCAGCGCTTCCGTTAATTTCTCCGCGCTTTGGACATGCCTGTTTCCCGTGTGCTAAACTCTTTACACACACGCGCCCATAGCTCAGTTGGATAGAGCGCTTGCCTCCGGAGCAAGAGGCCGCAGGTTCGAGCCCTGCTGGGCGCGCCATTTGTAAGTTCTTGCCGGGTCGCTGATTGCGACACCCGCCAATGTGAGGCGGCGCGGTTCTTTGGCTCCAAAAAGTGTGTACCCGTACACACCGGAGGGCACTATGAGCCGCGCCGCATCGTTTTTGCCGCCGCTTGCCACCCCTGAAAAGCTCCCCACGCTCCGCACCCACCGGGCCAAAAACCTTGCCTATGTGCGGATAAACGGTGTTTTCACTTACTTCGGGAAGCCTGATGATCCGGAAACCATGCAGAAGTACCGCTCTTTCTGCGCCGAACTGGTGGCATCGGGGCGAACCCCGGACAGGCCGGGCGAGACCACCAAGATCACCATCAAAGAACTGGTGGACCGTTTTGAGGCAGACGAATACAACCGCCGCGGCCGCGTCGAATCTTACGCATGGATGGCGGGGCGGGTGCTGCTCGATCTGTACGGCACAGAGCATGCGACTGGATTCGGCCCGAAAAAACTCAAAGCCCTGATTGCCTGGCTGTCCGCCCGCCACGCCCTGCAGGACGGTGAGGGGCACCGGGGCACCAAACAGATGACCCGCTCCACCATCAACCGGATAATGGTGGCCGTCCGCCGTATTTTTAAGTGGGGCGTGTCCGAAGAATTATTGAGCCCGGAGATCTGGCAGGCGCTCGCAGCCGTTTCAGGACTTCGGGCCGGTGAATCCGCAGCAAAAGAACCGCGGAGAATCCACCCAGTCAATGAAAAACTGGTTGATGCCACGGTAAAGCGGATGCCCGCCACTCTTGGTGCGGTTATACGGATTCTTCAATACTCCGGGGCGCGGCCCTCCGAAGTGCTGGAACTCACACCAAACATGATTGACCGAACCGGGAAGGTGTGGGAAGTCCGGCTTGAACACCACAAGACGGCGCATCATGGCCGCATTCGTGTGCTGTATTTCGGTCCAAAATCCCAAAAAGTGCTTCGACCTTTCCTGTTCAGGGATGGGCATTCCCCTCTTTTTTCCCCCATTGAAGCCATCCATCAGCGCAACACGGGATGCCCGACACCGCGTCGCGACAACCAGCGCCCAAACAAGCGGCAGACACCTCGGGTCTTGAATTCCACCTACACCGCCCAGGATCTGAACCGTGCCATTCGCCGGGTCTGCGATGCCGCCGGACTCGAGCGGTGGACCCCGTATCAGTTGAGGCATCTGGCGGCCACCAAGGCCCGGGCGGCCGCCGGGCTTGACGCGGCACAGGTCATGCTCGGACATTCATCCGCTGACATTACGGAGATCTACGCGGAATTGGACGCAACAAAGGCGCGCTCCATTGCACGGCGGATTGGATAGGCACTTCATGGGCTCAAACGCCATACCACAGTTTTTTAGAGGTGCTGCGGGGAGTGACCGCAGCCCGTCAAGCCCCCCCGTGGGAACGGGGATACACGGTTTTCGGGCATCGCCATTCCGCCCGGCAGCCGGAAATAATTGGAATGGCAGAAATGAGGGAGAGATGAAAAACGAAGTTCCCGTCAACGAACACATTCTTTTCGTGAAGGAAATGCTTTGGGCGCTGGCAACCCACGGAGAAAACCCACTTCACACGAACCAACGGATCATGGAGGCGGTCAACGGGCTTTGCCATGCCATCGTGGATGCTTTTGAACCCGAGGCAAAGGGAAATGGGGACATCACCACCCCGGTCATGGGAATTTTGCATTGGGCACTGCCAGCCATTGAGGCTATCTATGAGGAAACCCCCGAAGTTTACCCGGAGATCCGCGCTATGGGGACGCTCTGGCAGCGCGGATTTCGGACATGCTTGGGGCGGTGGCGTGCTGGCACAAGGTGGATGGAATCATCCCCCCCGTCGCTGTTGCCACCCACCGGGAGGCAAAAAAGCCCCGTAGCGAAAGACGGGGAGTTTACACTCCGTTCTAAATGTCTTCCCGCCCTCTGCTGGTTCTGCGGCGTGTGAAGGCCCCACACCAGGGGAAGGCTCTCACCGGCCCCTGTGTGGAAACCAAGATGGTGTGAATGCCTACGGTGCCCCAACGCCAACCCAGCAGGACAGCCAGGCATTCATAGCGCCCAGGAACGAAACCCTGGAGAAAGGATTCAAAACATGACGGCACGGCAACCGCATATCACGGAAGGATTGGAAACACTTTCGCCGGCTGGATGCGGGACCGGAAAAAGGAACGGCTGTAACCAGAATACCGGATTCCCACACAGTCCGAAAGACGCCATGAACGGGTTGGGGGACACGGAGCCCACACCAGAGGAAAGAGCAGCAAAAATGCCCTGCAGCCGCGGTGCCCAACAGGGCATTCAAATGACGGGCCGGGTGGTTCTACGGCAGGAGGTCGTTACCGTCAAGGTCTACCCATGCCCCTACTGCGACAGCATGAAAACCTCCAGAACCGGTCAGTACCGGGACAAGTGGATACAGTATCGGGCTTGTGAAAACTGCGGGAAGTCTTATCCGGTGAAGTTGTCCGGTTTGGGCGCGGAAAGGAGTATGGAATGAGCGGAATGATGAAAAGCAAAACAGCACCGGTGACGGTCGAGGCGGAGATGCCGGCCCCCGGCAGGGATTCGGCCACCGCAACGCTCGAGACCGCCGTGAAGCGCCTGGGCAGGGATGCCGTGGCGGCATATGAGGCGGCGGAATGGAAAACCCATGATGCGGCGGTGAGCGCCATTCAGGGCGGAGGTGTCCCCGCGCTGGTGGCACGGGCCTTTTTTATGCCGGGAGTGGACGGGCCCCACGAAACATCCGCGGGGCGGCCGCACAATTCCACAAGGAAAAACCGCCCCGAGATGACAGACGAGGGCCGTTTGCTGGTGGACGAGCGGTGGTTGCGGGATAGCCTTTGTGTCAGCCGGGCAACGGTGATGCGGTGGCGCGACAACGGGACACTGCCGCCGCCGGTGCTTTTGCCTGGGCGGCTTCTGCGCTGGCGGATGGCGGACATCGAGGAATGGATCAAAAACGGCTGCCGCAATTCACGCATTGATGGGCGCCGGGGAAAGATGTAAAATTCAAACGCCGGGAGTCATGACCCGGCAAGCGTCCGGCTTGGGGAGAGCGGCTGCTCCCATGGCCGCCCCCCATCCGGACACACATGGGAGAATAGGCATGAAGAAATACAAGCCTAAGTATGGGGGGCCCACAGACGGTCTTTACCACTGCGAACAAGTTTCGGCGGAAACTCTTGATGGCGAGAGGGTTGTTTTTGCCAACTTGGGGCCGGAAGAAAACCCATCTTACAGGATGGACAGAGCCCCATCTAGTTTGCGTCGGATATATCACTCTATCTTTGGAGAGATGAGGAGCCTTGGGAAATTGTCTTTTTGCGCAGGGGTGGATCCGTTCAAAGATCCTGAAGAATACACTGACGCGCCTATTCACAGCCTCCACTTTTTCCCAGAGTGGATGATTGATCAGCTCAATCAATATGGGGAGGTTAAAGGTTCCAGCCGCGCCCTGCCGTTTCTTGTCGAATTTCATCCGGCGAAAATGCCCCCGGATTATGTTGTTGCTGGGCTGAATGGGAGCCTTAAGTGTCTTTTCAAGCAACTGGCATGGGTGGCGGGAACCTCCTCGTATCCCTACATATTAAAAGGTCGCCAACGCTCGTTTTATGATGTGATTCAGGAATTTCCCGACCCCTCTTCGGCCACTTCTGACCCAAAAAAAAACACCTGTTCGGTTGACTGCCGAGGAAAAAGAAGAGATAGAAAAAGTACTTTCCCAGGCAAAAGGAAAAGCCCCGAAAGAAAAGGAGCGGATAAAGGCGGAAGCAACTCTTCACATTCTGGCAAAACGGCTCGAGGCTGACGGGGTTTCACAGGATAGCGCATACTCAAAAACAGTCATGAATTACCAGGATCTGTTCGACAAAAGCCGCGGTATATCTGGCGCTCACGCTTCGCCACCGATTGCGGACGCCCAAATCCCTGGTTTTGGGTTGGGGTGCGCATGGGCTGAATTTATGGCTAAACTTAAATCTCCCATCGTTGACTGTGGACACGCGGCTTTGGCCGCCCGGAGAAAAGGGGGGGTAAAAAGTGGGGAAAAACGGGCAAACGACCTCAACGAATTTCTTAAGGGCTTTTTTGTGCAATGCGAAACGAATATTCGCAATGGGGAGCCTCGAAGGGATGAGCTGGTGACCGCGCACACTGAAGCGCGTAAACAATTTAAAAAGAAGAATGATAAAGATCTCCCCATAACCGAAGTGACTTTTTCTAGATATTTCAATAAATGGCTGAAAGAAAACGGTAAACACGACTTGTTGAACAAAAGAGGAAGGCGGCCCAAAAAAAAGAAGTAAACCAGCCGGCCCCCGGCAGGAATTCGGCTATCGCAACGCTCGAGACCGCCGTGAAGTGCCTGGGCAGGGATGCCGTGGCGGCATATGAGGCGGCGGCGCGGGGGGCCGGGGCGGTGTCTAGAGCATTTACATATACCACCTGGGGAAAGTAATTTGGATGGAACTAGTTGCCCTCCTATAAAAGAAGGCAGCTATCTGCGATAATTCACAGTAAGTTCACTGATTGGGCGTGTGCAATGTGAATGCGCACATTCAAGACAGTGGTGAAAACGGTGGTGATGATGATGGTTGTGGCGGATGCGAACAGGACAAGGCGGGATAAGAACCCGGCTTGTCCTGTTCGCATTTTTGGCTTGCTCATCCTCCGTTTCCTTGCGCTGGGTGGCTCGTCTTTGGACTGTTTCCGAAGAAAGCTCCCAGCGCCAACCTTTTCCAGTTGCGGGCACCTCGTTCCCGTGAAAAGTGGTCCGGCGGTGCTTTTGTCCCAGGCAACGCCGGACCACCCTTTTTACCTTCAATCAGCACAAAAAGGAGCATGGCATGTCACAGCGGGATGTTGAAATAAGGCTGACAGCCGATGCAAACCAGTTCATGGCGAAAATGGACCAGGTGGCGGGGAAGCTGGACCGCATCGAGCGGAGCAGCGGGGAGACGAGCCGGAACACGGGGTTTTCCAGGCTGAGCGACGGGCTGAACGCCATCGGGCAGGTTTCCGGCTACGCCAGGAGCGCGATTGACCAGAGCCGCGCGTTGATCAGCGAAATGGATCAGGTGGCGGACCTGGCAAAGAGCATTGGCGCGAGCGCGGAGGGGTTCCAGGAAATTGCCTACGCGGCGCGGTTTTCCGGGGTGGAGGTGACCGGGCTGCACAAAGCCATGACGATCATGAACAAGGAGGTGCAGGGCGGCGAGAACCGCGCGCTGCAACTGCTTGGGCTGGACGCTGAGAAGCTGCGGGGGCAACGGGCCGACGAGATGTTTTTGAGCATCGCCGGGGCACTTGAGAAGGTGGATGACGCCGGGCAGCGCGCCTACCTCTCCCAGCAGATTTTTGGGCGGGAGGGTGCGAAGGTGGGGGCCATCGCGGCGGAGGGCCGGGACAAGCTGGAGGCCATGGCGCGGGAGGCGCACGCCTTCGGTCAGGCCTTCTCCGACATCGAGGTGGCGCAGTTTGAAAGGTTAAACGACAACATCGAGCGGATGGACCTGGCTATGAAGGGGGCCGCCAAGACGCTCATCCTCGAGCTGGCCCCGGGTTTAACAACAATTGCGAACCTTATAGCACAGGTCACCGGGCCCACCATGAAAATACTTGACAAGTCAGCGCCGGTTATTGCGACAAAAGCTGGGCTAAAAGCGCTCGGTTGGCTGACAGAGGATCCGGCACAGGCGGCCGGCGGCGGCGCTGGAGGGATGAGCGCGCGGGCCATCGCGGCGGCGGAGTCGCGCATGGCGCGGGAGGCGGAGGCGCAGCGGCTCATTGACCGGGTGGAGGGGCGCGATCCGCAGCTTCAGCGGGAAAAACTCCAGGGTTTCCGCAAGGATGGGCTGATCACGGACGACGTTTTCTGGAAGCTGATGGGCGACATGGACACGCAGGATCCGAAGGTGCAGGCGATGAAAGAGCTGGAACAGCGCGGCGCGGCCCTCACGGAGGCGATGCTCACGCCCATGGAGCGGTATAACTCGGCCATGGACGAGGCACAGTCGCTACTGGACAAGGCCTTCATCTCCCAGGAGACGTACAACCGGGCAATCACAGACGCGGGCGAGGAGTTCCTGAAGGCCACGGAAAAGGCCGACGCGGGCATGGAACGGATGCGCGCGCGGGCGCAGTCGATTGAGGAGAGCGTGCGCACGCCGGAGGAGGAGCACCAGCGGAAGGTGGACGAGCTGACGCTGCTGAAAAACAGCGGCTACCTGAGCGAGGAGACGTACGCGCGGGCGATGCAGAAGGCGGAGGCGGCGCTCTTCGGCGAGATGAACAAGGGCGGGGAGAAGGGAGACGGAGGCGGCGACCCGTGGGGCGCGCTGGACAAGGCACTCGGCCAGGAGCCGGAGATGAAGCGGGGAGGCAAGAGCACCTTTGGTGTGGGTGACGCGGTGACGGAGCTGGAGAGTGTGCGCGGGGGCATGCGGGACGCGGCGATCCGCTACCAACAGGAGCAGGCGCAGCGCGCGGAGCGGGCGAACGAGCTGCTACGCATGATTGCCCAGAACACGCGGGGCGCGGGGCGCGGGGCGGTGTTTGGATGAATAAGGAGTGCAAGATGAACAAGATCATCGGTCCACAGGATGCAGAATGTCTTTTCAATCCGGCTTTGCTGGCCTGCGCACCAGCCGCATGGCAGCAGTTTTGCGCGGCCTCCATTGAGGCGGCGAGGCGGGCCGGGGCGGTGCCAACAGAATCGGCCACCGGAAACGCCGCCACAGATCCACTTTTGCCAAAAGTCCCTGGTATCGCTGTTATTCCTGTGGACGGGATTCTTCTACAGACCGTGCCGGCGTGGTACAGGAAGTGTGGCGTTCGCGCTACGGGCTATGACGAAATCTGTGACGGTGTGAGAAAGGCGGAGGCAGATCCAAGGGTACGGGAAATTCTTTTGTGGGTGAACAGCCCCGGCGGGGTGGCGCACGGGCC
>JBHEKP010000111.1:0-18344 GCA_041859375.1 Candidatus Hydrogenedentales bacterium | reverse complement strand
CCCTGCCCGTGGCGTGGTCGTAGCAGGCGACCGTTTCCAGCAGGGAACCCGTGTCGCTTGCGCCGCCGAAGACGAAGAATGTCCTGTCCGCCTCCGGTGAGTAAACGGCCATGGGGATGTGCTTCATGCAGTAGGTGCCCAAGCCGCCGCTGTACTTATAGGCGTACTGGTCCTTTGTGGGCTGGTTGAAGTACCAGATGCCCCGGTAGCCCCCTGCGGGGGCCATCTCCTGCCCCCGCGCCGCGGCGGCGGCGAGCACCAGCAACACCAACGGCAGCGCGGCGCTTCGGAATAAAAGCAGTCCGGGTTTCATGGGGTTCCCTTTCGGGTTACTCGCCTCCCCGCAGCCGCGCGCGCAGACGCGCCTCAATCGGCGGCGTCACATAATGGCTGACGGGGCCACCGAAGGCCACAATCTCCTTGACCTGGCGCGAACTGAGGAAGAGGTAGGGCTCGCTGGGCATGAGGCAGACGGTGTCCACCTCCGGATTCAGCTTCTGGTTGTTGATGGCCATGGTCAGCTCAAACTCAAAGTCGGAGATCACCCGGAGCCCCCGGATGAGCGCCTTTGCGCCCTTCTGCCGGGCGTATTCCACGGTGAGCCCCTTAAAATGATCCACTTCGACG
Source organism: Candidatus Hydrogenedentales bacterium (assembly GCA_041859375.1). Taxonomy (GTDB): domain Bacteria; phylum Hydrogenedentota; class Hydrogenedentia; order Hydrogenedentales; family CAITNO01; genus JBHEKP01. Next base: position 17,717 of record JBHEKP010000111.1, on the reverse strand, counting down.
TTGGGCAGGGAGGCCGTGGACTCGGTGAGCATCTCCAGGCGCTCCTCCAGCGAGAAGAGGCCGCTTTTGGCGCTGTTGCTGGCCACGGCCACAATGACGCGGTCAAAGAGCTTCGCGGCCCGTTCGATGAGGTCCAGGTGCCCCAGCGTGGGCGGATCGAAACTGCCCGGGTACACGGCGACGCGCTGTTCATTCATTAATCCATCTCCCTTCGAGCGCCGCCGCAAGGGCCGCCTCGGCAATCCGCCGCACCGGCGCGCCCGAAAGGCGGGCCGCCGCACGGCAGGACTCATGTTCAGGATGGTACAGCGGCGGCGCACCGTCCGCGCGCAGGCCGATTTTCACGCGCACCGGGCCGAAGGGCGTCTCCACCGCGCGCCATTCGCGGCCCAACGTGATGCGCCGCTCCTCCCGGAAGCGCACCCCCAGGGTGGTCGTGTGGTCGAAGAGCAGCCGCGCCGTTTCCGTTTCCCCGCCGGGGGCGCAAAGGACTGTGAGCAGGTGGGCGGGCCGCCCCTTCTTGCCCGTCACGGGCGCGGCAAAAACGTCCAGCGCACCCGCGGCCAGCAGCGCCTCCATCGCCGGGGCGAGCATTTCGCCGGTCATGTCATCCACCAGCGTCTCCATGACGGTGACCATGCCCGGCGTGCCGGGAAGGTTTTCGGCGGCGGCCGTCCCCGCCGCGTCGCCGATGACGGCGCGCAGCACGTTCGCCCGGTCGGGCAAATCCTTTGCGCCCGCGCCGTGGCCCACGACGGTGACGGTCATTTCGGGCATGGGGCCGAAGGCGTCCGCCCATTCCGCCGCCAGGGCCGCGCCCGTGGGCGTGGTGAGCTCACCGGTTCCGTCGGTGCCGTAAACCGGCGCCCCCGTCAGCAGCAGCGCCGTGGCGGGCGCGGGCACGGGCATAATCCCGTGGGCGCAGCGGACGGTGCCGCCGCCCGCGTTGATTTTCGAGACGACAACCCGCCCCACGCCGAGCAGGTGCAGCGCCAGGTTTGCCGCCACAATGTCCGCGATGGAGTCAATGGCGCCCACCTCGTGGAAATGCACCTGTTCCACGGGGATGCCGTGGACCGCCGCCTCAGCGTCGGCGATGCGCCGGAACACGGCGATGGATTTCTCCTTCACCGGATCGGGAAGCTGCCCGTTGCGGATGATGTCCATGATATGGCCCAGGTGCCGGTGGACATGCCCGCCGCCGCCGTCCTCGTCCACCTGGAAACGGGTGGCGGTGACGCCCCGCTTCACCACCCTGGCGGCGGTGACACAGAAGCCGGGCACGCCCAAGGAAACCAGCCCCGCGCGCACCGCGCCGAAGTCCGCGCCCGCGTCGATGAGGGCGCCCACGGTCATGTCGCCGCTGATGCCGCTCATGCAGTCGAGGTAAAGCAGCTTCATGGCCTTGCCCCGCCGTGCGCCGCGCGGTTGACTGCGGCGGCGGCCGTGGCCGCGCCAAAGCCGTTGTCGATGTTCACCACGGTGAGGCCCGTGGCGCAGGAGTTGAGCATTCCCAGAAGCGCGGCGATGCCGCCGAAGCTCGCGCCGTAGCCGACGCTTGTGGGCACGGCGATGACCGGCGACGCAGTGAGCCCCGCCACCACGCTCGGCAGCGCGCCCTCCATGCCCGCGCAGACAATCACCGCGTCGGCGCCGTCAAAGCGCGGACGCTGGTCCAGCAGCCGGTGCAGCCCCGCCACGCCCACGTCGTAGATGCGGTCCACGGGGATGCCCATCGCCTCCAGGGTCACCGCCGCCTCCTCCGCCACCGGGATGTCGCTCGTGCCCGCGCACATCACCGCCACGCGGCCCCCGGCGGGCTCCGGCGGGGCGACCGTGATGGTAAAGGCCCGCGCGGCCGCGTGGTGCTCCGCGCCGGGACAGCCCGCCAGCACCGCCGCGATCACCTCCGGCGCGCAGCGCGTGCCGAGCACGTTGCTGCCGTGGGCGGCCATGCGGTTGGCGATGTCCACCACCTGCTCGGGCGTCTTTCCCGCGCAGAAAATCGTCTCAGGATAGCCCTTGCGCAGGCTGCGGTGGTGGTCCACCTTAGCAAAGCCCAGGTCTTCGTAGGGCAGGGTGCGCAGCCGGTCCAGGGCCGCGCCGGGCGTGGTCCGGCCCGCGGCGACCGACTCCAGCAGTTCCAGCAGGTGGGAGGTGTTCAACAGCCCGCTCCGTGGTTGTTTCGGCAAAAAAAAGCGGCCCCGCGGCCGCCCCGTAAATGGTAATGCAACGGGGCCGGAGGGCGCAACCGCAGGGGGCATGGGGTATAATCCACGGGCGGCGGAACATGCCGCGGGAGATTACGGCATGACGGATGGACAACCCCTGATCGAACTGCGGGGGGTGACGCGGGAATATCCCGCGCTGCCCGCGCCGCTGCGGGTGCTGGACGGGCTCGACCTCACCCTGGACCCCGGCGAATGCGTTGCCGTGACCGGCCCCTCCGGGTGCGGGAAAAGCACGCTGCTGAACCTGATGGGCCTGCTTGACACGGCCAGCTCCGGCACGGTCCTGTTCAGGGGGGCGGACACGGCCGCGCTTTCCGCCGACACGCAGGCGGCGCTGCGCAACCGCGGGATTGGTTTTGTGTTCCAGTTCCACCACCTGCTGCCCCAGTGCACTGCGCTCGAAAACGTGCTGGTGCCCGCGCTGGTCCGGGGCGGCGGGGACGCGGCGCGCGCCCGCGCGCTGGCGTTGCTGGACCGGGTGGGCCTCGCGGACAAAACCAGCGCCCGGCCCGGCCAGTTGTCCGGCGGCGAGCGGCAGCGCGTGGCGGTGGTGCGCGCGCTCATCAACAAGCCCGCGCTGCTGCTGGCGGACGAGCCCACAGGCTCGCTCAACGAGGAGGCGGCGGAGTCGCTGGCGGATTTGATCCTGGAACTGCGGCGGGACGAGGGCATGGCGGTGGTGGTGGTCACCCACGCCCCCGCCATCGCCGCGCGGTTCGGCCGGATTGTGGAGCTGCGCCACGGCCGCGCCGTGCCGAAGGAAGCGCGCCCATGAACCTGACCCGCCTCGCCCTGCGCGGCATCGCGCACCACCGCCGCATCCACGCCGGGCTGCTGCTGGGCGTCACGCTGGCCTGCGCCATACTGGCCGGCGCGCTTGTGGTGGGCGACTCGGTGAAAATGACGCTGCGCGGCATCGCGCTCGCGCGGCTGGGCCGCGTCGTCCACGCGATCCGGTGGGAGGACCGGTTCTTTTCGCAGGAGCTGGCCGGGAACCTGCGGAATGACGGAAAAACCGTCCATGCCGCCGCCGTGCTGGCGCTACGGGGCATGGCCGCGCGCACGCCCGACGCCGCCGAAGGGGGCAATCCGCTGAACCGCGCGCACCTGCTGGGGGTGGATGCCGCCTTCTGGAAACTTGCGGAGACGCCGCCACCCTTTGAGGCGCTGGCTCCGCAGGAGGCGGCGCTCAACGGACATGCGGCGCGCACCCTGGGTGTGAAGGCCGGGGACGACATCACCCTGCGCCTGGCCAGGCCGGGGCTGATGCCGCAGGACGCGCCCCTGGCCGCCGGCGTGGAGGACCGTTCCGTGTCGCTGCTGGTCACCGTGAGGGCGGTGCTCGATGATGATCAACTGGGCCGGTTCAGCCTGTCGGCGAACCAGGCCGCGCCGGGCAACGTGTTTCTTGACCGGACCTGGCTGCAGGAGCAGGCCGGACTGGCGGGGCTGGCCAACCTGCTGCTGGCGGAGGGCGGCGGGGAGCCGCCCGTCCCGGACTGCACACCGGAGCAGGCGGGACTGCGCCTGCGCGGGGGGCCCGGCGGCACGGTACAACTGGAGTCAACCCGGATTTTCCTGGAGGATGCGGTGGTGCGCGCCGGACTGGAACTGCCGGGAACGCAGCCGTCGCTCACCTATCTGGTGAACCGCATCACCAGGGGGGACAAGTCCACCCCCTACTCCTTTGTCACGGCGGGCGGCACGGCGGAAAGCGCGGCGCTGCCGGAGGACGCGGCAATCATCAGCCGGTGGCTCGCGGACGCGCTGGGGGCCGCACCGGGCGACACGCTGGACGTCGCCTATCTTGAAATCGGCCCCGGCAACACTTATGCGGAGAAAAACGGCCGCCTCACCGTGCACAGCGTGGCGTCCATGGAAAGCCTTGCGGCGGAGCGCGCGCTGGCCCCGCAGTTTCCCGGGCTCAGCGAGGTGGAAAACTGCCGCGACTGGGACATCGGCATGCCGCTGGACAAGACCGCCCTGGCGGACCCCGCCAACGAGGCGTACTGGAAACAATACGGGCAGACGCCAAAGCTGATTGTCTCCCACGCCACGGGGAAAAAGCTCTGGGGCGGGCGCTTCGGCTCGGTCATGGCGCTGCGCTTTCCCCCGGATGCCGGGGGCGTGGAGGCGGTCCGCGCCGGGCTGGCGGGGCGCGTCGGGCCTGAACAGTTCGGCCTCGTCTTCGAACCCGTGCGGGAGCAGGCCCGTGAGGGCGTCAACCGGGCCATGGATTTCGGCGGGCTCTTCACGGGGATGAGCATGTTCCTCATCGCCGCCGCGCTGGCGCTGCTGGCGCTGCTGGCCCTTTTCGCCCTGCAGCAGCGCGCCTCCGAAATCGGGGTGCTTTCCGCCATGGGCTGGCCCCGGCGGCGCATCCGCGCGCTGCTTCTGCTGGAGGCGACGCCCGCCCTGCTGGCGGGCGCGCCGGCGGGCGCGCTGGCGGGCGCGGCCTACGCGCGGACGCTGCTGCTGGCGCTGGCCGCGTTCTGGCCGGGGGCGCTGGCAAACACGCGCGTCGAATTCCACGCGCGCCCCGCCGTGCTGGCGCAGGGCGTCTGCGCCGCCCTGTGCTGCGTGCTGCTGGTGCTGCTGCTGGCTGTGCGCCGGGCGGCGCGGAAGCCCGCGCGGGAGCTGCTCGGCGCGGACTTCTCCGCCATGGCCCCGGCAGCCGCGCGGGGCGGGGGCGGCATGACCGCGGCGGCCACGCTGGTCCTGCTGGCGCTGGCGCTGGCGGCCGGCGCGGTTCCCGCCCTGGCCGGGGCGCGGTCCCTGGCGGGGCCCTTCTTCGGGGCGGGCGCGCTGCTGCTGCTGTCCGGCCTGTCGGGATACGCATGGGTGCTGGGGCGCATGGCTCGGCACGGGGACGCGGTGCGGCTGACCCCGTGGAAACTGGCCCTTTCCGGGCTGGCGCGGCGGCGCGGGCGCAGCCTCGGCATTGCGGCGGTCACCGCCTGCGGCTGCTTCATGCTCCTTTCCGTGGCGGCGATGCGCGCCAACCTCGCCCTGGACGCGGGCAGCCGCGCGTCGGGCACGGGCGGCTTTGCGGTCTATGCCGAAACCTCCCTGCCCGTGGCGGGCGACGGCACGGAACCCTTCGTCAAGACAGGGGGCGCGGTGGTGGTGCCGCTGCGCCTGCGCGAGGGCGACGAGGCGGGCTGCCTCAACCTGAACCGGGCGCGCACGCCGCGCCTGCTGGGGGTGAATCCGGAAACGCTCGCAGCGCTGGGCGCTTTCGCGCCGCCGGAGTTGTGGGGGCTGCTGGACATGGCGCTGCCGGGCGGGCGTGTGCCCGCACTGGTGGGCGACAGCGACACCGCCATGTGGGGCCTGCAGGCCGCCACAGGCCCGGAAAAGGGCGGCGAACTGGAATACCGGGACGAGGCGGGAAACACTGTGACGGTGAAACTCGCCGGGAAACTGCCCATGCGCCTGTCCCTTTTCCAGGGGGCGCTTCTGGTGTCCGAGAAGAATTTCACGCGGTTGTACCCCTCCGCCGCGGGCTACCGCGTCTTTTTGGCGGACGCTCCCGCCGGGGGGAACGGAAAGACATTTGCGGCGGGGCTGAACCGCGACAACGGGCGCATCGGCATGGAGGCGGTCCCGGCGCTGGAGCGGCTCCGGTCCTTCTACGCCGTGGAAACCGCCTACCTCGCCATGTTCCTCGTGCTCGGCGGTTTGGGGCTGGCGCTGGGCGCGGGCGGTGTGGCCGTGGCGGTGCTGCGCAACCTGAACGAGCGCCGCGCCGAAACGGCGCTGCTCCACGCGCTGGGCTACCCCCCCGCCGTCATTTTCCGGCTGGCACTGCTTGAAAACACCGCATTGGCGCTTGCGGGGCTGCTCGTGGGCGCGGGGGCGGCGGCGGCGGCCATACTGCCGCTTATGGCCGCCGCGCAGACCGGCGCCTCGCCCCTGTCGCTGGCGCTTGCGCCCCTGCTCATTCTGGCGGTTTACCTCGCCATGATTGCCGCCGCCGTGCGCCTCGGCCTGCGGGGGGTGTCCCCCGCCGACCTGCGCGCGGAATAAAGGAAACACCCCGGCGTGCCTGGGCCGGGCTTGGGCCCCAGGCCGGATTTGGTATACCATCCCCCCGGGACAAGAACGTCTTCAGGCACAGGAGTGACAAACATGCCCCGGATCGCCCGCCCCCACGCAACCGTCCGCATGCTGGCCGCGCTGGCCGTTCCGGCCCTGCTGCTGTGGGGCTGTTACCCGGCGGAGCCGGTGACGCCCCATGATGTGGCCTTTGGATCGGCCCTGTACCTTGACCGCGCACTGGGGGACGCGGACCGCATCGCGGGCATCACCGAACTGGCCGGCATGGCGGGGGTTGAATGGACCCGCGAGGAGTTCCACTGGGACAACATCGAGCCGCAGCGCGGCGTTTTCAGCCAGCGGGAACTGGCCAGGTACGACGCGGCGGTGGCGGCAATCACCGCGCAGGGCATTAAAATCATGGGGCTCCTCGCCTACAACAACCCCTGGTCCTCGGGAACGACCGACCCCGACACCGACGCGGAGCGGGCCGATTTCGCCCGTTTCGCCGCCGCCATGGCGGAACGCTACAAGGGGGTCATTTCCCACTGGGAAATCTGGAACGAGCCGAACCTGGACCGGTTTTGGGAACCGGAACCCGACGCGGCCGCCTACGGGCTGCTCCTGCGCGCCGCCGCCGAGGCCATCCGCGCGGCCAATCCGGAAGCGAAAATCATCGGCGGCGCCACCTCCGGCACGGACGTGGACTTTCTGATGGACACCCTGAACGCGGCGGGGCCGGGCGTGGTGGACATCCTCTCGTTCCACCCCTACTGCGGCGACCGCGCCTGGGACCGTTCCGACGAGCCGAAAGACCTGCGCCAACTGAACCGCGCCCTGACAGAGGCAGGCTTCTCCCTGCCCCTGTGGGTAACCGAATTCGGCTATGCCACCACCCAGGCGAACAACGGCGTGGACGAGTACACCCAGTCCGCGCTGATGGTCCGGGCCTTTCTGGCGCAGTTCGCCGAGGGCGTGGAAAACATCATCACCTATGATTTCGTGGACGACGGCATCACGCCGAACGAGAACGAGGAGCACTTCGGGCTGGTGGACCATATTCTGGTGCCCAAGCCCGCCTGGCAGACCTTCGGCGTCATGACCTCGCTCCTTTCCGGGGCGCGCATCGAGGAGCGGCGGCTCGAAAACGGCATCACCGCCATCCGCTTCACCGCCACCTCCGGGCAGTCCGTATGGGCTGTCTGGGATGCGCGCATCGGCGTGAAGGACGGCAGCTTGGAAAATTCCCGCGACCGTCTCTTTGAACTGCCCGGCCTGGGGGCCGGTACGGTTGCCCTGAATGTTAACGGCGCCACCGTGCCCCTCACGGAAAAGGACGGCAAACTGTATCTGTCCGTGGAGGGCGCGCCCAGATACCTGGTGTCCCCGCTGCCCTGATTGAGAGGAAAAACATGATCTTCCCCCTTCGCCCCGTCCTGCTGGCGGCGGTCGTCCTCGCCGCCCTTCCCGCGCCCGCGCTGGAACTGCATGTGGCCCCCTCCGGAAATGACAGCCATGCGGGAACGGCGGACGCGCCGCTGGCGACACTCGCCGCCGCACGGGACCGGTTGCGGCAGGCGCGCAGCGACGCCACGGCAGAGGCCGCAACGGTGTGGGCGCACGGGGGCGTGTATGAGATGCCCTCCGGCCTGGCACTGGAGGCGCGGGACGGGGGAACGCCCGGCGCGCCGGTGCATTACCAGGCCGCGCCGGGGGAAACACCGTTGTTGCTGGGCGGCAAAAGACTGCCGCCGGAGGCCTTTGCCCCGGTGGCGGATCCCGCCATGCTGGAGCGGCTGGACCCCGCCGCGCGCGACACAGTCCGCTGCGCCGACCTCAAGGCGCTGGGCATCACATCGTTTGGGGAGTTTCCCGACGCTGTCTCCACCCCGCCCGCCGTGCCTGAACTTTTCTTCAACGGGGAGCGAATGACACTGGCGCGCTGGCCGAACAACGGCGAATGGGCCACCCTCACCGAGGTGGTGGACAGCGGCCCCGCGCCGTGGCGCAATTTTGCCTCGGAGGGCACAGGCACCTTCGTGTTCGAGGGGGACCGCCCCCTGCGCTGGCTCAAGACGCCCGCCGTGTGGCTTTACGGTTACTGGTGTTTTGACTGGGCCAGCGCCACCATCCGCGCCGGGGCCATTGACGCGGAACGCAAACGTATCACCCTGGCCAGCCCCCATGTCTACGGCATCGGCTCGGGCAACCCCGGCGGCCGCCGCTGGTGCGCCCTGAACCTGCCCGAGGAGCTCGACACGCCGGGCGAGTATTTTCTGGACCGCGCCGACGGGCGGCTCTACTTCTGGCCCCCCGCCGGGGACGGGGAAATCCGCCTCTCCCTTTCAACGGAACCGCTGATCCGGCTGGACCAGGCGTCCCATGCCGTTCTGCGCGGGCTGACCCTCGACTGCACGGCGGGCGACGGCATCCAGGTGAAAGGCGGCGAATCGGTGCTCATCGAGGGATGCACCGTGCGCGGCACGGGATGGTCGGGAATTGTGGTCAGCGGCGGGCGGAACCACCGGGTGGCCGCCTGCGACATCACCGAAACGGGCACCTCCGGCCTGATCATGGAGGGCGGCGACCGGAAAACGCTCAGTCCCTGCGGCCATGAGGCTGTGGACAACCACATCTGGCGGGTGGCGCTGCGCCAGCGCACCCACGCCTACAATGTGCACCTCGGCGGGGTGGGCGTGCGCCTGGCAAACAACCTCATACACGACGCGCCGCACCAGGCTGTGGGCCTCGGCGGCAACGACCATGTCATCGAGTTCAACGAGATTCACCACATCTGCCTGGAGTCGGACGACTGCGGCGCCTTCTACATGGGGCGCAACCCCTCCGAACGGGGCACGGTAATCCGCCACAACTACTGGCACGACACCGGCGGCCCACGCTCCCACGGGAGCTGCGCCGTCTATTTCGACGACGGCGCGGGCGGGCAGACGGTGGAGGGCAACGTGTTTGTCCGCGCGGCGGGCGGCTCCTTCGGGGCGGTCTTCGTCCACGGCGGCCATGACAACCGGGTGATCAACAACGTGTTTGTGGACTGCAAGACCGCCTTCCGGCAGGTGCCCTGGAAGGATGAACTGTGGACTGAGTGGCTCAACGGTGACCTCTGGCGGGAACGGCTTCTCAAGGAGGTGGACATCACCCGGCCGCCGTACAGCGGACGCTACCCGGACCTCGCCGGATTTCTCGACTTCAACGGGGGGCCGCGCAACAATCACGCCGCCCGCAACCTCGCCGTGCGCTGCGGCGAACTCTGCGGCGGCGGCAACTGGACCCAGGAGAACAACCACAGCACCGGCGACGATCCCGGATTTGCGGATTTGGCGGCGGGCAACTACCTGCTCAAACCCGACGCCGCGGCCTTTTCGCTCATCCCTGGTTTCGAACCCATCCCCTTCGACAAAATAGGCATGCGCCGGTAATCCCCGCCGCACGCCCTTTTTGCTTTGCGCTCCGGAGACGGATTGTTTACCATGTTTTCGGACAATAATCGCCAACCCAGAAGGAGCAGGCCATGAGGAAGATGTTGGTAGTTTTGCTGGGGGTGCTCGGCGCGGCGATGCCGCTTTCCGCGCAGGAGGTGACCTTTGAGTCGCTGCTGCGGGAAATGACCAGCATGGAACGGCTTGCGGAGCAGCCGAATCCGGCCTATGTGACACGGCAGTTTGCGAGTTATGACCGCAAGTCCACGGACCCGGCGGTGCCCACGGAGGAGAACTGGTTTGCGAACCATGACCGCAACCAGGTGCTGCGCGCGGAGGAGACGGTGAACGGGACGGAGCATGTGCTGATGGACGCGGCGGGTCCGGGCGCGCTGGTCCGCTTCTGGTCGGCCAACGCGAACGACGGCGGCATTGTGCGGGTCTATCTGGACGAAAACCCGGAGCCCCTTTTTGAACTGCCGCTCCAGGCGATGCTGGGCGGCGACGCCAAGCCCTTTGTGAAGCCCATCGCGCACGTGGTGTCCCGCGGCTGGAACTCCTACCTGCCCATCCCCTACGCGAAGCACTGCAAGGTGACGGTGACCAACCCCGACATTTACCAGCAGCTCAACTACCGCACCTACGCGCCGGGGGCAAAGGTGCGCACACTCACACTGGCGGAGCTGGAGCAGCACATGCCGCTGGTGCGGCAGACTGCGGCGGCGCTGGCGGCCCCGGCGACTGCGGCCGTGTTCCCGGAAAACGCCGTGACCGCGGCCATAAGCGAAAAGAGCATTGGCGCCGGGGAGAGCATGGAGCGGTTTCTTGTGCTGGACGGCCCGGGCGCGGTGTGTTCCTTTGAGTGCAAAGTCACCGCGGCGGATCTGCCCGCCGCGCTGCGGGGCTGCCTGCTTGAGATTGCCTTTGACGGGGACGCCCCCTCGGTGGTTGCCCCACTGGGCGACTTTTTCGGCACCGCGCCGGGGTTGAACGCCTTCGCCGCCCTTCCCTGCGGCGTGCTGGAGGACGGCACGCTTTACAGCCGCTGGGTGATGCCCTTCAATAAGGAGGCTGCCTTCACCATACGAAACCATTCGGGCGCGGACGCCGCCTTTTCCGGAAAGATTGTCCATGCGGCGCGGCCCTTCAAGGATGCCTCGCTCCGCTTCCACGCCAAGTGGCGCACGGAACGGGAGCTTCCCACGCGCCCCATGGTGGACTGGAACTACCTGGGCGCGGACGGCGGACCGGGGCGCTTTGCGGGCGTGATGCTCCACATCAACAACCCGGTGCCGGACTGGTGGGGCGAGGGCGACGAGAAAATCTACGTGGACGGGGAAACCTTCCCAAGCCACTTCGGCACGGGCACGGAGGACTACTTCGGCTACGCCTGGTGCAGCCCGGACCTGTTCAACCACGCCTACCATTGCCAGCCCCGCTGCGACGGCCCGGCGAATTTCGGCCAGACCTGCGTGAGCCGTTTCCATATCATGGACGACATTCCCTGGAACACGTCGTTCCGCTTTGACATGGAAATGTGGCACTGGAAGGCGGACATCAAGGTGGCCCAGTCGGTCACCGCCTACTGGTATGCCGCGCCCGCCGCGAAGGACAACACCCCCCCGGTGGAACCGGCCCTGCTGACCGTGCCGCCCGTGGGGGAACTGCGGGGCATGAAGAGCGCCATTGAGGCCGAAACCATGAAGGTGCTGGAGGTGGGCGGCGGCGTGGTGGAAAAACAGGACAGCATCCAGCCGTGGAGCATGGCCCGGCAGCTCTGGTGGCGCGACGCCAAACCGGGACAGAAACTCGTCCTGGCATTTGAAGTGAAAAAGGCGGGCAAATACGAGGTCTACGCCCGGCTGACCAGCGCCCCGGACTACGGCATCCACCAGTTCCACATCAACGGCCAGCCCGCGGGCGCGCCCGTTGACCTGTACGCGCCGGAGGTGCGGGCGGACAAGGAGCGCTCCCTGGGCATTTTCGAGCTGGCACGGGGGGACTGCCTCCTCGAAATCGAGATTACCGGATCCAATCCCGACGCGGAGCCGCGCCACATGCTCGGCCTGGACTACGTCCTGCTCCGGAAACGCTAGGCATCCCCCCGCCGCGACGCGGGGATGGTTTTTATATTTAAGCGTGCCGTTTATGCCTTGGATAAAAGAAAAGGAAGCGCATCGTGTCAACCGGGGAAAAGGACGGGGCGCCCTCTGGCCTGAGCTCGTGGCTGGTGGCAAGGTTCCTGCAGGGGCCGCTGCCGGTGATGATCATCATTCTCTCCCTGCTGGCGGGCCTGGTGGCGCTGCGGCTGACCCCCCGCGAGGAGGAGCCCCAGATCGTGGTGCCCCTCGCCGATGTGATGGTGGACGCGCCGGGGCTGTCGGCGGAGCAGGTGGAGCGGCAGGTGGCCACGCCGCTGGAAAAGCTGCTCTACCAGATTGACGGCGTGGAGTACGTCTACTCCATGTCCCGCGAGGGCGGCGCGGTGGTGACGGTGCGCTTTTACGTGGGGGAGGACCGGGTTTCCAGCCTGGTGAAGATTTACAACAAGGTCCAGTCCAACCTCGACCTGGTGCCGCCGTCGGTGAAGAGCTGGGTGGTGAAGCCGGTGGAAATCGACGACGTGCCGGTGGTGGTGGCGACGCTTTGGAGCGACAACCCTGAACGGGTGGACGACGCGCAGCTCCGCAGGATCGCCGAGGAGACGGCGCTCAAGCTCCAGGCGGTGAAAAACAGCAACCGCGTGGAGGTAACCGGGGGCAGACCCCGCGTGATCCGGGTGGAACTCAACCCCGAGGCGCTGGCCGCCCGCCGCACCACGCCGCTGGAGGTGGCCTGGGCGCTGGGCGTGCACAACACCCAGGAACCCGCGGGAAGCGTGGAGCGCAACAACCGGGTGCTCACCGTGGAGGCGGGGGTGCATGTGAAAAACGCGCGCGAACTGGAGTCGCTGGTGGTGGGCGTGGTGGACGGGATCCCCGTGTTCCTGAGGGATGTGGCCGCCGTGCTGGACGGTCCGGCGGAGGCGGACAGCCATACCTGGATCGGTTTTGGCCCCGCGTCGGACCATCCCAAAGACGGGGAGCTTCACCCGGCGGTTTCCATTTCCGTGGCGAAGAAGAGGGGGACCAACGCCGTATGGGTGGCGCGGGACGTGGAGGAGACGCTGGCGGAACTGTCAAAAAGCCTTTTCCCGCCGGAGGTGCGCTTCACCATCACCCGCGACAACGGCGAGACTGCCAACGAAAAGGTGAACGAGCTGGTCGAGGGCCTGGCGGTGGCGGTGTTCACGGTGATTGTCTTTGTGGGCCTCATCCTGGGCTGGCGCGCCGCGCTGGTGGTGGCGCTGGCGGTGCCGGTGTGCTACGGCGCCACCCTCCTCGTGAACCTGCTCCTCGGCTACTCCATCAACCGGGTGACCCTCTTCGCGCTGATTCTGGCGCTGGGGCTGCTGGTGGACGATCCCATCACCGATGTGGAAAACGTGGAGCGCTATTTCCGCATGGGCAAGTGGCGGCCCCGCATCGCGGTGCTGCGGGCCATCCAGGAAATCCGGCCCGCGCTGATCATGTCCACCATCGCGGTGGTGCTCTCCTTCCTGCCCATGTTTTTCATCACGGGCATGATGGGCCCCTACATGCGCCCCATGGCGCTGAACGTGCCGCTCACGGTAATCATGAGCACCGTGGTGGCTTTCTGCGTGACCCCCTTCCTGGCGCTCCACCTGCTGCGCCCCTCCGGCGCCGCGGAGGGGGCCGCCTATGACGTGCGAAGCACGGCCATGTACAAAATTTACCGGTTCCTGCTCCGGCCCATGCTGCGCAGACGTGGCCTGGCCTGGGCGTTCCTGCTCGTGATCGCCGGTCTTTTCCTGGTGTCCGTGGCGCTGCCCGCCTTCCGGCTGGTGCCGCTGAAGATGCTGCCCTTCGACAACAAGAACGACTTCCAGATACTTGTGGACATGGACGAGGGCGCCACGCTGGAGCGCACCGAGGCGGTGCTGGCGGAGCTGGCCGCGCACCTGCGCACCATTCCGGAGGTGGTCCGCTTCACCGGCTTCGCCGGGCTCCCCTCGCCCATGGACTTCAACGGCATGGTGCGCCATTACTTCCTGCGAAGCGGGCCGAACGTGGCCGACCTGCGCGTGACCCTGCTTCACAAGAAGGATCGGGCGCACCAGTCCCACGAGCTGCTGCTGCGCGTCCGGCGCGGGCTGGAGGAAATCGCGGCACGGCGCGGCGCCGCCATAAAACTTGTGGAACTGCCGCCGGGGCCGCCGGTGCTGGCCACCATCACCGCCGAGATTCACGGCGGCATCAGCACGCCCTACGAAACCTTCCGAAGCGCGGCGCTCATCACCGCCGAACGCCTGCGGCGCGAGCCGCTTGTGGCGGATGTGGACACGACGGTGGAGGCGGACCAGGAAAAGCTGGTCTTCGCGGTGGACAAGGAGAAGGCGGCCCTCTCCGGCGTGGGCACCGAGGAGGCCGCCCGGACGCTCCGGCTGGCCACCGCGGGCCTGACCGCCGCCACGCTCAACATTCCAACGGAGGTGAACCCCCTTCCCGTGGTGCTGCGCCTGCCCCGGGAACTGCGCTCCGACCCCGGCGCGCTGTCGCGGCTTTATGTCAAGGGCCGCCCCGGCATCACCAAAATCCGCCAGGGCGCCGGGCTCGCGGACGCGCCCGTGCCGCTGGTGCCCCTCGCCGAAATCGGCTCGGCGGCTACGGCAACAGCGGACAAGACCATTTACCACAAGAACCTGGAACGGGTGGCCTTTGTTTACGCCGACACGGCGGGCCGCCCGCCGGCCGACATCGTGCTGGACGTGCTCGCGGACCAGGAGGAGGCGGGCGCGCCCGGCGTCTCCCCCGAACCCGGCAGGCCCGTGGAGGGGCGCAATTATTTCCGGCGCGGCGGCGGCATCCCCTGGACCCTGCCCGCCGGAACCAGCGCGGTGTGGACCGGCGAGGGCGAGTGGAAGATTACCGTGGACGTGTTCCGCGACCTCGGCATCGCCTTCGCCGCGGCGATGGCGGGCATATTCCTGGTTCTCTGGCTTCAGACAGGCTCGCTGACCATCACCGCCATCATGATGCTCGCCATCCCACTCACCATGATCGGCATCATGCCCGGCTTCTGGCTGCTGAACACGCTCGGGGAGCGTGTCATTGGCGGAAACCCCAACCCGGTCTTTTTCACCGCCACCGCGATGATCGGCATGATCGCCCTGTCGGGCATCGTGGTCCGCAATTCGGTGGTGCTGATTGACTTCATCCACCGGGGGCTGGGGCGGGGGTTGTCCCTGGAGGACGCCCTGCTGGAGTCGGGCGCGGTGCGCACCCGGCCCATCATCCTGACCGCGGGCACCGCACTGCTGGGCAACATCGTCATAACGCTCGACCCGATTTTTTCGGGGCTGGCGTGGTCCATCATATTCGGCACCACCGCCTCCACCGTTTTCACCCTGGGCGTCATTCCGGTGGTGTACCACCTGGTTTACGCCAACCGCCCCGGCCACGGACTGCCGGCGGAGGGCGGGGAATCCACGGAGGCATGAGGAGGTGAAACCCATGAAATGGCTGAAACGGCTGAAGGTTTTGCTGCTCTGGACGGGCGGCGCGCTGGTGCTGGCGGGCATGGTTGCCTGGCTGGCGGGGGCCTTCCACGAGAAGACCGCCCCCGGTGTTGTCGCGGAACCCCCGTCGGCAGCGCCCGCCTTCTCCGCCACCGGGGCCGCGCGCGGGGAAACGGAGCCGCTCATCGAGAAAACCCCGGGCACGCTGACGGCCCTGCGCGAAACCATCATCAGTGCGCGCATCATGGCACGGATTGACGAGATCGCCGCGGGCGCGGGCGACACCGTGGCGGCCGACCAGGTGCTTGTGCGGCTCGACGACAAGGACCTCGGCGCGCGGGCGGGCCAGGCGGCGCAGGCCTCCGTGGCGGCGCGGGCGCGCCTGGCCGAGGCGGAAAAGGACCACGCCCGGATGAAGTCCCTGGCAAGGGACGGCGCGGTCCCCACCAGCGCCCTTGATTCCGCCGAGGCCGCCCACACCGCCGCAAGGGCGGAGGTGGCGCGGCTGGAGCAGGCCGCGGGCGAGGCGGGTATCGGCCGTGAATTTGCCACCCTCCGCGCTCCCTTCACGGGACGCATTGTGGACCGCTACGCCGAGGCCGGCGACACGGCGATGCCCGGCCAGGCGCTGCTGAAGATGTACGACCCGGAACAGATGCGGATTGAGACGCACGTGCGCGAGTCCCTGGCGGGTTCCATCAAGATTGGTGACACCCTCCAGGTTTGGATTGACGCCCTGAACCAGTCCGTTGAGGCGCGGGTCGCCGAGATTGTGCCCCAGTCCGAGCCCGGTTCCCGGTCCGTGCTGGTCAAGGCGGCGCTGCCGAAGCGGGACGACCTCTTCCCCGGCATGTTCGCAAGGCTCCTCATCCCGGCGGGAGAGGCCGCGCACACCTACGTGCCCAAAGCCGCCGTGCAGCGCGTGGGCCAGCTTGCCTACGTCTGGGTGGTGGAGGATAACCAGCCGCCCCGGCGGCGCTTTGTCCAGCTGGGCAGCCTGGAGAAGGACGGCTGGATTGAGGTGGTCAGCGGGATTGACCCCGGTGAAAAGATTGGCGTGATCTGACGGCAAGGTCCGGCGCCCAGACAGCGCGCCCATGAAAACATGAGGCGTGGACCCGGTGGACGGGGGTGGACAAGAGGGCACGGGCGCATCCATGCCCCAGCCCGGGCCCCGCGCCTGTTGGAACCGGGGGAAAGCGGCGGGGTATAGTGCTGGCATGAACGAAGAACCCCTTTCCAATCAGACTCCGGAAGCCGCGCCGGATGTGGCCGCGGCGGTGGGGCCGGGCGCGCAGACCCTTTCGGTGCTGCGCGGGCTGGCGCACGCGGGACTGGTGGCGCTGCTGGCCCTCTTTGTGTTCCTTTTCTTCACGCGGGGCGCACCCTACGACGAGGCGTGGCGGCTGGTGCTGGAGCAGCTCTCCGGCGGACGCGCCGGGGCGGCGTCCTACGGTTTCGAGCAGCACTTCCCGCCCATGCACCTCTTCGGGCAGCTTTTCGCCGTGGACGCCATTCTGGCGCTGTACCTCTACACATGGTTCATCATCCTCTACCGGATGCTGCTGCGCGTGCCCGCGCTGGGTTCGCTGGCGGGCGCGCTCCACGGGATGCTGCTGCGCCACCGGGGCATCGTCTCGCTGTACGCCGTGCCCGCGCTGGTGCTGGCCGTGCTCTTCCCCTTCTGGGGCGCGGGCTGCCTGACCGCCGTGGTGGCGGGCGCGGTGCTGGGCATTCCGGCGTGGCTGTTGCTGCCCTCGCTGGCGCTGGCCGACGCCGCCGCCATTGCCGGATGGATTTGGGCCTATGAGCGGATTCAGCAGTGGAGCCCGGTGTGGGTGTCCCTGTTCCTCGCCGGCGTCTTTGCCCTTTTCGTGGCCGTGCTGATTTTCCGGCGCTGGCGCAAAATACACGCGGCGCGCATGGCCGAATGGGAAAACGCACCCGCACCGGCCGGGGAAAACACCGGATTCAACCCCGCGATCCCGCCGGAGCCGGAGCGGTCCGCGCCCGCACCGGAGGCAGCCGGCGCGGACACCCCCCGGAATGAAGCGGAAACAACCGGCGAAACCGTCCCCACGGTCCGCCCCATAGACGACGAGGATTAACCAATGAACCGATGGACACTGACCCTGGCGCTGGGCCTGCTTGCCGCGTCCCTGGGCGCGACAGCGGAGGAGGGAACCGCCCCCGTGACCGGATTTCTCAACAAGACCCTGCGCCACCAGGACAAGGATGTCCGATATGTGCTGTATGTGCCCGCCGGATACGACGCGGCAAAGCCGTGGCCGCTGGTGGTGTTCCTCCACGGCGCGGGCGAGCGCGGCGACGACGGGCTGGTCCAGTCCGAGGTGGGCATCGGTCCGGCCATCAAGCGCAACCCGGACCGCTTCCCCTGCCTGGTGCTGATGCCCCAGTGCCCCAGGGACAAAT
>JBHEKP010000095.1:0-7707 GCA_041859375.1 Candidatus Hydrogenedentales bacterium | reverse complement strand
AAAGTCCATCGCCTTCGCCTTGCCGGACTTCGCAAGCGTCTTCGTGATCGCGCTCGTCAGCGTCGTCTTGCCGTGGTCAACGTGACCAATCGTCCCCACGTTCACGTGCGGTTTCGTGCGCTCAAACTTTTCCTTGGCCATTGTAGTGTCCTTCCTGAGCCGAAACCCGGCCGTTGCGGCGGTTCCACTCCGCGCCCGCGCCGGGGCCTGTTGTCTTGAATAATGGAGCCCACGACCAGAATCGAACTGGTGACCCCTTCCTTACCATGGAAGTGCTCTACCGACTGAGCTACGCGGGCATCCGTAAAAACTGTTTTATTATGGAGCGGGAAACGAGGCTCGAACTCGCGACCCTCAGCTTGGAAGGCTGACGCTCTACCAACTGAGCTATTCCCGCCAAAACACGCCCGGAGGCGCGTCCTGTTTTAAAAATGGTGGTGGGAGTTGGATTTGAACCAACGTAGGCGTTAGCCAATGGGTTTACAGCCCATCTCCTTTAGCCACTCGGACATCCCACCACGGGAATTCCAGCCGCGCCAGCGCGGCCGGAACCTGAAAAACAGTTCAACTTTCAGCGGGCAAATGCTGGAGCTGGCGAAGGGAATCGAACCCCCGACCTGCTGATTACAAGTCAGCTGCTCTACCTACTGAGCTACGCCAGCATTCGTCCACAGAACGAAAGCCGCCCGCCGAAGCGGACGGATCAACGGATAAGTTACCAAAATGCGCCGGTCCGTGTCAAGCGTTATTCGCCCCGAATTTGCGGCGGGCGGGACGCCTTCGCCGCGCGCCCCGCCAAATCTCTTGAAAAACCTTCCCCGTTATTGTTAGGTTCAATGCCGTGACAACATGGCCGCAAGGGCGGACGACAAGAGAGGACGGGGTCTCATGGGCGCGGATTTGCTGAAGGCGCATCTCAATCTTGGCGCGGTGCTGCAAAATCTCGAGGATTTGCCGGGGCTTGATCCGGAGGCCGCGGCGATTTGCGGGGACTGGAACATATCGGTGCAGTTCACGGTGATGGGCGGCCCCTCGGCGTGGCTGGAGTACAAGGGCGGCTCCTGCCGCCACGGCGCGGGCGCCCATGCCGCGCCCGATGTGCGGCTCGGCTTCGTTTCGCCGGCGCACCTCAACAGGATGTTTGACGGGCGGGGCATGCCCGTGCCGCTGAAGGGCTTCGGCAGGCTCGGCTTCCTGAAGAACGACTTCCCGAAAATCACCGCGCGGCTTGAGCATTACCTGAAGCCCGGGCCCCAGGCGAAGAGGGACGAGGCCTTTGTGCGCGCCCGCACCACGCTGCTGCTGCACACGGCGGCGCACGCGGTGCGCGAGCTGGCGCGGCTGGAGCCGGTCTGCCGCAAGGTGGCCGCGGGCACGCCCCACGGCACGCTCCAGATTTCCCTGTCTCCGGAGGGCCCCCACGCCTGGGTGAAATACGGACCGCAGGGCGTGGAGGCGGGCAAGGGCGCGGCGGAGCACCCTTCCGCAAGGATGATCTTCCGCGACATCAACGCGGCGGCGGTGCTGTTGAACAACCAGGTGGACGGGTTCACCGCGATTGGCAGGGGTGATTTGGCCATTTCCGGGCTGATCCCGCTGGTGGACAACACGTCCCTGATAATGGACCGGGTGGAGAAGTACCTTTCATGACCCGTCCGGGCCCGCCGCCCCCGCGGCGGACCCTCGGGAGGAGTGCCCAATGAAAACTTACGAATACCCCGAATCAAAGGCGCTGTTCGCGCGGGCGTGCCGGGTCATTCCGTGCGGCGTCTACGGCCATTTCGGCGTGCCCCCCTGCATCCCGCCGGACGCCTACCCCTTTTTCGCGGCCAGGGCGAAGGGCGCCCATTTCTGGGACGTGGACGGGAACCGGTTCATCGACTACATGTGCGCCTACGGCCCGATGATTCTCGGCTACGCCAACCCGGCGGTGGACGGCCCGTACCAGGCGCAGATGGCCGAGGCCGACTCGAACAGCGCAGCGTCGCCGCGCATGGTCGAGCTGGCGGAGCACATGGTGGATCTGATCCCCGTTGCCGACTGGGCCTTCTTCGCCAAGAACGGCGCGGACGTGACCAACCTTGCCGTGATGACGGCGCGCGCGGCCACTGGCCGCCGCAAGATCGTGGCGGTCAAGGGCGGCTACCACGGCACCACGCCCTGGATGCAGGGGCCGGGCCACCACGGGCTCATTGACGCGGATTTGGCGAACGTCATCCGCATCCCCTGGAACGACGTGAACGCGCTGGAGCGGGTCATCGCCGAGAACCCCGGCGATGTGGCGGGCTTCATTTCCTCGCCCTACCACCACCCCGTCTACGCCGACAACGAGCTGCCCGCGCCGGGCTACTGGGAGCGCGTGCAGTCGGTGCTGCGGAAGCACGGCATCGTCTTCATCATTGACGACGTGCGCGCGGGGTTCCGCCTGCACATGGGCGGCTCCTGCGAGCACTACGGGTTCAAGCCCGACCTCATCGCCTTCTGCAAGGCCATCGGCAACGGCTACCCCGTGTCGGCCCTGGTGGGCTGCGACGCCCTGCGCAACGACGTGGCGAGGGTGTTCCACACGGGCAGCTACTGGTTCAGCGCGGGGCCCATGGTCGCCGCGCTCGCCACGCTCAGGGAGCTGGCGCGGCTTGACGCGCCCGCCCTGCTCCGGGCCTCGGGCGAAAAACTGCTCAACGGCATGGTGGACGTCGCCAAAAGCCACGGTTACACCCTCAAGGTGTCCGGCGAGCCGTCCATGCCCTATGTGCGCATCACCGACGATCCGACCATGACGCTGCACCAGCAGTGGTGCGGCGAGTGCACCCGGCGGGGCGCGTACTTCACATCGCACCACAACTGGTTCCTCTCCACGGCCCACACCGACGAGGACATCAGGCAAACGCTGGACATTTGCGACGAGGCGTTCAAGGCGGTGAAACAGCAGCACGGCGCGTGACCGCGCCGCAACGTCCCAGGAGGGCAACATGCCACTGACGGAACAGGAACTTGCGGATCTGCGGCGCACCGCCGCGAAAATCCGGCGGGACATCGCCGACGTGACCGGATGGTCCGGCGGCGCGCACATCGGCGGCGCGCTGAGCATGGCGGACATCCTCACGCTGCTCTACTGGAGGCACATGAACATCGATCCGGCCCGTCCCAACTGGGAGGACCGCGACCGTTTCGTGCTCAGCAAGGGCCACGGCGGCGTGGGCCACGCGGTGGTGCTGGCGAACCGGGGCTATTTCCCGATGGAGGAGCTGAAGTCCTTCAACGAGACCGGCTCGAAGCTGGGCATGCACCTCGACAGCCACAAGGCCGTGGGCTGCGAGGTGTCCACCGGCTCGATGGGCCACGGGCTCTGCCAGGCGGTGGGGCTGGCGCTGGGCGCGCGGGTGCTGAAAAAGGACTGGCGCGTTTTCTGCGTCGTGGGCGACGGCGAGAGCAACGAGGGCAGCATCTGGGAGGCGGCCATGTCCGCGGCCCACTACAAGCTGGGCAACCTCGTCGGCTTCCTGGACCGCAACCACCTCATGATTGACGGCGAGACCGAGACGGTGATGGCGCTGGAGCCGCTGGCCGACAAGTGGGCCGCCTTCGGCTGGGAGACGCGGGTGGTGGACGGCCACGATCTCGCCGCCCTCTCCGGGGCGATTGAGCACGCCCTGGACTTCAAAAAAGGCCCGGTCATGCTCGTCTGCGACACGGTCAAGGGCAAGGGCGTGGACTTCATGGAAAACAAGGCGGCATGGCACTACGGCGGGCTGGGCGCGGAGCTGGTTTCCAAGGCCAAAGCCTCAATCGGGGAGGGCTGAACCATGGCAAAAGCGGAAAGCACCGTCACCTGGACCGTGTACGACGCGCTGAAAATGAGCGCGCGCGAAATTTACGGCGTGGTGCTCAGCGACCTGGGCGCCATGCACCCGGAAATCGTCGGCCTCTCCGCCGACCTCGCCAAGTCCACCCAGATTGGCGCCTTCGGCGACAAGTATCCGGACCGCTTCTTCAACTTCGGCATCGCCGAGCAGAACATGTTCGGCGTGGCGGCGGGCATGGCCAAGGCGGGGCTCATCCCCTTCGTGTCCACATTCTCCGCCTTCGCGTCCATGCGCGCCTGCGAGTTCCTGCGCACCGACGTCTGCTACCAGAACCTGAACGTGAAGGTCATCGCCACACACGGCGGCACCTCCTTCGGCTCGGCGGGCTCCACCCACCACGCCATCGAGGATCTGTCCATCGTGCGCGCCTTCCCGAACCTCACCGTCATTGTGCCCGCCGACGGGTTTGAGACCGCCCAGGCCGTGAAAAAGTGCATGGACATCGACGGGCCGGTCTACATCCGCATCGGGCGCGGCTTCGAGCCCGCCGCCTACCCGTCCGAGGACTACCCCTTCGAGATCGGAAAGGCCGTGGAGATGTGCCCCGGCACCGACATCACCGTCATCGCCTGCGGCACCACGGTGTTCCAGGCGGTGGAGGCGGCGAAGATACTGAAGGCCGACGACGGCCTGAGCGTGCGCGTGCTCAACCTGCACACCCTCAAGCCCATTGACACGGAGGCCGTCATGAGGGCTGTCACGGAGACGCGCCGCATCCTCACCGTGGAGGACCACAACGTCATCGGCGGCATGGGCACCGCCGTGGCCGACGTGATCGCCGCCAGCGGCAAGGGCTGCGTCTTCGAGAAGGCGGGCATCCCCGACGTGTTCACGCCCCACGGCTACCCCGAGGACCTGATGCACATCTACAAGATTGACACCGACGGCATCGTGGAGCGGGTCCGCGCCATGCTCGGCCGCGAATTCGAGGCCGACGAGGACTGGGAGGACGAGGTGTGACAACCGCCAACAGCGAGGATCTCCTCACCGCGCGCGTCGTGCTGCGCGCCGTGCTGCCCCTCATCAGGGTCATGGTCGCCGACGACCCGAAAAAGCGGGAACAGTTCAGGGACACCACCGGCGTCATCCAGTTTTCCGCGCGCAACGGCGCGGACACCCTCTGCGCCCACATCCGCTTCGACAAGGGCGAGTTCACCCTTGTCCAGGAGGCGGCGGAAAACCCCGACGTGCATTTCGCCTTTTCCAGCGTGGCAAAGATGAACGACATGTTCCGGGGCAGGCCCGTGCTGCCGTCCCCCGGCCCGCTGGTCCAAAGCGCCTTCCGCAACTTCGGCCTGCTGGTGAAGAGCTTCGGCCTGCTCCTCGGCCTCAAGCTGCTCATGCCCGACGCCGCACCCAAGACCCCCGAACAGGCCCGGCTCAAGGTCAAGATGACCCTCTACATGATCTCCACCGCCCTCAGCCAGCTCAACAAGTCCGGCGACCCCGAAATGGTCAAATGGACCACCAAGCAGCCCGAGCGCATCTACCAGTGGTCGGTCAACGGCACCGACATCGCCTGCCACCTCAGGGTCAAGGCGGGCCAGACACGCGCCGGGCGCGGCCCCTACGAGCGCCGCCAGCCCTTCGTCCACATGAAGTTCGCCGGCATCGACGAGGCCCTGGCCATCCTCGGCAACAAGGTGGACCTGGTGGACGCCATGGGGAAGGGCATGGTCGTCAACGACGGCTCGCCCGAATACGGCTCCCGCGTCGGCGACTTCATGCAGCGCATCGGCAACCTGTTGCAGTAGCCACGGCGGAAGGAAGGGAGGAAAAGGGACATGCCCCTGCCCGACATCATGGCGGAACTGGTGGATCGCTACCGGCGCAACGAGGCGGCCTACCGCTCCGGCCAGTACAACGAGACCCTGGTCCGCCGGGACTTCATCGATCCCATGTTTGCCTGCCTCGGCTGGGACATGAACAACAGCAAGGGTTATGCCCAGGCCTACCGCGAGGTGATCCACGAGGACGCCATTGACGTGGACGGCTCCAGGCGCGCGCCCGACTACTGCTTCCGCGTCGGCGGCGTGCGCAAGTTCTTCCTTGAGGCAAAAAAGCCCGCCGTCAACGTGCGCGACGACGTCGGCCCCGCCTACCAGTTGCGCCGCTATGCGTGGTCCGCCAAACTGCCCCTCGGCATCCTCACCGACTTCGAGGAATTCGCCGTCTACGACTGCCGCACCCGGCCCCTGCCCGCCGACAAGCCCTCCGCGCACCGCGTCATGTACCTCACATACGCCGACTATGAAAAACACTGGGACGAAATCGCCGCCCGCTTCTCAAGGGAGGCCATCCTCAAGGGTGCCTTCGACAAGTTTGCCGAGTCCACCCAGGGCAAGCGCGGCACCGCCGCCGTCGACGCCGCCTTCCTCGCCGAAATCGAGGCGTGGCGCGACACCCTCGCCCGCAACATCGCCCTGCGCAACCCCGGCATCGGACAGCGCGCCCTCAACGACGCCGTCCAGCGCACCATTGACCGCATCATCTTCCTGCGCCTCTGCGAGGATCGCGGCATCGAGGACTATGGGCGTCTCCAAAAGATCGCCGCGCAAAAGGGCGTCTACGACGAGCTGAAAACACTCTTCCAGCAGGCCGACGACCGCTACAACTCCGGGCTCTTCCATTTCCAGGCCGAAAAGGGCCGCGCCGACCACGACCGCGTCTCCCTCAAACTGGCCATTGACGACAAGGTCCTCAAGCCCATACTGGGCGGCCTCTACTACCCCGACAGCCCCTACGAGTTCTCCGTGCTCCCCGCCGACATCCTCGGCCAGGTCTACGAGCAGTTTCTCGGCAAGGTCATACGCCTCACTACCGGGCATCAGGCAAAGGTCGAGGAAAAGCCCGAGGTGCGCAAGGCCGGGGGGGTCTACTACACCCCCACCTACATCGTGGACTACATCGTCAAAAACACCGTCGGAAAACTGTTGGAGGGCAAAAAACCCGCCGACATTGACGGCTCAAAAAGAGGCGCCGCGCCCCTGCGCGTCCTCGACCTCGCCTGCGGTTCCGGCTCCTTCCTCATCGTCGCCTACCAGTACCTGCTCGACTGGCACCTCGCGGCCCACACCGCCAAGAACCCCGAAAAACTGTGCAAAGGCAAAAACCCCCGCCTGCGCCAGCGCGGCAAAAACGACTTCGTCCTCACCGTCCCCGAGCGGAAGCGCATCCTTCTCGACCATATCTATGGCGTGGACATTGATCCCCAGGCCGTCGAGGTCACCAAACTCTCCCTCCTGCTCAAGGTGCTCGAAGGCGAAACCGCCGAGACGCTCGGACTCACAAGGGAACTGATCCACGAACGCGCCCTGCCTGATCTCGGCAACAACATCAAATGCGGCAACTCCCTCATCGGACCCGACTTCTACCACGGACACCAGGACGACGCCTTCGACACCGAGGAAATGTTCCGCATCAACGCCTTCGACTGGAAACAGGAGTTTCCCTTCATCGTCAAGGACGGCGGCTTCGACGCCGTGATCGGAAATCCGCCCTACATCCGCATACAGGTCATGAAGGAATGGGCGCCCAGGGAGGTGGAACTCTACAAGACGCTCTCCAGGGCCGCATCCCAGGGCAATTACGACATCTACGTTGTCTTTATTGAAAAGGGGTTGTCGCTGCTCAACAAGACCGGAAGACTGGGGTTCATTTGCCCAAATAAGTTTTTTAACGCGAAATATGGCGTGCCTATTCGGTCGATTATTGCAGAGGGGAAGCATCTTGCACATGTGGTGCATTTCGGGGACCAGCAAGTGTTTGCGGGGGCGACAACGTACACGTGTTTGCTATTTCTAGACAAAGCGCCGACCAAGAAGTGTGCGTTTGTGAAGAC
>JBHEKP010000382.1:0-4394 GCA_041859375.1 Candidatus Hydrogenedentales bacterium | reverse complement strand
GGATGGATGATCCGGTGTCACCGACAGGTGGCACTGATAGAGCCTGTTCAGGTTGTCCACCTGGAAGGGGACCTTTTCCGTGAACATCATGTAGAAGGTGATGCCCATTGAATACTGGTCGGCGGCGGGGGTCACCTTGTCCCTGCGGATGAATTCCGGCGACACAAACATGGGGGTGATTTGCTCGCCCACGTTTCTGTCGATGAGTTCAAGCAGGAAACTGCTGCCATAGAGGGAAAAGTCGGCGATTTTCACCACGCCAACACGGGTGAAAAGCACGTTGGCCGGTTTGAAGTCATGGTGTATGCAGGCCTTGTCATGGAGATACTGCATGCCCATGCAAATCTGCATGCAGATGTTAATGCGCTCCTGCAGGTTCCATGGCCGGTTGAGGATGTACCATTTCAGGCTTGGCCCGTCCACATACTCCATGATCATGCAACGCCCCTCCTCCCCGTCAATGAAGTCAAGGATTTGGACGACGTTGTTGTGCTTGAACCGTTTGAATTTGCCGACGCTTTTGGCCAGATCCCGCACATGCAGGCGGTTCCGGAAGAAATTCTCGTTGAACACCTTGACGGCGACCGCCTCGCCCTTTTTGGTGTCAATGCCCAGGTAAACACGCCCCGTCCCGCCCTGTCCGAGGACACGCTCAAGCTTGTAATGGTAAATATTCGTCTTGTCAAGATTGAACTGACTGTCGACCATGCGTCAATCCTGCCGTTGCGCCGCATTCAACGGGCGTCAAACTCCCTGCCCACCGTCAAGCTCCAGGGGTATTTCGGGCGCATCCGCCCACAACCGGTCAAGGTCGTAGAACTCGCGCGCCTTTTCCCTGAACACATGAAAGATAACATCCCCGTAGTCCACAATCAACCATCCGCATGTGTGGTCGCCCTCGACACGGAGCGGGGGGTGTCCCGCCGCCTTCATGTCCTCGTGGGCCGTGTCCGCCACCGCGCGCAGCTGCGGCTCGCTGGTGACGCTGCACATCACGAAGGTGTCCGCCATCTGCGTCACCGCGCGCGTGTCATAGGCGCGTATGTCACGGGCCTTTTTTTCAGCGGCCAGTTCGGCGATCAGCCGCGTTTTTTCAAGCAGTTCCCGCGCCATCGGCGGATTCTTTTTAGCTGTCATCTCCGTGCCGTTTCCTTTACCGGGAGAGTTCCTGCCGGAGCAGGTCGCCCAGCGCCTGCGGGTTGGCCTTGCCCTGGGTGGCCCGCATCGCCTGGCCCACAAGATAGGCAAATACTTTATCCTTGCCCGCCCGGAATTGTTCCACCTGCGCCGGGTTGGCCTCAATCACCTGCCTGATGACGGCGGCCAGGGCCGCCGTGTCGCTGATTTGGCTCAGTCCCTTCTCGTTGACAATGTCGCCGGGCGCCTTGCCCGTCTCAAACATGTCCGCGAGCACGTCCTTGGCCATCTTTCCGCTGATTGCGCCCGACTCTATCAATGTGATTAGACCGGCCAGATCAGCGGGGGCGATGCGGCATCCGGAAATGTCCTGTTTTGCGCCGGTGAGCAGCGCCTGAAGCTCAACCATCAGCCAGTTTGCCGCCTTCTTCGGATCCGCGCCCGCCTTCACCACTGCCTCGTAATAGTCCGCGTTTGCCCTGTCCTGGGTAATGACCTGCGCGTCATAAGCCGACAGGCCGTACTGGGACTCAATTCGTTTGCGCCGCGCGGCGGGAAGCTCGGGAAGACCCGCGCGGATGCGCCCCTCCCATGCCTCATCCACCACGACGGGGACCAGGTCCGGCTCGGGGAAATAGCGGTAGTCGTGCGCGGACTCCTTGAGCCGCTGCGGCACGGTGATTCCCTTGTCGGCATCCCATCCGCGCGTCTCCTGCACGACCTTTCCGCCGGAGGTGATCACGTCAATCTGCCGCGCAATTTCATAGTCAATGGCCTTTTGCACGCCGGAGAACGAGGCCACGTTTTTCACCTCGGTCTTTGTGCCGAATTCCTTCTGGCCCTTCGGGCGCACACTCACGTTCGCCTCGGCGCGGAGGGAGCCCTCCTCCATGTTGCAGTCGCTCACATTGAGATACTGGAGGATTTGCTTCAGCGAGGTCAGGTAGGCGAAGGCCTCCTTCGCGCTGGTGATGTCGGGTTCCGTCACGATTTCCAGCAGGGGCAGGCCGCAGCGGTTGAAGTCCACGCCGCTCCTCCCGCCGCCCAGCGTGTGGGTGTTGCGGGCGGTGTCCTCCTCCATGTGCGCGCGGGTGATGCCGATGCGCCGGGCTTCGCCGTCCACCTCCACCTCCAGAAAGCCGCCATGGCACAGGGGCAGATCGTACTGGCTGATCTGGTAGTTCTTGGCGAGGTCCGGGTAGAAATAGTTTTTCCGGTCCATCTTCGACCAGCGGGAAATCTGGCAGTTCAGCGCCAGCCCCACGGCCACGGACTTGTTCACCATGTCCACGTTCAGCACGGGCAGCGTGCCGGGCATGCCCAGGCAGATGGGGCACACGTTGGTGTTCGGCGCGGCGTGAAAGTCGGTGCTGCACGCGCAAAACACCTTGGACCGGCTGTTCATCTCCACATGGACTTCCATGCCGATGACGGCTTCAAATTCCATCGGTCAATCCTCAGGCAATGGGCGGCTCGCCCAGTGTGGTTCCGCTTTTCTGTTCATAGCAGTGGGCCGCGCGCAGGAGCGTCTCCTCGGCGAAGGGGCGGCCAATCATCTGGATGCCGGCCGGCAGGCCGGAGGCGGTCAGCCCGCAGGGGATGGAGATGCCCGGCAGCGTCGCCAGGTTAACCGAAATCGTGTAGATGTCGGCAAGGTACATCTCCAGCGGGTTGTCCGTCTTCGCGCCGAATTCAAAGCTGGGAATCGGCGAGGTCGGCCCCAGCACGAAGTCGCACTTCTCAAAGGCGTCGTCAAAGTCCTTCTTGATCAGGCGGCGCACCTTCTGCGCCTTCAGGTAGTAGGCGTCGTAGTAGCCGCTGGAAAGGACGTAGGTGCCCAGCAGAATGCGCCGCCGCACCTCCGGGCCGAAGCCCTCGGACTTGGAAAGGGCGTACATTTCCTCCACGGTCCGCGCGTCGGGGTGGCGGAAGCCGTAGCGCACGCCGTCAAAGCGGGCCAGGTTGGCGCTCGCCTCCGCCGTGCAGATGATGTAGTACGTGGCGATGGCGTAGTCCGTGTGCGGCAGGTTCACCGACACGATCTCCGCGCCCTCGCGGCGGAACACGTCCACCGCCGCCTCCACCTTCTCCCGCATCTCCGCGCCCAGCGCGTCGGTGAAATATTCCTCGGGCAGGCCCACGCGCAGCCCTTTGATGTCGCCCGTCAGCGCCCTGGTGAACTCCGGCACCGGCAGGTCGGCCGAGGTCGCGTCCATCGGATCGCGGCCGCAGATGGTCTCCAGCGTGAGCGCCGCGTCCTCGACAGTGCGCGTCAGCGGGCCAATCTGGTCCAGCGACGAGGCGAAGGCCACCAGCCCGTAGCGCGACACGCGCCCGTAGGTCGGCTTGATGCCCACGCATCCGCACAGGCAGGCGGGCTGGCGGATGGAGCCGCCCGTGTCGCTGCCCAGCGATATGGCGCATTCCCCGGCGGTGACCGCCGCGGCGGAGCCGCCGCTGGAGCCGCCCGGCACGCATTTCAGGTTCCATGGGTTCTTCGTCGTCTTGATGGTGCTGCGCTCAGTGGAGGAACCCATGGCGAATTCGTCCATGTTCACCTTGCCCAGGAACACCGCGCCCGCGTCCGCCAGCTTGCGCACCACGGTGGCGTCATAGGGCGCCTGGAAATTGGCGAGCATTTTCGAGGCGCACGTGGTCTTTCCAACCTTCGTGCAGAGCAGCTCCTTCAGCCCCACCTGCACCCCCGCCAGCGGCCCGGGATCCTCGCCCCGGCGGGTCTTCTCGTCCACCGCCGCCGCCTGTGCCAGCGCCTCGTCCCGCCAAACCTGGGTGAAGGCGTCCACTTTGCCGTCCACCGCGTCAATGCGGGCCAGATGCTGCTCCGTTATCTCCAGGGCTGTGGCCGCGCCCGAGCGCACCGCGTCCCGCGTTTCCCGCGCCGATTTGTAATGCCAGGGGGTTGTCATGCCGAGCCCCCCTCAAGGATGCGGGGCACCATGAAATACTCCCCGTCGTGGAGCGGCGCGTTTTTCAGCGCCTCCGCGCGCGGCAGCGACTCCCCGACGGTGTCCTCGCGGAACACGTTGGTCATCTCCATCGCATGCATCATCGGCTCCACATTGGCCGTGTCCAGCTCGTTCAGCTTGTCCATGTAGGCGAGGATGTCGCCCATTTCCCGGGCCAGGCGCTCCTTGGCCGCCTCGTCAACGCGGAGCTGGGCCAGTCCGGCCACATATTCCACGTCTTTTATGGTGATTTTGCTCATAAACGTCCTTTCCGAAAAGGGATGGATGAAC
>JBHEKP010000198.1:0-2972 GCA_041859375.1 Candidatus Hydrogenedentales bacterium | reverse complement strand
TCCGCCGGGCACCAGGTCACGGCAAATTCCCCCGCCTCCTCCGCCGTCACGGTGAACGCCGTGCGCCGGGGCAGGTACAGCGCGTGCGCCGCGCCCTCAAAAGGCGAACGCCGCCCGCCAATCCCGGTCCACGCGCCCCGATCGGATTCCACCGTGTACCGGCCGCTGAGGTTCACCAGCGCAAGCTCGTTCTCGCCGGTTTCAAAGGACCACGACGTCCCCGCCGCCAGCCGCCGCACTTGAAAAGAGATCAGCTCCCATCCGGCGCTCTCCGGCGTGATGGAAAGCAGCAGCCCCGGATCGGCGGGGTCCGCGGCGGGGGGGATGAGGATGTTTTCGGCAGTGTATTGTTTCATGGCTCTTGGTACCAGGGTATAGGGTTTGGGGTTTAGGGTTTAGTGAAGCCGCAGGCACGGTTGTTTCGCACAAAAAGGTTACTTGGTCTTTTCCTTCAGGTTTTTAAGCATGCTTGAGAGCATTTTGCCCACTTCCTGCGTCATATTCCACACCACAGTCGCTTTTTCACGCTCAACAAACTCCAAACGCACCGCAAGGGTCAGGTGCGTCTCCAGCTCCGCCAAAGAACCCCGCGCTATGCTTAAATGGTGAAGATAATCACCGCGATGGACACGGCCATAGCCTTCCGCAATATTTGCGGGAACCGATACTGCCGCCCGCTGCATCTGGCTGGAAAGTCCGTACCTTTCCTGCGCTGGAAACTCCGCCGTCAACCCATACACCGCCACCACCATGTCCATGGCTTTTTTCCACACCTCCAATTCCCTGTAATTCTTCACACGGTTCCCTCCTAAACCCTATACCCTAAACCCTATACCCTCCCCATGCTCCTCCCCGCCGACTTCAACTCCCCGCAGGCTTGGACCACCCGCTCCGCCATACCCGCGCGGCCCTTGTCGAGCCAGGTGCTGGCGAGGTAGTCCTGTTTCACGCCGACCTCACCGTCCACTTTCATCACCCCGGCGTAGTGCGTGAACATGTGGTCGGCAACGGCGCGGGTCAGGGCGTACTGGGTGTCGGTGTGGACGTTCATCTTGACGACGCCGTAGCCCAGGGTCTCGTGGATTTCCTCCGTGCTGGTGCCGGAGCCGCCGTGGAACACGAGCCACATGCGCGCGGCGTCCCCGTATTTCGCCGCCACGGCGTCCTGTCCCTCTTTCAGGATGCCGGGCTTCAGCCTGACGTGCCCCGGCTTGTACACGCCGTGGACATTGCCGAAGGTGGCGGCCAGCAGGCAGCGGCCCCCGTCGCGCTCCAGGGTCTCATGCACGAGCAGCATGTCTTCCGGCGTGGTGTAGAGCTTCGCGTTCGGCGCGCCGGAGATGCCGTCCTCCTCGCCGCCGACAACGCCCGCCTCCACCTCCAGGATGATCTCGTTTTCGCGGCACAGCGCCATGAGCTCCGACGCCACGCGCAGGTTCTCGCGCATGGGCAGGTCGCTGCCGTCGTACATGTGGCTCTGGAAGAGGTTCGGCAGGCCCGCCGCGCGCCGCCGCGCCGTCTCGGCGATAAGGGGTTTCAGGAAGCTGTCCACCTTCCCAGTCGGGCAGTGGTCGGTGTGCACCGCCACATGGACCCCGGCCCGTTCCGCCACCCGGCGCGCGTGCTCCGCCAGCGTGATGGCCCCCAGCACCGGGTCCTTCGCCGGACCCGACGAATGCATCCCCGCCGCCACGGAAATCTGGATGATGCCATCGCTGCCCGCCGCCTCAAAGCCCTCAATGGCGGCGTTCAGGCTCGTCAGCTCCAGCACATTGATCGCCGGATACGCGAAGCCCCCGGCAAGGGCGCGGTCCAGCATGCGGACATAGGTGGCATGGTCAACGGCGGGCATGGCGGTGTCTCCCTTCGCGCGCGGTTTGGGCCGGAAACCGGCCTGAAACGCGCCGGGAGGGAGTCTAGCAAAGCCCCCCCGGCATATCAAGACATCCCCGGAGCGCCGGATAAGACGGGCTGGAATCGGAGCGTTGGCGGGAACGAGATTGCTTCCCTCGCTTCGCTCCTTCGCAATGACGCTTGTTTTCGTGGCCGTTGCCGAGTTTTTTTGCGGTCATTGCGAGGAGGCCGCCCCGGCCGACGCGGCAATCTCGTGTCGGAACGTCTCCGGCTTCCCTTTCGCCTACGCCTCCGCGTCGCGCAGGCGCAGAATTTCCAGTCCCCGGGCCTTAAGAGACCAACTGTCACGCGCCGTGCCCTCCGGATCGGACAAAGAGACGTACTTGGCGCTTGTGGCCACTTCCACGGCGGCGTTCCCGTAATTGGCCAGAACGAGGTGGACCTCGCGGTTGGCGAACAGGGAGGCGACGACGCCCTGCGGCGGCGGGGCCTTGAACAGGTCGCTGTCCGTCACCTCCAGCCAGGCGCGGGTCCCCTCCTCCACCAAGGGCGTGTATTGACGGAGCCAGCGGAGATGGGTTGGCCGGGTGTCGCTTCGGCCGGGGATCGCGTCCCACGCCCCGTAGGCATGCGGCCCTTCGGGGTGTTCCTGGTGAGACTTCCACGCGTCCCGGCAGATGCGCATCCAGAAATCGTTCGGGTCGGGGTTGTAGGCGACGCCGGGGATCAGGGCGCGCTCCCCTGTGAACGGACGGCCCGCCTGCAGCAGGGGGAACTGCATGTAGGGAATGCCGTGCAGGTACGGCTCGTCCGCGTCGGCGAAGGGGGCGAAGGTCACATCGGGGCACGGCACCACATAGGGGCGGTAGTCTTTGACCGTCTCCCGCATGGCGTCGAGATTGCCGACGCCCTCGCCGACCCAGAGGTAGTCATAGGTCCGCAGGCCCCGCGTCATGGGCTCTTCGGCCCCGTTGACATGGAGCTTGAAAATCCCCCCGCGCCGCTTGACCTCGGTGTACAGCAGCCCCAGCAGGTCGGCGAAGGCCCCGTCGTGGTCCGGCGTCTCCTCGAAGGCGTCCGCCACCTCGTCCGCCGTGGGCGCGCCCCGGCCATGGTGC
>JBHEKP010000197.1:0-13679 GCA_041859375.1 Candidatus Hydrogenedentales bacterium | reverse complement strand
GTTCGGACTTTTAATCCGGTGGTCGCGGGTTCGAGCCCCGCCCCGTTCACCATTTCTCTTCTTTGCCTGCGGGGTCGCGGACGGCCTCATTTTGTCCGGGGGGCGGGTTGTCTGTCCTCGGGGGAGGCCGAAGGGCGGCGGATCGGCGCGAGGCCGAAGGCAACTTTCGCGCCGTCTTTGAGGTCGCGCGTCCATGTGCCGAACCGTTCGCCGAAGGTGGTCGGGTCGTTGCGGGTGTTTCCCAATATGATCCAGGGGACGGTGTCGAGAAGGAAGTGCCTCAGCGGCTGGCGGCCGGGGTCGCCATAGTTGTAACTTGCCTTGTTGGCGTCGTCCGTGACGAGTTTTCCCGCCGCGTCGAAGACCGCCTCCTGGTGCCCGTCCACATGGATGCAGACGACATTTCCGGACGCGCCGCGCATGTTGTGCTGGGCCGTTTCGCAGGAATATTTGAGAATCCAGGAGAAGAGGAGGAGAGAAGAAACGGACAAAAGGACCGCCACCGCGCCGGCCAGCAGGAGCCGCTTTTTCTTTCCCGTCATGGGGAATCCCCCCGGCCGCCGGGACCGCGTTTTTGCCGCGCGCCTGTCAGTAAATGAAGGGGGTTTCTATGCTCACCGGCTCGAGGCCGAAGGAGTAGCAGAACCAGTTGACGGGCATGAGCACGACTTCGACGACGATTTTCATGAGCCACATGTAGGGGAAGGAAAGGAAACCAAACACGCCCTTCTCACTGTAATTCACGGCGCATTCCTCCAGTTTTCATTGTTGCCGTCACCGGGGCAAGTATACGTCACGCGTCCAAAACCAATCAAAGGGGTGTATCCGAAAATGGGGCGCGGAGTTCCCGGTGCAACGCGCCCAGACGCCCGGAGGGGCGTTGAAAAATGAAAAGGCCGGAACCCCATGGGGGTTCCGGCCGTCATTCCGGGGGGGCGCGGTCCGGGGCTACACCTGCTCGGGCACCTCGAATCCCTTGCGGTATTCGCGGGTGAGGAGCTTGTTGGCCTCATCGTCGTTTTTGACCAGTTCCGTTTCGGTGTCGATTTCAAGGACGCGGTTGACCCGCGCGGCGGTCAGCGCGTAGTGCGACAGGGCGGAGGAGTGGTGCCCCTCGATGGGCGGCGCGTTGACCTTGCCCGCGTCGCGGGTGCGCACGCAGTCGAGGAAGTTCTTGTAGTGGTTGACGTCGTTGCCGTCGTCGCCCTGCTGCGCGGGCTTCCTGTCCTTGCCGAGGAAGACCTTGTAGCTGCCGTAGCCGGGGAAGGACATGTAGCCCTCGGAGCCGTAGAAGAGCACGCCGAAGGCGGTTCCGCCCTCCTCCTCGTTGGTGCACCAGGGGCGCACCTCGAGGGTCATCATCTTGTCCTTGCCGTCGGGGCCCTTGAACATGAAGGAGGAGGAGGAGACGTTGAACACCTCCTTGGCGTCGTCCCAGAGGAACATGCCGCCCATGGAGGCGACGCGGTAGGGCGTGGTGACGCCGAGGCCCCAGCGCGCGGCGTCGAGCTGGTGCACGCCCTGGTTGCCGATGTCGCCGTTGCCGTACTCCCAGACCCAGTGCCAGAAGTAGGGGACGTAAATGCCCTCCTTCTCGTTGTTTTCCTTCACCATGAAGGGTTTTTCCTGGGCCGGCCCCTGCCAGAGGTTCCAGTCAAGGGTTGCGGGCGGCGTGCCGGGCTTGGCCTTGCCGATGCTTGGCCGCCATTTGTAGCAGACGCAGCGGGCCATGTAAACCTCGCCGATGACCCCCTCCTTCAGCAGGCGGATGCCCTCCTGGAATCCGGGGTTGCTGCGGAGCTGGGTGCCGTGCTGCACGATGCGCTGGTATTTCTCGCCTGCGGCCACGACCTTGCGGCCCTCGTAGACGTTGTGCGTCATGGGCTTTTCGACGTAGACGTCCTTGCCGGCCTGGCAGGCCCAGATGGCGCCGAGGGAGTGCCAGTGGTTCGGCGTGGCCATGCTCACCGCGTCAATATCCTTGTCCTCAAGGACCCTGCGGATGTCGGTTTCGGTCTTGGGCTCGGGCTTTCCCCTGAAGAAGGCGCCGATGGTCGGCTTGAAGAGGGCGGAGTCCACGTCGCAGAGGGTGGCCACCTCCACGTTGTCGAGCTTGGTGTAGGCGCCCAGGTGGCTCTTGCCGCGGCCGTTGAGGCCCATGACGCATACGCGGACGCGCTCATTGGCGCCGAAAACGCGGCCCTTGGCGCGCGTGCCCGCCACCAGGACGGCGGCGGCGGTGGCGCCGAGGAATTTTCTTCTTGAAATGCCCATGTTCAATGCTCCTTGTCTTTATGGCTGCCGTTTTGCCGGCGCGGCGCGGGCCGCCCCGCATTTCGGGGGGGCCGCGGAACCGGCGCGGATGATCGTACCCGTTTGCGGGGCCGGATGACAAACCCGGCGCGGGGTTCAGCGCCCCGCGTACCAGTATGCGGCGCTGCGGTAGTCGGCGATGTGGCGGTTGGCCTCGCCGTGCTCGATGACGCAGTCAATGCTGTTTTCAAAGGGCACGCAGTCGCTGAAATGCCAGCGGTACGCGGCGGCGCGCATGGTGTTGACCGTGGTGCCGTAGACCGGGAACCCGTGGGAGGGGAGCGCCGCGGGGCCGTTCAGCCGTCCGGGCAGGGCGTACCAGCCGCAGTTGAAATAATCCTCCGAACCGGTGCCGTGGATGCGCAGGTCCCCGTCGATTGTCCAGCGGTCGTCGCCCTCCAGCCAGAAGGGGAGGCCGTGGGGCCCCTCGGTGGCGAGGAGCACCCCGGCAAGGTGGCCGCCGCCCGAGGCGCGCAGCAGGGGGTGGTGCGCCCCCGGCGCGGCGGGCAGGCTTTCATTGCACTGGACCGCCAGCGCGCCGTAGGCCTCCGGCGGCTCCGGCGCGGGCGACTGGAACAGGGTGAGCACCGCCCCCACCGGCAGAATGCCGTGCAGGCGGAGGGTGCATTCGCCGGTGAACACAAAGGGCACCCGGTTGTAGCAGACGCCCCCCGTCTCGCCGCAGAGGAGCGACACAAAGGGTCCGGCGTTCAGGGGCTGGCCGAAGAACCAGTCCAGGGGCAGGCTGACGGGCCCGGTTTTCGCGCCGCAGTCAATCTCAATCCGGGTGCGCCTGAGCGCCTCCGCGTCCGCGCCCACGAGCGTCATGCCGTGGACGAGCATGGGCCGGTCCGTCCTGAGCGTGTGGGAGAAGGGGGCGGGTTCCTTGCCCGCGGGCTGGTGCGCCACGGGGATTTCCACGGGCGTCCCCGTGTTTTTCAGCGCGCCCGGGGGATCGTTCCAGAGCGCCACCGCCCTGCCGAGCATTTCACGCTCGCCGCCGGTCATCCCCATCCGGAAGGTTTCAACGCCCGCATCGGTTGGAAAGGTCGCATAGTTCAGCTGGTAGAAGCGCACCCCCAGCCCTTCGATGACAACCTTGCAGGATTTCCGGTAGGGGATGGGGATGTAGGAGTAGAATCCGCCGATGCCGCGCCCCGCCAGGGGCTTGGGGAAGCGCTCCAGCGAGTTGTCGAAGAGGCTTTGCAGCGGAACGTCGAGCGCGGGCTCCGCGGAACCGTCGAGATAAACCCGGATGTGCTCGCCCCTGCGGTCCAGCAGGCCGTCCTCCTCACCGACGGCGTGGGTGGTCCAGAGGCGGTAAATGCAGCCCGGCCCCGCCATCTCCGCGATGACGCTGTCGCCGTTTTCCTCCCGCAGCTTGGAGTACTCGCCGGAAAAACCGTCGTTGTTGCCGCCGGTGCGGTCATAACTGGAAAAGGAGGCCATCCTGACGCCGGGCCGCAGCAGGGGCAGGAGCCCGTCGTCGTAAAGTTCGCGGAGGCTGCCCGTGGGCTGCCAGGCGCGGGCGTCGCATGCGGCGGCCAGCAGCGCCGCCGCAAGGGCCATGAAACGGAGCATTCCTGTCATTGCATGTCCTCCTGTGGCGGTCCGCCGCCGATAAGCGCCCGTTTGGGCGGAACACGCCGCCTGTCAGCCGGCCGGGGGCGCGTCCAGGCAGCGGAACGTGTAGTTCATTTCCAGCGACTCGCCGGGTTGCAGCTCGCGCTCCCGTGAGAAGATCTCCAGGTTCACCTGGTTGTACTGGGGCCGCCACCGGAGCTGGGGATACTTGACGCATTCGGGGTCGTAGTCAATGCGCACGCCCGCCTTCGCCTCCCGGTTGAAGTAGGCGAAACCGCCGCCCCGCGCCGCAATCATTTTGTCCTTGTCCGGGCCGGTGTTGTCCTTCCACTCCCGGTTGAATTTCTCCCACGCCGCGCCCCTGATGTACACGCCCAGGACGTCCGCGTCTGCGGAGCCGGTGAAGGCGTCGAACTCGGGGCGCGCGCGGAACTGGAACATCTTGGGAGCGGGGCCGTGGTTGGTCACCCGCGAGGTGAACTCCACCGCGTCCCCGTTCAGGGTGATGGTGCGCTCCACGATGGAGCCGTCGTCCAGGGTGCGCGTCAGCGTGACCGTGTTGTCCCGGGTTTCGGCCTTGAACGGCGAGAAGGCGTTGGACGCAAAGCCGAGCACGCCGGTTTCGTCCAGCGCGCCTTGGAGGACGTTTTCACGGGTGATGGCGGGCAGGAAAAAAGTGCCCCCCGGCTTGTGGAACATTTCGATCAGCTTGCCGTTTTGTTCAGGCAGGATGGTGAGCCGCCATGTGCCGTTTTCCAGGCGCAGGGCGGGCATGGCCTCCATCTTCTCCAGGCGTTCGAAGTAGTCCGCCGCTGGAAGCTGCTCCGAGACCATGGTCATGTTGTATTTTTTGCACAACGCGATGTATCCGGGCACCAGGTTTTCATAGTCCAGGGGAAGGTCGCGCCTGCAGAGCCCGTCTTCGACCTTCCAGGGGAAGCCGTTGACGAGGAGCATTGCCCTGTACGCCGGGATGGACGCCTTTTCGACCCGCGCGCGGACGGTGTCGTCCTTCGCGGCCGCGAGGGCCTCCCTGAAGAGGTCGAAGGCTTTCCGGGTCACCGCGGGCGTGAGGCCCAGTTCCACCGGTTCTGCGCCGCAGTTCGGGTGGCACTGTTTCTCCAGGGCGTTGTCCCGGATGAACCGGATGTATTCAAGGATGGCGGGCGCCGCCTCCCTGTAATGGAGACGGCAGAATTCCTCCACGAGCGCGCCGCTGTCGAGGGAGGGGTCCCAGAGCGTGCGGGACAGGACATAGTTGCGCAGGTCGCAGAACTCGCCGCTGTTGCCGTTGCCGTTGGCCTGCATGAACACGCCCCGGGCGTTGTTGTCCCGGAAAAAGCGCAGGTTGGGCCCAATCACCTGAAGGTTGGGGAAGGGCAGGTCGTAGTAGGAGAAGTTGGTGTTGTAGTTCCACACCCACACGTTGTCGCAGACGGCCTTCCACGCGCGCATGTCCCCGCAGAAGGCGCGGTTCTTCGGGCAGTCCGGATCGTCAATGGCGTGGAGTTCGCAGCATTCGATGCTGCAGAGCTGGATTTGGACGTTTTTGCGGGGGACGATGGTCTTCGGCGCCTTGCGCGTGTACCAGTAGGCGAGGGTGCCTATCTTGACGTTGGGGTGCGTCTTTTCCACCCGCTCGGCCACGGCGTTGACTAGGGCCAGGTTGGCCCCCATGGGCGTGCCCTCGCGCTGGTTGATCGCCTCGCATTGCGGGCAGCGGCAGTAGGCGTCGTTGTCGTTCTGGCTGACGGTGATGTTCTCGAGGTCCGGGTTCGCCTCCAGATCGGCGAGCACCCCCTGCGTGATGATGTCAATCACCTCGGGGTTGGTGACGCAGGGCTCGGTGGCGGCGGTGGCCGCGGTGCAGCGGCGCTCGCCGTCCACAAGGGAGAAATACTCGGGGTGGGTCTTGCCGTATTTTTCAGTGGATATCCAGCGGTAATAACTGTGGCCGATGAGCGTCTGGCGGGTGGAGCCGCCCAGTTTTTCGTCCTTCACCACGGTGTTGACCCGCATCCGGGCGGCGAAATCCTGCCGGTCCGAGTTTTCCTTGTAATAGCTCCAGCGGAACGAGAAGGGCGGGGTGTGGGAAAAATCCTGCGTCTTGAGGGGCTTCAGCTCGTCCTTGGGGGGGAAATGGGTGTGATCCGCCGTGAGAAAGCGGACGCCGCAGCAACGCTCGAAAAACTCATACACCCCGTAGAGGGTGCCGCGCGGGCGGCCCCCCGCGATGGTGATGCCCTTCCGGGTGATGCGGATGCGCAGCGACTCTTCGCCCATGCCCGCCGCGTCAAAGCCCGCCCGGCCCGCCATGGCGGCGGCGCCGGGCCCGATGAAGATGTTTTTCGAACGGCCCAGGGGCTTGTCCGCCATCGGCAGATCCAGTCCGGTCAGTTCCCGGAAAAGGGCCTGGAATTCCTCCGCCGCGTGCCGTTCGGCGGGGGCTGCGTCCGCCGCCGCCACAATGGTCCAGTCCCCCATCTTTTCGGGCCGGAGCCCGCCCGCAAGGGCCGTGCCGCCCAGCAGCACCGCGCAACAGGCAACCGTGAATATGCGCATGAATCCGCCTTTCCAAATCCGGTCATAATTGTGTTCCAAAATGTGCCTGGCCATTATTCACGGGCGCGTCGCGGCGGTCAAGGCGGGCTGTGCACGGCTGCGCGGGATGCGGTGAACGCGCAAGGCTGCCCCGCACACCAGCCGAAAAGCCCCCCGCCGCATGGCGGCCTAGCGCAGCCAGCTTTCAAGGCGCTTGAGGAGCAGTTTTTCGCAGCCTTCTTTTGAGGCGGGCTTGACGCTCTGGTAGTCGGGATGGTCCGAGTTCTGCATGTCCACCAACACCCATTCTCCCCGCCGGTCGCAGAGGACAAAATGCACCATCCCCTGTTCCCAGTGGTCCGGCGTGAAGAGGAAGTCCGCATAGAGGGCGTAGTCGGCGTCCGGGGGGTTCTGTTTCACATATTCGCTGAATTCCCGCGCCATGCCCAGCAGCATGTTCATCTCGTTGGGGTCGTTCAGGGGGGCCTTGAGCAGCGGGGACTGCTTCGCGGGCGCCGCCTTGCAAAGCCCCGCCCGGCTGATCATTTCCGCAAGTTCGGCGGCGCACGCGGCGTCCACCTCTTTGCCCCATATTCGCGCCGGAAAAACGGTGAGGGTGGCCTTAGGTCCGAGATATTTCAAGACTTTGATCCGCCTCAATTGATCCGGCGGGACGCCGACCGGTGAGGATTGATCGGCGATTTCCACAAGGTACACCTGTTTCAACTGATTGGGTGTGAGCCCGGCCTCCGCCGTTTGGATCGTGTCAACAAGTTTTCCCCTGCACGCCAAAGGCAGCACCAGAAACGCCGCCAGCAGCAATCCGCCCCCCAACTTCCGCCCTGTTTTGCTCATTGCATGTTCCCTCTGTTGTGTCGCCCCATTGTGTGAAGCGGTTTCTTCCCCGGCGTCCGGCCGGGGCAAACATGCCGGCATGCATAATCCAGTGTAGGCCCAATTGTGCTGTGCGTCAAGGGGAAACGCGCCTGATGGCAACCCGCCGTTCCTCGTGCCCATGGGCCTCAACAGTCACGACAGGCGGGAATGCGGCATATTCGGCCCCTCCGCCTGATCGTGTGGCCCGCCGCATGCGCGGTTGCAAGGCCGTGTAGTATGATGACCCGGTGGTTTCCGCGGCGGACACCCCGCCCGGAACGGCCGGCTGGAAAGGGAACGGGATGCGGGTGTTGGATTTTTTCAGGACGGGCCCGGACAGGCCGATCCTCGCGGACAAGCTGGAGATCCGGGACCTCTATGAGCGGAAGCGCCTGACGGTTTTCTCCGGGCTGATCTTCGGGTACAGTTTTTTTTATGTGTGCCGGCTGACGCTTTCGGTGGCGAAAAAGCCGATTGTGGACAGCGGTGTGCTCAACCCGGAGCAGCTTGGGACCATCGGCTTCGCCTTTTTCCTGGTGTACGCCTTCGGCAAGCTGACAAACGGCTTTCTTGCGGACCGGAGCAACATCGGGCGTTTCATGTCCACAGGCCTGCTGGTTTCGGCGGTGCTGCTGGTGCTGTTCGGGTTCACGAGCACCTTTTACCTCTTTGTGATTCTCTGGGGCGTGAGCGGATGGTTCCAGGCGATGGGATCGGCGCCGAGCGGGGCGTCGATCTCGCAGTGGTTCAGCAACAAGGAGCGCGGCACACGCTATGCCATCTGGAGTTCGGCCCACCCGCTGGGCGAGGGCATCAGCATGGTGGCCACGGCGACGATCATTTCCTACCTGGGCTGGCGCTGGGGCTTCTGGATTGCGGGGTCCGCGTCCATTCTTGTGGCGCTGCTCCTCTTTAAGATGCTCGCCGACCGGCCCCGCGCCTACGGACTGCCGACGGTGGCCGACTACAAGAACGACCACACCACGGAATCGGTCCGGGAGGACAACGACGTCAACCGGGCGCAGTATGAGGTGCTGAAGAACCCGTATGTCTGGATTCTGGGCCTGTCCTGCGCGACGACGTACATCACCCGCTACGGGGTGAGCAGCTGGGGCCCGATGTACCTGCAGGAGTCCAAGGACTACACGCTGATCACGGCGGGGCTGGTTCTGGGCTGGTCCAAGATCTTCGAACTGACCGGCGCCGTCACCTCCGGGTTTGTGTCGGACTATTTCTTCCACGCGCGGCGCAACATCACCACGCTGCTTTACGGACTGATCATGATTTCGGGGCTGCTGGTGCTTTACGCGAGCCCGTCCACGCACCTTGCGAGCCTGGACCTTTCGGCGAAGCCTGTCCTTGCGGACGGTCCGGTGGGCGGACCGCTGCGCGAACTGTTCGGGGAACAGCACATTGCGCTGCCCGCGCGGGCGACGGTGGAGGCCCAGGCGCACAAGGAGGGGGAGAACCCGGTGTGGCTGGTGAAAAACGACAACCGGTACCTGTTCTGGACGGGCTACGCGGTGGAGGAGACGCCGGAGCGGCTGAAGGTGACGGCGAAGTACCACCTTTCCCACCTGGCGGGCATCGCGCTGTTCGGACTGGGGCTGGGCGGCCTGCTGGTGTTTGTGGGCGGGCTCATCGCCATCGACATCTGCTCGAAGCGGGCGAGCGGCGCGGCGATGGGGATGGTGGGCATGTTCAGCTACCTCGGGGCGGCGGTGCAGGACTGGATCAGCGGCAGGCTGATTCAGGCGGGCGCGGCGACGGTGGACGGACGGCTCACCCACGACTTCAACAACGCATTTCTTTTCTGGCTGGGATCCGCGGCGGCGGCGGTGCTGCTGGCGTGCATGCTCTGGAACGTGAAGGCGAAGGACTGACCATGGCGCATCATGATTTGCTGGTTTTCGGCGCCCTTTCCAAGGACATCATCATCACCCCCGAAGGAGTGGAGCATTCCACGGGCGGCGCGGTGGCGTACTCCTCCGTGGCGCTGAAATACCTTGGGGCGGACATCCTGGCGGTGACCAAGCTGCACCCCGACGACGTGCGGATGCTGGAGGTGTTTGAGCGCAACGGCGTGCCCCACCTGCACCGGTTCTCCTCCCGGACCACGTCCATCCGGAACACCTACCACACGGCGGACCGGGACCGGCGCACCTGCGAGGCCCTGGGCATGGTGGACCGTTTCACGCTGTGCGACGTGCCGGTTGACGAGACCGCCGACGTCTATTACCTCGGGGGGCTGATGAAGGGCGAGTTTCCCGAACCCTTCGTGCTTGCGATGTGCCAGCGCAACAGGGTCGCGATTGACGCGCAGGGGTTCATGCGGGTGAACGAGAAAGGCCCCATGGTTTTCCGCGACTGGCCGAACAAGCGCAGGGTGATCGCGGCGGTGCACTACCTCAAGACCGACCACGCGGAGGCGGAAACCCTGACGGGCGAAAGCGACCGCAGGCGCGCGGCGGAGATTCTCGCGTCCTGGGGCGCGAAGGAGGTCATGCTCACCCACAGCAGCGAGGTGCTGGTGTGGGCGGAGGGCAAGATTCACGCGGCGCCCTTCACGGCGCGGAACCTTTCGGGGCGGACGGGCCGGGGCGACACGTGCTTCGCCTCCTACTGCTACTGGCGGCGGCGCCATTCGGCGGCGGAGGCTTGCCGTTTCGCGGCGGCGGTGACCTCGATAAAAATGGAACAGCCGGGGCCCTTCATGGGGCATCTTGAGGATGTTTTCGCCCGGATGTGAAAGGGAGGCGGCCGTGCCGATGAAACGACGTGACTTTCTCATGACGGCGGCGGGTACGGGGGCGGCGGGGGTTGCGCTTCCGGGAAGCGCCGCCGCCGGGCCATCCGCTCCCCGGAACCCCGGCGCGGGCGCGCCGCCGGTGCTGAAATCGCACACGGCGGAGGAGCACCGCCGCCGGCTGGAGAACATCCGCCGCTGCGAACAGTCCATCCGCAAATGCATGCGCGGGCACCTTGTCACGGATTATCTGCCCGCCCACGCCACCTACAACCTCGGCGAATACCCTTCGCGGGTGCGGTGGGAGCCCAATGACTATGACGAGGAGGAGCTTGACCGGCTCCGGGACCACGGCATCCAGATCATCCAGGTGTTCGACGACTGGAACGACTCGCTGCGCCTGTTTGGCGGGGACAAATACAG
Organism: Candidatus Hydrogenedentales bacterium; assembly: GCA_041859375.1. Taxonomy (GTDB): domain Bacteria; phylum Hydrogenedentota; class Hydrogenedentia; order Hydrogenedentales; family CAITNO01; genus JBHEKP01. The sequence continues at coordinate 3,196 of JBHEKP010000197.1, read as the reverse complement.
CCCGGTCAACCCGGAGGGTTTCCGCAGGTTCGTGGACATGGTGCACCGGCGCGGCATGAAGCTGCTGCCCTACATCTCCACCGGTTTTCTGCAGCGGACAGACCCTGATTTCCGGCAGGAATGGTCACGCGAGGGCGACTTCCTTGTGCTGGGCTACTGGAACATGGCGCGCTGCTCCCCGGCCAGCGCCGGATGGCGCGCCTACATGCTGCCGAAGGTGCTGTCGGTGCTGGACGAGTACGGCGCGGACGGCCTCTACAATGACGGCGGCTACCTTGCCAACCGGCACAACGGCCGGGGCGCGCCCACGGCGGACGAGGTGGCGGACGCCTTTGAGGAGACGCCGGAGCACGACGGGGCCTTCACGGACCTGCTGGGGTTGCTGTATTCGGAGGTGAAGCGGCGCGGGGGTATTGTGAAGCTCCATGTCAACGGCGCGGAGGAGCCGATGACCCGGGGGCTGCGGACCTACGACTACCTCTGGGTTGGGGAGGGCGTCGGCAGCCTGGACAAGATGCGGGAGACGGTGAGGGATTACCGGCCCTATGTGACGCCCTGCCCCGATGTGACCTTTGCCCAGTACACGGATCCGGACGAGCCGTACCTGCACGGCATCCCCTACATGCAGTTTCCCCTGCTCCAGGCGGGCCGTCCGTTCACGGGGGAGCGCGCGATGGTGCCGGGGGTGGCCTACAACCCCGATCCGAATGACTTCTGGATGCGCATCTGCCGGGACGCGTGGAAGTTTTACCAGGAGCACCCCGGGGGGCCCCACGCCTACGGCGCGTGGGACGCGATTCCGGGAAGAAGCGACACGCGGCCAACCCATCTGCGCCGGCTCCGGCAGTACCTGCCGCTGGTGGAGGAGGGAACGCGGGCATGGCTGGAGGTGTCGGACAGCGACCTGTTCATGGAGGCGCCGCCGCAGGGCGTTGTCGCGTCGGTCTTCGCCAACCGGCGGGTGCACCTTGTGCTCGCCAACTACGGGGACAAGCCCGTGGAGGTGGCCACCCGCGCCAAGTATGCGTCCCTGTCCGGCCCGGAGGGCGCGCCGCGCGACAAATGGCCGCTGAAGGCGCGGGGTTTGGAGATTTTACGGCTGTGGGACGCGGAGGGGTAGGGGCGGCGAATGGCCGCCCTCTCATTACCGGATGTTTATGACGTCGTCAGATTTCGTTTCCAGGAGTCAGGGTGCCGGTGAAGATGCATGACGGAAACCACGATGAGCACATCCTCCCGTTGTTGATAAACGATCCCGTATGGGAAACGACGCGTCACACACCGCCGGGTTCTCCTGGACAGTTTTGGCCATGCTTCCGGCATTGCTGAAACCCGCTCGATTGTGCGGAACACTTCTGCGGCAAATTCGTAACCAAGCCCCGGACATTCCCCATTGTAATAAGCGACCGCTGCGGCGAATTCCCCCAATGCCGGTTCAAGTATGACGGTTTTCATTGACGGTTTATTTTTTCAGCGGCCTCTTCCAGCGTGTGCGCCGCCACTTCCCCCCTGTCGTAGGCATCAAGGCGCGCTTCCGACTCCGCTGCCCAAAGAGCGTCAACGGCAACCCGGGTTTTCCCGTCAAAACTTGCCAGCAGTTCCTCAATAAGCGCCGCACGTTCCACGGGGGGAAGGGCAAGCGCCTCGTTGAACAGCGCATGTGTCGCGTCCGTCATGGTCCGAGTCTCCTCTCCCATTATTATATCAGACACCCGCCCCGGCCGACATGCCGCTGTTGATATGCGGGGGGTGCTTTGCTAGACTCCGGCGAGGCGGGGTTGTTGACGTTTTCCGCCCCGCAAAGGAGCCAAAACCATGCCTGCTGCCGATCATGCGACGTATGTGCGGATGCTGGACCGGGCCCTTTCCGGGGGCTTTGCGTATCCGGCGATCAACGTGCTGGAGCTGACGAGCCTGAACGCCGCCATCGAGGGTTTTGAGGCGGCGGGAAGCGACGGGATCATCCAGATTTCCGTGGCGGCGGGGCTGCATTCGTCGGGCCCGGCGAAGGATCCGGTGCTGGGGGCGATCACGCTGGCGGAGCACGCGCGGCGGATGGCGGAGAGGGCGGGGGTGTATGTGGCGGTGCACACGGATCACTGCCCGACATCAAGGGTGGACACTTTTCTGAAGCCGCTGATTGCGGAGACTGCGCGGCGGCGCGCGGCGGGCCTGCCGAACCTGTTCCAGAGCCACATGTACGACGGCAGCGATCTGCCGATGGGCGAAAACCTGCGGGTGGCGGGGGAGCTGCTGGCGCTGTGCCGGGACAACGAGATTATCCTGGAGGTGGAGGCGGGCGTGGTGGGCGGCGAGGAGGACGGGATTTCGGGCGCGGCGGACGCGAAACTGTACACCACGCCGGAGGACATGCTGCTGGTGTACGAGACGCTCAGCCGCGTGGCGGGGGGGCGTTTCATGCTCGCGGCCACCTTCGGCAACGTGCACGGCGTGTACAAGCCGGGGCAGGTTAAGCTGATGCCGAAGATTCTGAAGGCGGGCCAGGACGCGGTGGCGGCGAAGCACGGCGAGGCGGCGCGGATGTGGCTGGTGTTCCACGGCGGGTCGGGCACGGAGACGGCGGAAATCCACGAGACGCTGGACTACGGCGTGGTCAAGATGAACATCCACACGGACACGCAGTACGCCCTGACCCGCGCGGTGGCGGACCACATGTTCACGCATTACGCCGGGGTGCTGAAGGTGGACGGGGAGGTGGGGGTGAAGCAGGACTACCTTGCCAGCACCTGGCTTGACAAGGGCCGCGCGGGCATGGCGGAGCGGGTGGTGCGGGCGTGCGGGGAGTTGAGGTCTTCCGGAAAGAGCATGGGGGTCACGAAGTGAAACAGTACGATGAAAAGAATCTGTTGATAATGCCTTCGTCGCATTCAGAAGGTCCAGGCTTGCTGCTTTCCATCACGCCGGAGAGCGCCGGATGGGAGCTGATCTCTTTTCAAGTGCGGCGGCTGGCGGCGGGGGCTTTGTGGTCCTTTGAAACCGGCGAGAACGAGCTTGCGCTGGTGAACCTCAGCGGCCGGTACACGGTGGAATCCGACCGGGGCGCGTGGACCGGGATTGGCGGGCGGCGTTCGCCTTTTGAGGGCGCGGCGCACGCGCTGTACCTGCCCCGGCGCACGGCGTTCACCGTGACGGCGGAGGAGGCGGGGGAATTTGCCGTGACCTGGTGCCCGGCGGA
>JBHEKP010000166.1:0-3529 GCA_041859375.1 Candidatus Hydrogenedentales bacterium | reverse complement strand
CGGTTTCGATGCCAGTTGCAAAGTTAGGAATTAAACAGATCGTCCCGTATCCTGCGGGGACGGACTCCCTGTTTTTCCCATTTTGCCTCAATTTTCGCCCGGCGCTCCGCCTGCAACTCCCGCACCTTGGGCATCCATACCCGCAAATCCTGGGCCGGTGTCAGCATGCGCTGGATGAAGGGAACCATGAGGGTGTCATTGAGCGCGTCGCAAAAGGAATCATAGAGTTGCACATGGTTCTTCATGCGTTTTTCATCATCGTACACGGCATCCAGCCGCACCGCGTCCAGGTCGAGGAAGAAGAAAATCTCCCCGTCCCTGGTGAAGATGTTTTTGCCCGCAAGATCGGCATGATAGGCCCCGGCGGCGGTGATTCCGTTGACGGCATCCGCCAAATGCCCCAAAAAACCGCCCAACCCGTCCGCACCGGCCCCCTGCTGCACCAATGCCAGCAGGAAATCCTCGACATTGCGGAATCCGGTCAAAAACTGGGCGATATAGACGGTTCCCGTGACCAGCCCCAGGCGGGTTTTTTCGATGTAAGCCAGCGGCTCGGGAACCCTGACCCCGTTTTTCCGGAGGTGATGGGCCGCCAGCCATGCCTGGCGGTACCGGTCTTTGAGCAGGGTGTGCTTCATCGGGCCGATTGCCCCGCCCGCCTCGCTTTCCTTGACCACCCAGTGCCCCACCTGGCGGACCTTCGCCTTGGGCGACTCCTTGAGCGTCTCGCCGGGGTGGGTCAGCAGTGTTTCAACCTGCTTCGGGGTCACATCGCAGCGGATATAGATGGTCCTGCCGCCGCCCTTTTCCATCCGGTAGTTCGGCGGGCACATGGGATCGGCGGGGGTGCCGTCCTTTTCAGGGATGCCTATCGGTTTTTCTTCGTCCATGCTCTCACACGTTCAAGCGTTTCATGCAGCCAGTTCATGCCGGGGGGGATGTCAATCCCGCCGTAACCGTCCACCACCGCCTGAAAACATCCGGCGGGCCAGCCCCTTTTCTCCATGGAGCGCCGCAGGCGCAGGAGATTGGAGGAACGCAGGCGGATCCCAATATCTTTATATATTTTGGCACGGTCAAAGTCCAGCAGCATGATGCCATCCGGAGCCACAAACAGGTTTTTTACCTGCAGGTCGGCATGCCATATTCCCGCGTCGTGCATGGCGCGGATTGCCCGTCCACAGCCGGTGAACACGGCGGTTTCCGCATCCGATGCCTGTCCGAAACCGCGCCAGACCGCCAAATCCGCCCCCTCCATGAGTTCTGTGGCGATACTGCCGCGAAACCAGGGCCCCCGGCGGCTCCATGCGACCCCCAAAATCTTTGGCACGGGCAGGCCGCGCTTTTCCGCCTCAAGATGGATGAAGAATTCCTTTTTGGGCCGGTTCTCCAAAAAATAGCCGTCACCAAGCAACCCGCCAAAAACACCCCCGCGCAGGCACTTTCTCACCACCCCCCAGCGTCCGCAACTCCAGGGAAAGCGGACCATGCCCCCCCGTCCGGAGGCTTCCATGGGCACGCAATGGTCTCCCCGCAAAAACGCCGCCGCAATGGCATCCGCGCCTTCCCGCCGCACCATGCACGTGGTTCCCTGCGCTTTTCTGGTTTCAATGCCTGCCAACTGAATCATACCGCCCGGGGTTGGGGTGACTTTGCGTTTCATTATCCCCATTCACCGCCGATGACGCAACTGCCCTTTGTCCAACCCGCAACCTTCCGCCAAAATCTCGAAAATATCCGTCAGTATTTATTACGGATGTGCTATAATGAAGTTGTTTTCTTAAACAAACGTTCGCTTTCAAGCGGTATTTCTTGGGCAGATGGGAGAATTTTTATGTCTTGTCAACTCAGTTCAAGGGGTAAGTGTTTTTTGGCTTTGTGCCTGCCTGTGTTAATCATGGGATACCAGTCGGTTTCAGCAGGGGCGGAGCCCTTCTTTGCCCTTGGTGTGGAAAAACACCGGATCGAACCGGGCGAGGGGGTGCATCAGTGGCTCACCCGGGAGGCATGGCGCTATTTCAACAGCCAGATTATGGGCGCGGAACTGGATGATTTTATCGGGGTTTGGGAAGTGGACGGTGTCTATGGAAATCCGGAACGGGTGACAGTGCTGGACGGGGCCCGTGATGAGGACCGGCCCAACAAGCCGCCCCTGTGGCAGGGCACCGGCGGCGAGGAATTCGACCTTGAGTCCCCGTCAATGCGCCATTTTTGCGCGTCAGCCGCCGACATGTACACCGGCTATTTTTTCCTTGTCCAGTACCATTCCTGCATGCGCCAGGCGGAACTCATCTGGAGCGACAACGGGGCGGACAACCTGATGATGCGCAGCCAGGACGCGGACAAGACCACGGCCTATTATTACCTGGGCCATGTCGCGCACCTCCTCCAGGACATGACCATTCCCGCCCACACCCACAACGATCCCCACGGTTCGGATCTGCCCTCGCTCCATGACGCCTACGAGCAGGATTATGTGCCCGCCCATTTTCAGGAATACCATTATGAGGACGAGCGCGGGGGGGAGCCCGTGCTGGCGGGCCGTCCAATCACCATTCCCTCAAGCCTCTTTGAGGCCTTCCAGGTGACGGTGGACTACACGGACGACTACGACAGCAACCATGCGGACGGCGCGTTCGCCAAAGAGGGCCTTGGGGCCTGTTTCTTCCCGGAGGACTATCCCTCCGCCCTGTTGCACCGTCCGGCCGAGGCGCTGCGGACGGGAGGCGGCGCGCCCAGCACCCTCACCGAGGCAGGATGCGCCGTGGTCGCGGACGATCTGATGTACTGGGCGATGAAGCGCACCGCCCAGTTTTTCCGGTATTACTACAAGGAAACGGACACCGCCACATTCTCCGCACGTTTCCGCCTTTCAGGTGCGGCCCTTTCCGCTGACGAGAACGCGCCCACCCCGTACAACGGCCCCAAAAACACCATGCTCAGCCTCTCCTATGTTTCCGGGGCGCGGGAAGGATTTCCCCCCAGCGGCATTGTGAAAAGCTCCTGCACCCTGCACCATGACTTCAAGCCCGAAGGCGGGGATTGGGTCGGTGAGCAGACTGCCCCGCTGCCCCAGTGTGCGGGCGCGGTTGCCCTGGATGCCGGGGCGGGACTCCACAAAATTTGGGTCACAGCGGAGAACGGGGCGGGCAATCAGGCGGTGGTGGCCCCCCAATACTTCCGTGCCGCCGGTTTCGGTCTGGTTAATCCGCCTGTGGGCGGGCTCTACGAAGTGGGTCACTCCCTGCGCCTGACGGTGCGCGTGAGCGGTGCCGGTGAAAACGTCACCTACGAGTGGCAAAAAGACGGCGTCCCCCTTGCCGCGGCCGATTCAGACACCCTTACCGTCACCAATCTTCAATTTGCCGACGCGGGCGAATACCGCTGCGTCATCACGGACACCGCCAAGGAAAGCATCATCACCCCCGCGGCGCTGGTCCGGGTTGCCGCCCCGAACAGCGTGCCCGTCTCCGGCCCCATCGTGATGGTGTCCCTGCTACTGTTGTTTGCCCTGGCGGGCGCGGTGGCG
>JBHEKP010000112.1:0-8579 GCA_041859375.1 Candidatus Hydrogenedentales bacterium | reverse complement strand
ATCCAGCAGCGCCCTTATCCGCCGTCCCGGCAGCGCACACCCCAGGCGCCACGGCGCGGCAAGAAAGCCGGCGCGCAGGTAATGGCCCGCACCCAGACCACGCCAATGCTGCGGCGGCGCCCACAGGGCCGCACCGCTGCCGTCGTCCGCCATAAACGCGCCGCCCACCCGGCTGTACATCAGGGCCGCACGGTGAAAAAGCCAGCGCAACTGGCGGGGCCGCCGCTCCGGATCCGGAAAAAGGTACACATGCAGCGAGAATTCATGAAACGACCTCGCCAGCACTTCCGCCGCGGCGGCGCACTCATCCGGGGCAATGGGGCGGATATTCATCGGCTGGTCTCCCTGGGAAATGATCCCTTTGATTGGGCGCGGGGATTGTCCTACAAATCAACCACATCCTTCCACAGCGCCACCGCCCACTCCGGGGCGGAATCGTCCAGCGCGGCGTGCCGGGCAAGACGGCGGCCCGCCTCGGTCCAGCCTGCGGCAAGGCAGAGGATGGCAAACACAGCGTCGCTTCTGAGAAAGTCCGCCAGCGCTTTCGGCAGGGGACCGATGCTGTTCTGCGCGTGCTCTTCCAACCGGGCAAAGAAGGGGTGCTGCGGGACGGCGGGGACGGGTTTCTCCCCTGTTTTCACCTGGAAAGGCCCCAGTGATTCGGTCTGGCGGTACATGATGACCCGCAGGAGCGCGGTTTCCAGGGCGGGGTGCCACGACTCGCGGCCCGAACCCTCAAAGCTGAGCAGCCAGCGGGCCTCGGTTTCCCGGCCCGTTCGCAGTGATTCCAGGGTGCGCAACCAGCGCACCTCCTGGCGGTCCAGCAGCACCGGATGCAGTTTTCCGATGGAATTGAAGCGGGCGGTGTTCCAAAACCGCTCCGGTTCCAGCCTGAGGAGGTAGTCAATGAGCGGCCGCAGCTCGCCGGGCGGCGGCTCAAGCGCCCCCCACTCCACGGGCACGGTGCGGACCACCCGCGACCAAAACAGGAATTTGGTCCAGACAAAGCCGATGGAGGGCGGGCGGAGTCCGTCCCGCAGCACCTCCAGCGCGGCGGGAAAGCGGCCCATGCGGCAGTAGAACCCGGCCAGGCGGTCGCGCACGACGGGATCCTCCGGCGCAAGACGCAGCGCGCCCATGTAGGCCCCATGCGCCTCTTGGAATTTCCCGTGCCCGTCCAGCACCGAGGCGCGGAGCAAATGGGCCTCGGCCAGCCCCGGATTCAACGTCACGGCGCGGGCGGCCAGCTCCTCCGCCCCCGCGGGGGACGCCCCGGAGAGCAGCCGCGCCAGCCGCGCCAGCCGCGGCGCGTCCTCCGCGCCCGCAAAACGCACCCCTTCCAGCAGGGTCCGCGCGTCTCCCTCCCGCCCCTCCTTCATCATGGCGTCACAGTCCAGCGCCAGCCAGGCCGGGGCGGAAATCTCCCGCTTTTCCCACGCCCTCCGCAGGGTTCCGTAGGCGTCAAGATGGTCCGTCTCAATCTGGGCGCGGCCGATGGCCAGCGCGGCGCTTTCGTTCCGCGCGAAGATCTCCGGCGTCGTGTCGTACAGCTCGGACAGGCCCGCGAGATCCCTGCATCCTTCGGAGGCTGCGACTATCAGTTCCCGGCAACGGTGCTTTTCCGCCCTGCTCCGGGCGGCGCGCTCCGCCCTGCGCGCGGCGGTCAGCGCGTCGGAGGGCCGCCCCTCCTCCAGGAACGCCTCCGCCTCCCCGCAGTGCCGTCCCCAGCGCCGCCGCAGCGTCGCCCTGCGGGCCGCAACGATGCCCACCGGCGTGCCAAAGAGCACCGCCATCAACGCGATCAGCTTTGCGAGCCGCTTCACCTTGCCCCAGGGATCAAAACGCCCCAGAAGCGCCTCCACGTTGCCGTTGGAAAGCTCCACGGCGAACACCGCGTCCTCGAAGTCCGAGTCGCCCAAATCGAACATGTCCTCAAAACTGATGAGCACATAGGGGGAGTCCTCCACGGCCATCCCGACCATGTGGGCCTTTTTGTCGGGGTTCCGCTCCGCCACCGGGGTGTAGGCATCTTCGCCGTTCACGGCAAGGATGAAACTGAGTGTCTTGCCGGCGGGCACGCTGCCAAGATCCACAAAGTCGCCGGGAAGGAGCGGTTCGGCTTCGGAACGCTCCCCGAACCACCACTGGCCGAAGATCCAGCGTTTTCGGATCAGCCGCGCCGCCGCGTCCAGCGGAGTCTTGGTGTTCGCGTTGGGAAAGAGCAGCTTCGGAACGCCGTCGTCCAACCCCACGCCCTCGATGTTGACGCATAATGCGTCCGCATAGCCGCTGCCCTCGCCGATGAAATACACGCGGACTTCGCTGCTCTCGCGCAGCATCAGCCGCGCGGGATCAAATTTGAGCGTTTCAAAATGGTCAAGAACCGCCTGGCGGTTGTACTCCTTGTCCGCCATTTTGATGAGGCGCGGCAGATCGAGCCATTTAAAGAGGAAGGCGCGAAGATCGGAACCGGCGCTTTTAACCGGGGCCAACGGGGTCATGCTGAAGGGGCGCTGCGGCGCCTGCACCCGGTTCGGACGGGGCGCGCACGATGAAAGGAGGAGGACCAGCACCGCGCACAGTGCGGCGTGGAGAAAAAGTCCGGACACCCCTTTTATTATGGCCGCGCTCATAACCGGTGTTGGATACCCCGACGGGGCGCAAACCGCCCCGTTCCACTCTAGCAGGCGCGGCGCGGGGGATCAATGGGTTTTAACTGCCCGGCCTGATGTCGAACATGTGGGTGACGGCGGCCATCTTGGGGTTCACGGGCGGCCTGCCCGGATACCGGACGAACTCGACGTGGCCGTCCATGTAAAGGACATTCGCCCCGCCGGGGATGTGGTTGAACATGGACACGGTCAGGGCGACGTTGTCATACATGACAAAAAGATCACTCTGGGCCCTGGCTGAGGCCGCGGGATTGTTCACATCCGTGATCAGAAACCGCTCAATCCCCTGACGGAGCCGGTACACCGTGTCGCCGCCCCCGTTGCCGATGCCCGGCTCAACCTTTCTGTCACTGTCCGCCTCCCCGCGCAACGCGGCGTTCGCCGCCGGACCGGACCCGTGGCGGTGGGGGCGCGTGGCCCGGAAAAGGCTGTGGGTCGTGTCTATGAACTGCTCCGGCCCCTCCGCCATGTTCAGGATGTCGGCGTCGGAAAGGCCGATCACGTCGGCCACCTCAAGGAGCCGGTGCAGCAGCCGCAGGGAAAAATCGAGGGGGTCCGTGTCGGACACGCGGTCCAGCGCCCAGGGCATGTAGGTGTAGCTGGCGTCAACGGCCTCCACGCCCTCCTGCCGGTTGCCCGGCACCCTGTTCAGCAGCGTGAGCGTGCCGTCCGGAAGCTGGTGGTTGGAAAGACGGTCCAGCGCGTCCGAGGGGCAAAAGAGAATCGCCGGGTCGGTGAGATACTCGGGATACACCGCGCCAATCAGCGGCCCGAAGGCGAAACAGGCGCGGGTGCCGCAGCCCAGCTCCATTTCCACCGGCGGAAAGAGCCCGCCCTTCGCCTCTCCGGAATACATGGAAAAGACCAGCCCGAACTGCTTGAGGTTGTTGGCGCAGCCCGCGCGGCGCGCCGCCTCGCGGGCCCGCGCCAGCGCGGGCAGCAGTATGGAGGCCAGAATGCCGATGATGCCAATGACCACCAGCAGTTCGATGAGGGTGAATCCGCTCCGCTTGTTCATGGGCGACGCTCCGTTCTGTTATTGCCGCGGACGGGGTTGTTCCCGCCCCGGACCCCTGCCCCCGCCGCGCCGTCCGCCCTGCTCCGGACCGCGGCCGCCCCCACCCGCCCCCCGGAACTGGCGCATCCGCTCCGCCGCCTTTTCAAACCGCTCCCGCTGTTCCGGGCTCATGCTCTGCTTGAGCTGCTCGATCCGCTCGGGTGTGATGCGCCCTCCCGGCCATCCCGGCCCGCCGAAACGGCGCTCCTGCTCCAGTTGCGCCTGCTGCTCCGGCGTCAGCACCCGGGCGATTTCCTCCTGCCGCGCGCGCCAGCGGTTGCGCTGCTCCTCCGTCGGGGGGCCGTCCGGAGGCTCGTCGTCCATCCGGTTCTTCTGGTAAATTTCGGCTATCTTTTGGGTCTGCTCCTCGCTGAGCTGGAGCCGGTCGCGCAGTTCCTCCGCGCGCCTGCGCGCCACAATCTCCTCCTGCCGCTCCGGATGGGCCTCCAAGTCCGAGGGGCCCCGGGGCGCTTCCTGCCGCACCGCCGAATACACCAGCCACCCCGCAAACAGGACCAGATACACCGCTCCGGCCCCGGCCAGCGCGTATTTCACCCGCTTTTTCGTGATCAAAGCCATCGGCGGCTCCCATGTCCGGTGTCACCCCGCCCCGTTGGTGTATTGCGCAACGCCCCGGAAAAGTTCCCCCAAAACGGGGCATGCGGCGCCGAAAACGGCACGCGCCGCCAAACGCGGCCCCATCCCGTCTCATTGCGGGGCGGCTGCCCCCCGGCGCTCAACCGGCCTGCGTGTCCCCGGTGCCGCCGGTCCAAAGCCGGTTGACCACCCACAGGACAAGCAGCGCGCTCACCAGGAAGACGCAAAACAGCGCCGCGGCATAGCCCATGCGCCCATAGAGGTAATTGCCCACCGTGAACAGGGACGCCCAAATCATCATGCAGCCCGCGACCCAGCCGAGCAGCGCCAGCGGAATGTTCTGGTGGGTGGAGGCCGCCTCATCCTCCGAAACGCCCGCCTCCCTGCGTATGCTTGCCCAGCCCGGACCAAAGGGGCGCACTTTCAGGTAAAAGTCAACCAGCACCTTCCGGTCGGTCTGGGGACCGGCGTACGCGGTAATCACCCAGCAGACCGTGGTCAGGGCGATGGTGATGATCAGGCCCTGGGCCGTGGGAATGTCCCAGCCGTCCTTCTTCAGGAAGAAAATCGCCACGGACACGGCAAAGGAGCTGATCATGGCCACCACCTCGCACCAGGCATTGATGCGCCACCAGAACCAGCGGAGCAGGTAGAGCAGGCCCGTGCCCGCGCCGACCTGGAGCATCAGGTCAAAGTTGTCCTTCGCGGAGTCCATCACAAAAACCACCGCGGAGGAGACGAGAAAGAGCATGACCGTTGTGACGCGCCCGGCCCACACGTAATGGCGCTCGGTGGCGTCCCGGCGGATGAAGCGGCGGTAAAAGTCGTGGACCAGATAGGACGCGCCCCAGTTGAGGTGGGTCAGGATGGTGGAGGAGTTGGCCGCTATCAGGCCGCCAACCATGAGGCCGACAAAGCCCACGGGCAGGAATTTGAGCATGGCCGGGTAGGCGATGTCGTGGCCCAGAAGCGCCGGGTTGAGATCGGGGAACGCGGCCTGGATGTCGGAGAGCTCCGGATAAATGATGAGCGAGCAGAGCCCCACAAGAATCCACGGCCACGGGCGGAGCACGTAATGGGCGACATTGAAGAACAGCACAGCGCCCAGGGAGTCCTTCTCCGACTTCGACGAAAGCATGCGCTGGGCGATGTAGCTGCCGCCGCCCGGCTCGGCGCCCGGATACCAGACCGCCCACCATTGCACCACTATCGGAATGATGAAGACGGCCAGCGCGATGTCCCAGTTGTTGGAGAAGTCGGGCAGTATGTTCAGGTAATGGATCATGCCGCCCCCGTCCGGGGACTGCATCGGGCTGGAAAGCTTCTCCACCAGCCCGGACAACCCGCCCACCTGGGGCTGCCTGAGCGCGAAATAGGCGGCGGCGATCACGGCGGTCATCTTGATGAAAAACTGGATCATGTCAATCACCAGCACGCCCCAGAGGCCGGAGTGCGCCGCAAACACCACATTGAGCACCCCCACCATCGCCAGCGTCTGCCACCGGTCAAGCCCGAAGAGGATGGCCGCTATCTTGCAGGCCGCGAGGTTCACCGAGGCCATGATGATGCAGTTGAAGAAGAAACCCAGATAGACCGCGCGGAACCCGCGCACCACCCCCGCCGCCGCGCCTGAATACCGGACCTCGTAAAACTCAAGGTCCGTCATGACGCCCGAGCGCCGCCACAACTGGGCGTAAAAGAAGACCGTGGCCACACCGGTGAGCACAAAGGCCCACCAGCACCAGTTGCCCGCCACACCCTGCCGGCGGACGATGTCGGTGACCAGGTTGGGCGTGTCGCTGCTGAAGGTCGTGGCCACCATGGAAAGACCGGCCAGCCACCACGGCACCGAACGCCCCGACAGGAAGAACTCCGACGTGTTTTTCCCCGCACGCCTGCCGAAAAAGAGCGCCGGGACAAAACAAACCAGCAGGGACGCGACGACAATGACCCAGTCTATGAGTTGAAGGCGCATGCGGGAACCCTTTCGGAATCAAACCGCCCCATCACGGGCGGCGCAACACGGCATGGGAAAACATGCCCCGAATTATAGGGACGCGGCTTGTGGCCGTCAAGACGCGCGGCGGCCTTTCCCGCCCCGTCAGCCGCCTTCTGAGTTCCCGCCGCGCAGCGTGTAAATGGTCAGCCCCCGGATGGGTTTTTTCGCGGGGGCAAAGGCGAAACTGGCGAGGTAGCCAACAGCGAAGCACAGCGACACGCCGACAAATGCGTAGAGCAGCAGGTGGGTGGGGGTGTGGCGCTGAACCCAGTAGAGTCCGGCGGCCCCGGCGAGGGCGCCGATCACCGCCCCAGGCCCGTTGGCGCGCGTGGTGAGGATGCCGAGGCAGAAGAGCCCGCACATGGAACCGCCGAAGAGCCCCAGAATGCCCATGAACCGGTCCCAGACGGACATGACGCCGGAGGAGGCGAAGGTCAGGGCGAGCCCGGTGCCCAGGGTCCCGGACAGCACGGTGAGCACGCGGCCCAGCCACAGGCCGCCGCGCGCCGACCGGGCCAGCCCCAACGGGTGGAAGAAGTCGGAGACCACCGCCGTGGACACGCTGTTCATGCTGGTGGAGATGGTGGACTGGGCGGCGGCGAACACACCCGCCACCACCAGGCCGGCCACCCCGAGGGGCAGCTCCCGGGCAATGAACAGGGGAAAGATCGCGTCGGTCCGGAAGGCGGGATCGAGGCGGTCGGGATGGTTCGCGTAAAACACAAAGAGCGCGGTGCCGATGCCGAAGAAGAGCAGCGTGGCGGGGATGACGGCGATGGCGTTGGTCCAGATGGCCTTCTTTGCGCGGGCCTCGTCGGGCACGGCCATGTAGCGCTGCACCACCGCCATGTCCGACGTGTAGGGCACGAGGCTCTGGGCAAAGCCGCCCAGCACCACCACCCACAGGGCCGGCGTGGCGAAGCTGTGCGCCGAAAAGTCCAGCGTGGCCAGCCGCAGCTTGTCGTGCGCCAGCGCCGTCTCCAGCGCGCCCCCGAGGCCGCCCTCCACCCGTGTGAGAATGAGAATCAGGCTGAACAGCGCGCCGCCCAGCAGCACAAAGCTCTGGACCGTGTCGGTCCACACCACCGCCTCCAGGCCGCCCAGGGCGCAGTAGATGATGCTGAGGACACCCATGAGCAGGATGCTCTGCTCCACCGACAGCGGCGTGATGGCCGCCAGCGCGAGGGAGGGCAGGTACAGCACAACGGCCATCCGGCCAATCTGGAAGATAGTGAAGGACGCGCTGGCGAAAAGCCGCGCGAAACGGTTGAAGCGCAGCTCAAGGTATTCGTAGGCGCTCGCGGCCTCTATCTTTCTGAAAAAGGGCAGGAAAACCAGCACGACAACCGGCGCCACGGCGACCACCGTCATGTTCACCAGAAAATAGACCCAGTCGGTGGCGTAGGTCTTCGCCGGAATCGCCATGAAGGTGATGGAGCTGAGCATGGTGGCGAAAATGCTGAGTCCGGCCACAAACCACGGCACCCGTTGGCCGCCCCGGAAGAAATCATCGGCCGTCCGGTTGCGGAAGGAGAAGAACACGCCGACACCGAGCATGGCCGCGAGATACAGGAAGAGGACCGTGAAGTCCGCCGCGCCGAAGCGCGTGCCGCCCGGTTCCGGGGTCACGGCCCACACGCGCGGCGTGCGCACGCGCGGGCGCAGCTCGCCGCTGGCCACGATGATCGGGGCCTTCACGGGATCGGTCCCCCACCGCACCGCCGTTGTGGTCACCTGGTTTGCCGGGGTTGCGCCGGCGGAGACCCAGGTGTCCGTGATGGTGTGGTAGGCGAAGGATTCCTTCGGGAAACCGGGATGGGCGTCCTTGAGGGTGTCCGCCTGGTGGAACAGCGCCCCGTCGGCCCCGGACAGCACCATGATGTGGCTCTGGCCCGCGGGCGCGCCCGCGCCCGCCATGACGCACCGGGGCGCGTCGGCCCGCCGCCGCCACGCCGCCGCGCCGGACCGGTGCCGCGCCGGGTTGAATTCGTACAGGTCGGCGAGAAATTCCGTGGTCCCGGACCCGTTCACCCGGCGGCCGCTGCACAGGTACACGCAGTCGTCCACGCCGTTGGTCTGCGCGGCGGCAATCGCCAGCGCGCGGGACGGCCCCGGCCACGGCGGCAGGGTCTCCCAGCCCGCCCCGGGCCGCGACAGGTCCAGGCGCAGGAACGCCGTGTCCGCCGTCTCCAAGCCGAGCCCGGTGATGACGAGCCCGGCAGCGGCGTTGAGGAGGACGATGTCACGCTTCGGG
>JBHEKP010000107.1:0-4907 GCA_041859375.1 Candidatus Hydrogenedentales bacterium | reverse complement strand
AACGGGCAATGGCTGTGCCAAAACGAAACGGCCTGTGCAATTCTGAATCAACCATCCCAGAACACCAGCCAAAGCTTGACAAATTCCAGCCCACATACTACGTATTCGGTTGGCATGGGGCTTGCATTACCTTCACTGTGGCTTCTGACGAAGAAAATGATGCGAATGAATAAATGAGGCCGAATATCGTCCTCATAAATAAGAAGAGAGGATTGTGTGACCCTGGGTGGTGTGAGGCAAGGGCCCGGGGGCAAATAAGCAACCCAAAAAAGAGGAGGGATTACCATGCCAAACCCGCACAAGAGATTCTCCGACCGCGCGCAGGATTACAGCCTTTACCGGCCCGGGTATCCCCCGGCGCTGGTGGAGGCGCTGGAAGACTGGGGGCTGCTGCCCCGCCCCGGAGTGGTGGCCGACATCGGCGCGGGCACGGGCAGGCTTTCGGAGGCCTTTCTGGGCCGGGGCCACCGGGTGTGCGCGGTGGAGCCGAACCGGGAGATGGGTGAAAGCGCCGCGGCGCTGCTGGGGGGCCATGCCGGGTTTTCAATCACGGCGGGCTCCGCCGAGGCCACGGGCCTGCCGGAACAGTGCTGCGACGTGGCGGCGGCGGGCCAGGCCTTCCACTGGTTTGACCCGGAACGGGCGCGGTCGGAGTTCCTGCGCATCCTGCGGCCGGGCGGCGCGGCGGCCGTGATCTGGAACGAGCGCGGCCTGGGGGACGCCTTCGGCGCGGCCTACCAGGCGGTGGTGGACGCCCACAAGCGGGAGAAAAGCCCCACCTCCCACGCAAGCGTGTCAACGGAAGCGCTGGAGGCCTTCTTCGCGCCGGAAAAGCCCCGCTGGCTGAGGGTGGACCACCGTGTGCCCATGGATATGGACGGGGTGCGGGGCCGGCTCCTCTCCTCTTCCTACATGCCGAACAAGGGCCCGAGACTGCGGGCGATGCTGGCGGCGCTGGAGGCGGCCTTCCACAGGCACGCGCGTGACGGGCGGGTGGAGTTCCACTACACGGCGGTGCTCTGCTGCGCGCCCCTGCGTGCGCGGGGCGGCGGCTGAATATAAACGGGGAACAAAAAACGGGAGGGACATGACATGAGAAACACGCCTTTTGGAACATGCGCCGCCTGCATGGCGGGGATCATGCTGGTGGGCCTTGCGCTGATGATACTGCCGCCCGTGGGGCTGAACGCCCAGGACGGCGGCATCAATCCGGTGGAATGCCCCCCACTTGCGCCCCCGCCTTCCGCCCCGCCACCCGCGGAAACGGTGGAACGGGATGGGGGAGAAGGCGGCCTGCCCGCCGAAGGGGTGGAAACACCGCCGCAGGGGGTGCTCTTTTTCCCCCATCCCCGCGAGTATGAGGACGGTGAGGAGCCGCCCGACACGCCGCAGGTGCCGCCCGCGCGCATTCCGGGCAGGGTGGTGGACGGTGACGGCAACCCCGTGGCGGACGCGGAGGTGTCCCTCTCTTATCCGTGCATGGACGGCGACCCTTTCACAACGCGCACCGATGCCCGGGGCTGTTTCGTCCTCTGGCCCGGCATGTCGAACTGGTACACCGTGCGCACCCATTCCCTGTTCCTGTCGGCAACGGCGCCGGGCGGGATCGGCACAAAGGAATTGTACCTGTGCCACAGCCCGGAGGACGCCTCAAGAATGGCCGACCTTTTCCCGGAAGTTGCGCTGTATGAGACGCGGCGCGCATACCGGAACCCGGCTGAATTTCCCGAGGTCATCCTTGGCCCGGAGGCGGGAATCCGCGGGCTCGTGCTGGACGACGGCGGACTTCCCGTTGCCGGGGTGGAGGTGACCGCCGTGCCTGACCGGGGGATGACCGGCGCGCGCACGGCGCTCACGGACCACCGGGGCGCCTATGAAATCAACGGCCTGCCGACGGGACCGTGCCAGGTGCGGGCCGCAGGCGGAAAAGTCAGGCTTTTCAGGCGCTTTGAGCCGCCCCGCACGGTTGCGCTTGTGGGGGGGGAAATCACCGGCATGCCCCCCCTGTCCCTTCACCGGCACGACCGGTCCCTGTCGCTGCGGGTGGTCAACCGCCACGGCGAGCCTGTGCCCGGGTCACCCATTTTTCTTCAGCCCCTTTTCCTCCACAGCTACGAGGGCGGCGAGGAGACGGGGTTGGAGACAGACAAGGAGGGGCGCTGTGTCATTGACGGACTCTGCGCCGGCGGGTATCTTGCCGGCGCCTCCGGCGGCCGGTATCTGCCCGTGTGGCGGATGGAAAAGGTCGAGCCGGGCGGCGGCGTGGAGCATGTGCTGCGCATCGGCGCGGTGGCGGAGGTGCGCGGGCGGGTTGTTGACGCGGAGACCGGCGCGCCCGTGCCCGGATTCACCGCGGCGCTCCTGCCCGCCTCCGGGATTGACGCAATGCGCTCGCGCTGCCTCTTTTATGATCGCATGGATGTGGCGATGGACGGCTGGGCCGTTCCGGAGATGAGGGAGCCCATGAGCCGTGTTGTCAGGGACGGCGCGGGTCGCTTTTCCCTGGGCGCCGTCCGTTGCGGGCAGTGGCTGGTGGCGGTGTGCGCCCAGGGATATGAGTGCGCCGTCGAACCGGTGACTGTCTGGGGTGACGGGGCGCAGGCGGAGGTGACGGTCGCCCTGTGCGCTGCCGAACCGGAGTCGGCGCCGGAACCGGAGGTGGATGCGCCCCCTGGGGAGGATGAGGAAGGGGGTGCCGCCGAACTCACGGACGAAGTCCGGGAGGGTCTGGCCAACGGTGTTGTCATTCGGCCCTGCGCCTTCTCCCGGAAGAACCGCGGCACGGACTCCCTGGCGCGGCTTGACCTGAAGGTGTTCGACGGCGGGGGCGGGCCGGTGAAAAATTATGGCGGCCGCATCTACAGCATGGCCTTCCCCCGCATGGGAGCGGAAACGGGTGAAAACGGGCCCGGCGATCCCACTGATGTGCTTCTGCTCAGGCCGGGGCGGTTCCGTATTTACGGCTGGAAACAGGAGGGCCTTTACTGCTTCGGGGGCAGGATGGGCATGACTGAGGCGGAACTGACCGCGGGTGTCCGGTCCATGGCGCGTGTGGTCATTCCGCCGGGCCCGGTGACAATTGCGGGCGGGGTGCGCGTGAACGGCCTTTGCCCGCAGGACGGCGAGGTGCGCGCCATGACGCCGGAGGGGGTGATGCTCGCCCGCGGACGCATTGACGACGGGGGGCGCTTTGTCCTTGAAGACATGCCCCCGGGGCGTGTCCTGCTGCGCTTTGAAATCAGCTGGAGCTTCGATCCATGCATCCCCGCGCTCACCGCATTCCGCTGTGTTCACCTTCCCCGCCGCGGGACATTGCGGGAACTGGTCGAACTGGAAACGTCCGGACCGATGCTGGGGCGTTTCACCCCGCCGGACATCGGCCGGGAGGCGTGCGTGCTTGCTTTCCCCGCCGAGTTTCCGCTCCGTGAAAGGACCCGTCTTGACGATGTTATGCGGGCGGACTCCGTGTGCGCCGAAGTGAGGGCGGAGCGGATGACCGGATGCTTTCAGCCGGCGCTGCTGGCGGCGGGAAACTACCAGATTGCCGTGGCGGTGAGTCCGGGGGACAGCTCCCTGCTGGAAACCCACGGCTGGCTTGAACCGGACTGGCGGGGCGGCTGGGGCGACGCGTCCGTGACCCTTCCCGCCTACGACACCGAAGACGAGGCTATGGAGGTCTTTGTCGGCGTTCCACGCGGAAACGGGGATGGGGTGGAATAGCCTCCTTACAAAAAGCAATGGGGGAGAGGGGGGAATAAATTTTTCTAAAAAAAATCCGCGTCCGGTGGGTGGTTCACCGCTTGGATTGTCGTAGCCGCTTACCCCCCCCTGCCCCCCCCCTTGAAGCGGGCGTCGACAGGGCAGTGGGCAACCAGGGCGGTCATACGCCGATTCGCCCTGCGGGGCGTCGAGAGAGACCGGGGGAGGAGGGTAGGCAAGGGGACGGCTGCCTCAGTCGGGGAAGATGCCCGGACCGGCATTGCGGATGCGGCGGTGGTTGCTGGCTTCCATTCCCCTCCACAGGGGCGGGCTATCTTGGCGCTTGTCAATGTCACTGCAAAAGTGTTAATTGACACACCGCCGCCCGTTTTGACATCCCGGCCCGGCTGTCAACGTGTCAATGACATTCAATTGACACTGACACCCTTCACCGCCACGCATTTACTGCACCCGGGAAAAGACCCCACACGGTGCGGACATGAGACCGGAAGGGGTGTGTAGCGTCCCGTAACAGGGGAGGGGCGCCGGGGGGATTGGCCTGCAATTGATCAGGAAGGCCCCTAGAATGCCCCAGGAGGCGTGAACGGCAGTCAGGGAAGGTAAATGGATTCCTGAATTTATTTTCATGCTTCTGGGGCATTTACGGCGGTCATGCATCCGGGGTATTCCCGGTTAAGGCTTCGGCCAGCACCGCCAACAGGGTGTCGCGATTCATGGTGCGGAGAGCCTCCAGAATAACGGCTTTGGGATTTTCCGATTTGGGTGCACCGTGGAGTGCACCAGAACCGTCATGATTCTGTAAGTCATTTATTAACAAGCTATTAGAACTATGCGTCTCCGGCCTGTCACGCCGGAGGTCGCGAGTTCGAGTCTCGTCGTCTCCGCCATTTTTTTTGCCAATCCAACGCGCCTGACTTCAGGCGCGTTTTTTTTGCCTTCCATAAACAAAATATTCCGCACCCACGGTCATTTTTCATTAATTTTCCATATTTTTAGTCGATACAGACCCTAAATTGCCTTGTTTTATTGAAAATTATTTTTTTGATGTTTTTTATTGTATTTATGGTTTATTTTAGGGTACTTTAATCTCCAGTTCCCTTGGGTTCCCCCACACATGGCGCCTGCCAGTATGGCGTGCATGTGCCTTCAAATCATGTCCCAATACGCACGAGGAGTTTTTATCGTGG
>JBHEKP010000058.1:0-25523 GCA_041859375.1 Candidatus Hydrogenedentales bacterium | reverse complement strand
CCACCGGCCCGAGGTCATGCTCAAGGCCTTTGAGATTGCCGGGTATTCGGAGGATGTGGTCAAGTCCAAGTTCCCGGCACTGTGGAAGGCCTTCCACTACGGAGCCCCCCCCCACGGCGGCATCGCGCCCGGCTTGGACCGAATCATCATGCTGCTGGCCGACGAGCCGAACATCCGCGAGATCATCGCGTTCCCGCTCAACCAGCGCGCCCAGGATTTGCTCATGGGCGCCCCGAGTCCGGTGGAGGCGCGCCAGCTTCAGGATCTGCACCTCCAGATCAAGTACCCGCCCAAGCCCGAGTAGCGTTCACGGGGCTTGCCCCTTGGAAAGAGAATCCGACCAATCCGGCTGATCAAACCGATCAGTCGGATCGTTTTTTGTGTCCCCTGCATCCAGCCGTGTCAAGCCGTTTTTGTGGGGGCGGCCCCCCCGTGTCCGCCCGCATCAGTCCCCCTTGTGGGCTTGGGGGAATGCCCTCCTCACACCGCCGGGATTTCGTGGGTCAGGCAGTGCACCGTGCCAAGACCCCACACAAGGTCCACGGCGTGCACCCCCGCAACGGTCCTGCCGGGAAACAATTCCGCGAGAATGCCCAGCGCGATGCGGTCGTTGGGGTCGTTGAAGGTGGGCACGATGATTCGCGTGTTGGTGATAAGGAAATTGGCGTAGCTCGCGGGCAGGCGCATGCCGTCAAAGACAACCGGCGCGGGCATGGGCAGTTCCACCACGGCCAGTTTTTTCCCGTTCGCCAGGCGCAGCCCCTGCAACCGTTCCCGGTTCTCCTCCAGGGGACGGTGGTTCGCGTCGTTGCCGTTGCGTTCCCGGCACAGCACCACCGTCGTCGGGTTCACAAAGCGGCACAGGTCATCCACATGCCCGTGGGTGTCGTCCCCGGCGATGCCTTTTCCCAGCCAGACCACCTGGCGCACGCCCAGCACCTTTGCGAACATGCCCTCGTAATCCCTGCGGGACATCCCCGGATTGCGCGGCTGGATTTCCCGGTCGAGCAGGCACTCCTCCGTGGTGAGCAGCGTGCCTTCCCCGTTGCCGTCAATTCCGCCGCCCTCCAGCACCACCGGTTCACCCTTCCAAAGTGCCTGCCGAAGGGGCATGCCGAGGGTTTGCGTGAGAAACTGGGGCCACTGCGCGTCCAGCCTGTGGTTGTCGTATTTCGCCCAGCCGTTGAAGCGGAAGCCCGCCGCCTCAATGCGCGGTTTCCTGCCGCCGCGCACCACAAAGGCGGGGGAGATGTCGCGCATCCAGCCCCGGTCCAGCGGTGTGACCACAATCTCCAAATTCGCCGCGTCCACCCCGGCTTTTTTCAGGCAGCGCCGCGCCTGCGCCGCATGGGCGGCGGACACCGCCGCCAGCATCACCCGTCCGCCGTCCAGGGCATGGCGGATAATCTCCGCAAAGACCCAGGGAATCGGCGCGAACTTGCCCGGCCAGTCCGCCCTGTTGGCGGGCCAGGCCAGTTGCACCGCCGACTGCGGCTCCCATTCCGCGGGCATGCGCGGGGCAGTGCGCGGCGCGGTCATGGCGTCTCGTCCAGAAAACGGCGCGTGATGCCGCCGTATGCGTCAATGCGCCGGTCGCGCAGGAAGGGCCAGTTCCGGCGGATGTTCTCCAGGTGTTCCAGATCCACCCGCGCCGTCAGTATTTCCTCGTCCTGCCCCGCCCGCGCCAAAAACTGTCCCTGCGGGTACGTGATGAAGGAGGAGCCCCAGAACTCGATGCCCGCCTGCTCCGGCACGGGCCGTTCAAAGTCCGTGCGGTTCGCCGCCGCCACATAACAGCCGTTGGCCACCGCGTGGCCCCGTTGCACCGTGGTCCACGCATCGCGCTGCGCCGCGCCGTACTGCTCCTTCTCCTGCGGATGCCAGCCGATGGCCGTGGGGAAGAACAGCGTCGTCGCCCCGGAAAGCGCCGTCAGGCGCGCCCCCTCCGGATACCACTGGTCCCAGCAAATCAGCACACCGATGCGTCCGAAGGCGGTGTTGATGGCCTTGAAACCAAGGTCGCCGGGGGTGAAGTAAAATTTCTCGTAATAGGCCGGGTCGTCCGGAATGTGCATCTTCCGGTAAACACCCGCAAGGCTGCCGTCCGCGTCCACCACCGCCGCGCTGTTGTGGTACAGCCCCGGTGCGCGCTTTTCAAAAAAGGGCACCACCACCGCAACCCTCAGCCGCGCCGCCAGCGCCCGGAACGCCGCCACCGATGGGCCGTCCAGCGGCTCCGCAAGATCGAAAAGGGACACGTCCTCCTTTTGGCAGAAATACTGCGAGGCGTACAGTTCCGGCAGGCAGATCACCTGCGCGCCCTGCTCCGCCGCCGCCGCCGTCAGCTCCAGCGCGCGCCGGCGGTTCTCGTCCACGTCCGCGCCCATCCGCGACTGCACCAGCCCGATGGTGTAACCCGTTGTCTCTGTCATCGCATCGTCCTTTTGCTCTTTATGGGGAGGCTGTATTGTAGCCGAAATATTTGCATGATTGCGCGTGCCCCGCGCCTGACTTGAACGGCCCGCGCCGCTCAATTACCATTGTTGGCGGCGGCGGGGCGTTCCCACGATCCGCCAAACCAACTCTGGAGACTTTGAAGCATGGGTAATTTTTTCAGCGACCTTTTTGAAATCGCCCAGGGAATTTTGATTCCCATTCCCTTGGACAACCCGCTTGGCATTGCGTATGTCATTTTCAACCTTATCCTGCTGATTTCCGTGGCGGCTTACGGTTCCACCGGCGGGTTCAGTTCGGGAACCCCCAGTTTGTAGGCCATCACCCTGGGCCGTGTGCCGCAGGACGGGGGACGGGGTTGCATGGGAAACCGGCATTGGCTTTGGGCGGCGGCGGGGGTTGCCTTTGGTGTTGCCATCGGACGGGCGGCATCCACCTTTTGGGTGGTTGCCGCCCTTTTTGTTTTTGCCGCGGCGCTGGCCCTTTGCCAGCGGCGTGTTCCCTGGGCGGATCGGTTTCTTCTGCTCTTTCTTGCCATGATTGCGGGCGCGGCGGCCTGGGCGGCTTTTGGGCCGCCTGTTGGGGGTGACGCGTTTTTCCGGCATGTCCGTGACAATGCCGAGACCCGCATGGTGCTGGAGGGGCGCGTGGGCGAAACGCCCGTCTACACCCCCGGCGCGGAGTATGTGCGCTTTGTCCTTTCGGATGCGGTGGTGGCGGGGGAGGGCGCGCCCCCGGGCATTCCGCCCTCCAAGTGTCTGGTGCGCTGGACGAAGCCGGACGCGCGCATCCACGACGGCGCGCTGGTGCGGGTGGATGGAATCGTGTCCCCCTGCCTTGGCCCGGTCAATTTCGGGGTTTCAGGCTTTGAGGGGGCCCTGCGCAACCGGGGTGTTTTCTCCCAGATACGCTGCAAATCCAGCGGCGTTTCCGTGCTGGACGCCGGGGGCGCGCGTCCCGGCCGCTGGATATCCCGGTTCCGCCAATGGCAGGCGGACACCCTGAACGCGCTGCTGCCGGCGGGCACCGCGCCCTTCACCCTGGGCGTGTGGCTGGGCGAGCGTTTTGGCATGGACCGTGATCTGTACCGGAGTTTCATGCTTTCCGGCACCGTTCATGTTCTTTCCGTGTCCGGCCTGCACGTGGGCCTGGTCTATCTAAGCCTCCAGTTTCTGCTGCGGATGCTGCGGGTGGATCGGCGGGTCCGGGCCGCGCTGGTGCTGGCGGCGGTGTTCGGCTTTGCCCTGGCCGCGGGGGCGCGCCCCGCCACGATGCGCGCGGCGCTCATGGTGGCGATGGTGGTTTTTTATGAGCTGGCCGGCCGTGAGGAGGACATCCTTTCCGCCCTCGGCCTTTCCGCGGTTCTCCTGTTGCTGCATGATCCGGCGGGCCTTTTCGATCCGGGCTTTATCCTCTCCTATCTCGCCATGGCGTCGTTGCTGCTTTTTGAGCCGCCGTTTGCCTCGGGAATGCGCCGTCTCCGCCTGCCGCGCCCTCTTGCGCGCGGGTTGGGCGCAACCTGTTCTGCGCAGTTGCTCACCATTCCGGCGGCGGCGTGGTTTTTCCAGGTGGTGCCCATGGCGGGACTGGCGGCCAACCTCGTTGTTGTGCCGCTGCTCGCGGTGCTGCTTTGGCTGGTGCCCGTGATTTTGCTGCTGGCATGGGCGCCTCCGCTGGCGTCCCTGTTCGGCCATGCCCTTGGACTCGTGGTCTGGCTGGCGGGGGAGTGCGTCCGTCTTGGCGCGGCGCTGCCCGGCGGCCATGCGGATGTGCCCAGGCCCGCCCCCCTGGCCATGGCCGCCTATTTCACCGTGGCGGCGCTTCTTTATGCGGGACTGCGCGGCGGGCTGCGCTGGCGCGTGGCGTTGCCGGGCATGGCCGCGTTTGCCGTGCTGGCCCTCCTTTTTTGGCAGCCCCGGATTGAACCGGGCCGGGTGCATGTGCTGGATGTGGGCCATGCCGATGCGATGGTGGTGGTTTCCCCCGGCGGCGGGGCTGTGCTTGTGGACGGGGGGGATCTCACTGAATTCCAGGACGCGGGCCAGTCCGTGGTGGTGCCCTTTCTGCGCGCCCACGGCATATCCCGGCTGGAGTCGGTGGTGGCCACGCACGCCGACAGTGATCATCTCGGCGGCCTCATGGAGGTGGTGCGGCGAATGCCGGTGGGCGGGGCGTATTTGGGAAAATCGGGGGAGCCGTCATCCTTGGAAAAGGAATTTCGTGCCTTGTGTGCCGCCAGGGGGGTGGCGGTGGTTGAAGTGGCCGCAGGCGACTCGATCCCCCTGCCCGGCACGGAAATGCGGGTGCTCCACCCGCCCGCCGGGGCGCTCCCGCGCCTTTCTGAAAACGATGCCTCCCTTGTGCTCCGGGTGGCCTGGCCCGGGTTCAGCATGCTGCTCGCGGGGGACATTGAGGAGGATGCGGAGAAAATGCTGGCGCTTGGGGATTGCCGCGCTGATGTGCTGAAAGTGCCGCACCACGGTTCCGCATCCTCCAGCACGGAGGCCTTCCTCAATGCGGTGAACCCAAAAATTGCCGTTTTTTCCACCCGCGCCGGTCGTTTCCGTGCGGTGGGAAAAGGTGTTTGGGAACGGTATGAAAAACTGAATTTGCCCCTGTATCGGACCGATTGGCACGGTGGAATTACCCTCTTCAGTGACTCATCAGGCATGGTGGTTCAATGCGCGCGCAACCACCTTGGATATGATTTGGCACCCTCTTCGGAGGGGTTTCAGGGGCGTAACAACCACAACATATTGCGTTGATTTTGTCAAGGTTGCACAACAGCGCAGAGGCACCGCCCAATCGGAGTCAGATCATCCTTTACACCCATAGCCCTAGGCATTCAGTTAGAAATGCGCAGGAATACAATATATTGTGCATTAATTGAAGATTGTCCTAAAATTAGCCAATATATTGTGTTTTTATCGGCAAGAAAGGGCTATTCAATACACAGGTCTTAATTGGGAAAATCTCCTAAGTAGAAAGGCTTTCTTGCTCATTCTCCTTTCCTAATAATGCCCCAGTTTGTCTCTGTAAAGACTCAAAAATGGCGATCATAAGACCAATTTTATGGCAGGAATTCCCTTGGAAAATGCTCTTAAGCAGTGGGAGATATCCGCAAGAGGGAAAAAGAGGCAAAAATCAATATATTGTGCATACTTGATTATATTAGCACAATATATTGTATTAAAAGAAAATGTTTGTGCGTGTAAATAATGCTAATTAAGAGGGCGGATCAGGAGAAAAAATGAGGCTTTACAATCGGTGAATCCCTTCCTATAATCACTTTCCTGCAGGGGCTGTTTGGTGCCGTTATGGTCTCCTGTTTAATTTGAAATCGTTAAAGGATGCGTTGCGATGCGTTTTGTCCAGCCAAAAGTCTTCCTGGTGGGGGAGACCAAGATTATAGAAGAGGGTTTGCAGTCTTATCTGGACCACCTTGGGGTGTCCGGCTGGCAGACCGACGCGCCCTCCGACAGCGAACGCATCAGTGAGGTAATGGGCCGTCTCTGCTACCGTTCCTTCGAACCCGGCCTCAATCCGAACGTGACCCGTGTGCGCCAGGGCAATGCGGCCTATTTGGACAACATCCTGCGCGTCGGCCACGGCAGCGTGCTTGAGCACGGCATGCTGAATTTCATTTTTGCCGATGTGAGCCGGGTGGTGACCCATGAGCTGGTGCGCCACCGGGCGGGCACGGCGATATCCCAGGAATCGCTCCGTTTTGTGCGGCTCGACTCGCTTTCGGCCTATGTGCCCATGCACATCCAGGAGAACGAGGAGGGCATGGCGGTCTTTGCGCGGACGCTGGAACAGCTTGAGGAGCTTCAGCGCGAGCTCGCGCGGATTTACCGCATCGAGGAGGAGGCGCAGTTCGCGGAGAAGAAAAAGCTCACCTCCGCGTTCCGCCGCATGGCGCCCATCGGGCTGGCCACGACCATCGGCTGGTCCTGCAACTTCAGGGCGCTTCGCCATGTGATTGAAAACCGGACCGACCCCCACGCGGAGGAGGAGATCCGGTTTTTGTTTGGAGAGGTCTTCCGCATCGTGCGCGGAAGATACCCAAATCTGTTTGCCGACTACGAGACAGAGGAGGTGGACGGGCTGCCGTGGGTGCGGACGCAGAACCGTAAGGTGTGACGGTTTTCCGCCCGTGCCGCGCGCGCCGCGCGCCCGCCAGGGAAGAGAGAAACAGGAACAGGTAACCAAGAAAGGCAGCCAGGGAGGCATGACCATGTTTGCCGTGCGTGAACGCTTCAAACTGACCGACAAATTTCTGGAGAACTACCGGGGCCGCCAGCCGGAATGGGGGCCGCTGGGGTACATCACCTTCAAGCGGACCTACGCCCGCCCGATGAACGACGGCACCGGCCGCACGGAGGAGTACTGGGAGACGCTGCGCCGGGTGGTGGAGGGGTGCTACACCATCCAGCTCAACCACTGCATGAGCCTGAAGCTGCCTTGGAAGCCGGAAAAGGCGCAGCGCTCCGCCCAGGAAATGTTCAAGCTCATGTGGGACTTCAAATTCCTGCCCCCGGGCCGCGGCCTGTGGATGATGGGCACGGATTACATCTTCCAGCGCGGGTCGGCGGCGCTGAACAACTGCGCCTTCGTGTCCACGGAGGAGATAGAGACGGACTTCGCGGAGCCCTTCTGCTTCCTGATGGACCTTTCCATGCTGGGCACCGGCGTGGCCTTTGACAACAAGGGCGCGGGCAAGCTGACCATCCAGACGCCCCAGACCGGCGAGTACACCCACGTGGTGGAGGACTCCAAGGAGGGCTGGACGGATCTGGTGCGGGTCATGCTCAACTCCTACGTGGGCAAGGCGCGCCGTCCGGCCCATGTGGACTATTCCAAAATACGGCCCATGGGCGCGCCCATCCAGACCTTCGGCGGCATCGCCCCGGGGCCGGGCCCGCTCATGGAGTGCATCCAGAACATTGACAGGATTCTGGCGCCGCGCGCGGGCCAGATGCTCAGCTCCACCGTGATCACCGACCTGATGAACGTCATCGGCAAATGCGTGGTGTCCGGCGGGGTCCGGCGTACCGCGGAACTCGCGCTGGGCAACCCGGACGACGAGGAATACCTTCAGCTCAAGGATCCGGCGCTGCACAAGGAGCAGTTGATGGCGTGGCGCTGGGCCTCCAACAACAGCGTCATCGCCCGCGAGGGGATGGACTACATGGGCGCGGGCACGCAGACGGCCAAGAACGGCGAGCCCGGTTACTTCTGGCTGGAAAACGCCCGCGCCTACGGCCGCCTAAAGGACGGCGCGACCTGGACCGACGCGAAGGTGGCGGGCACCAACCCCTGCGCCGAGCAGAGCCTTGAAAGCTACGAGATCTGCAACCTCGTCGAAACCTTCCCGTCGCGACATCAGACGCTGGAGGAATACCTGCGCACCCTGAAGTTTGCCTACCTCTACGCGAAGACGGTCACCCTGATCCCCACGCACATCGAGCGCACCAACGCCATCATGCTGCGCAACCGGCGCATCGGCCTGTCCCAGTCCGGCATCGTCGAAAGTTTTGAGCAGCACGGGCGGCGCGAGCATTTTCGCTGGTGCGACGAGGGCTACAAATACATCGGCAAACTGGACCGGATCTATTCCCAGTGGCTCTGCGTGCCCGAGAGCATAAAAAAGACCAGCATCAAGCCGAGCGGCACCGTGTCCCTGCTGCCGGGCGTCACGCCGGGCATCCATTACGCCCATTCGGAGTATTACTTCCGGACGATCCGCATCGACAAGACAAGCCCCCTCATCGACCCGCTCCGCCGCGCGGGCTACCACATTGAGGAGTCGGTCTACGGGGACAACACCTGGGTTGTCTATTTTCCCGTCCATGGCAAATATTTCAGGAGGTCCAAGAACGACGTCTCCGTCTGGGAGCAGGTGGAGAACGTGGCCCAGATGCAGCATTACTGGGCGGACAACCAGGTCAGCGCCACCATCACCTTCACCAAGGAAGAGGCGAAGGAGATTCCCTATATCTTGGAACTGTACGAATGCCGTTTGAAGTCGGTGAGTTTCCTGCCGTTGAAGGAGCACAACTACCCCCAGGCGCCCTACCAGGAAATCACCCGCGAGGTGTACGAGCGCGCCAAGGCGAAGCTTGGCCCGCTCAACTTTGAAATGGTCAACACCGACGAGGCGATGGATTTGTACTGCGACGGTGACAAATGCACCATTGATTTGACGCCGCAGGTTCCCGAACAGGCGGAGGTGGCCTTTGAGGAGGCGGAGGAGGTGTCAACCCCCGAAGGCGGCCAGGTTGAGGCGCCCGTCAAATAACACGGAGAAACAACAGACAAACAATTCAGGGCGCTCTGAAAGGAGCGCCCTGAATTGTTTCCACGCGAAACGGGTTAAAAAGAAAACGGGACCGCGCGTAATTTTCACGCGGTCCCGGCAACTTGCCGAAAACACATTCGGAATCAGCCGAAAATCTCCTGGCCGAGCGCCTTGTAAATCTCCTGCATCTCGTCCTGAATCTTCTGCTTCTCCTGCTGGAGGGAGTCCATTTTGGTTTCGATTTCCGCCAGCCGCTGTTTCTTGACGGCGAGCTGGATGGCCGGATGGTTGTTCGAAATGTTCACCGCCGGCTCGATGACCTTTGCCTTGCCGCGGCCGCCGCCCTTTACGGGGGCGCTGTCGCCAAGCAATGATTTCAGCGTGGGAATGGCAACACCGAGGCGCTCCGCAATCTCTTTCTGCGGTTTGCCCTGCGCACGGAGTATTTGGGCCTGTTCCTTCATTTCTTCACGCTGTTCGGGGGTGTAACGCACACCTTTAGGCATCGTTCTTCTCCTTCATTCTTACACTTTTTTTGGCTGCGGTTCTATGTCCAGAATCTGGACAGCAAAAAAAGTATAACATTAAGAAGAATAGAAATCAAACATTATTTTTGACCTGCATGAAAAGAAAAAACAAATTTTTATTGATTGGGGGGGCATGCCAAAAGAATATGTGCGCGGACGAGCCGGGGGCATGAAAATGGCTGCAATTCGTGATTTTTTGAAGGTTGGATAGGTGGCATGGACTTGTTGCCATTTTAATAACACGAAAAAACGCCTAGATTGCCTGTTCACACATGACAGGGGGATTTCACCTGACAACGTTTGTCCGTTCCAAAACAACTATGACCACAAAAATCTCACCATCAAACCCGTGCCATTTTTCTGTGGTGTCATTTGACCACGGGCAGCTTTATTTGCGCACCCAACTTGACAAGATTTGCGCTGGATATGTTGTTTATGCGCATTATCTCTTCGGGCGTGGTGTTCCGCTGCTTTGAAAGACGGTAGAGGTTGTCGCCCGCCTTGATGGTGTAAAGCTCATAGGCGGTTTCTTCTTTGGCATTTTGCGCACTCTCCGGTGCGGTCGTTTCCGCTTCCACCGTGGCGCTTGGCGCGGAGGACTCTTGGGGCGTGGGGACCGTCTCCGTCGTCTCCGCCGGTGGGGGCGTTTCTTGGTTGACCGTTTCCAAGGCGGGTGGTGCCGGAGCCGGTTCACTCTCCTCTTCGGGTCTGGATGTTTCCGTTGCGGCGGGCTCGGGGGCGGGTGCGGCCTCTGCGGTTGGCGTTTCGGCGGGCGCGGTTTCAGGGGAAGGCGCAGGGGTTGCCGGTTCGGCCGCAGGCGGGGCCGCTGGAGAAGTTTCCTCCGGGGCCGCTTCTGCCGCAGGCTCAACAGCCTGGGGTGTGGGCTCCGCCGGAGCAGGGGGTGTCTCAGAAGGCGGCGCGGGTGTCACTGCTTCCGCGGGGGGTGTTTGGGCGGGTGGAGCCGGTGTGTTTTCCTGCGCCTTTTCAGCGGGAGGGGTCTCTTCCACAGGAACTGTTTCGGCGGGTGCGGCGGGCTCAGAGGCCATGATTTTCAACAGAGACCCCGCCCTGACGGAGTTGGTGTCCTTGAGGTCGTTCCACTTGGCAAGATCCGCCAGGGAAACACCGTATTTTTTGGCGACAGCGGAGAGTGTCTCCCCTTGGGCCAGTTTATGTTCTGCGACGGGCGCTGTTGCGCTGTTTCCAGCATTTTGTGTTTCGGCGGGAGGGGGCGGTGCGGGCGTGTCCGGAGGCGTGGCCGCCTCTTGCGCGGGGGCGGTCTCCTCCACGGGGGGGGCCGGTTGCTCCTGGGGTGCGGAAACTTCGGGCGTGGATGTTTCAACGGCCGGCGCTTCAACGGCAATCGGCGCCGCCGGGGGGGGCGTCGTTTCTTGGACGGTGACCGGTGCGGCGCTCGTCCGGCCAATCATCTCGGCGGCGTTGTCCAGCCGTCTGCGGGATTCAGCCACCACTTTGGCGTCAAGCGCCTGACCGTCTATGGCCTTGGCGATGCCCTCCAGCACGCACACAACATCCGTCAACGCCATTTTTCCCAACAGCACCAAGTCGCATCCGGCCTTGAAAGAGTCCACCGGCAGCGGGGAACGGCATGGCTCCGTTCCCATATCACGCAAGTCGGCGATGATTACGCCCGGATAATTCCATTCATGCCGGAGTATGTCCTCAATCAACACATTCGACGCGCAGGCGGGCCTTCCCTTCGGGTCAATGGCGGGCACGGCCACGCGTCCGGCAAGGATGGCGGGGATGTCCGCCGCCACGGCGTCGGCAAAAGGCACCATTATCTCCGCGATTTTGTTGATGTCCTTTTCCGCAAGGGTTTGCGCCCCTTTTGCGCCGGGGGGAACCGCGCCCATGCCCGGATAATGCATCACCACGGGCAGCACGCCGGCCTTTGCCAGCGCCCTGGCAAGGGGAATGGCGGATTTAATCACCGAATCCGCGGAGGAACCGAAGAAATAGGGCTTCGATTCGTTTGGGGTGTCCGGTCCGGGCACGTCAAGGGAGGGGCCGAGCAGCATGGCCACCCCCGCTTTTTCCGCGGCCCGGGCGGTTTGCGCGCCGAGGTTTTCCACCGTCTCGCTGCTGAATTTTTCAGACAGTTCCCAGGGGCTTGGCGAGGGGGAGACGCCCAGCGGATTGCGCTCCCCACCTTCCTGGGCCACCATGATCAACGGCAGTTCCCACCGTTCCGTTCCCTGGCCGGAGGCCGTTTTAATCTCCGCGGCGAGCACGGCAAGGGCGTCCCCGGACATTGGGGCCGGGGGGGATATAAGCACTGCGGCGGGGCGGTGTTCCGCAAGGAACTGCCGCCATGCGTCATCCAGCGAGGTCTCCGCCAATGTGACCACCACATGCCGTCCCGGCCAAAGCTGGCGCAGGGTTTCCGGTGAAAGGGACTTTTCTTCCCGCAGGGTGTTTGCGGGGGGGGCAGCGGGGGAGGACGGCTCTGCCGGCGGGGCGGCGGGAGGCTGTGGTTCTGCCTGTGATTCAGGAGGGGTGGTTTCCTGGGGTGGTTCTTCGGCAGGGACTGAAGCAACGGCGACAACCTCCGCCGGGGGGGGATTTTCATCCACAATGTTTAAAAAGGCGTAACAAAGACTAAAACCCACCCCGATGCCGAACATGAATGTCATGACGAGGGTCATCGAGGCGTTTTGGTACCATCGCTGTTTGGCCATTTCTGGTGTTTACCCTTGTTTGGGGTTGCTTTTCCCGTTGCGATCATGCCCATGCCGGATAACGGCAATAATTGCACTTTTCACGGATACAGAGTACAATTAAAGGTGAAGACAACGCAAGGAGCAAGGGTATGACACTGCGCGCGTTTGTATCATGCTTGGGGATTTGCCTGCTGTTGCTGGCGGTGTTCGGAATTTTTTCCGACGAGGCCGCGGCGCAGTCCGCCGACCAAAAGATTGCCACCCAGGAAGGGCTTGGCAACAAAGAATTTGACAAGAGCAAACTGCCCGGAAAGCTTGAGTTTGGGATTGCCATCGGCTCCGTGGTGGCGGCCATCGCCGCAATGAAGTATTTGTAGCATTTCCAGGTTCCACCCGGATCTTGGAACGCGCGGGGGTGGAGTTGTCAGCCTGTTTTTCCATGGAATGGGAGGGGTAATGGCGATTTTCACTGTGGTGCCCGTGTGTTTGGGGGTGTGTGCCTGTGCCCGAAAACATATTGATAGTGGATCCCGAGGCGGGTGCCGTTGAGGTTGTGCGGCAGTACCTCGAGGAGGAGGGGTTTGCGTGTGTTTCCGCCGAATCCCCCCGGCAGGCAATACAAGCGCTGGAAAACGGCGGCTTTTCCCTTCTGATTTCCGAAATGACACTGCCCCGCATGTCCGGTCTTGAGTTGATGCAGCGGGCCCGGGAACTGTGCCCTGACATCGGTCTTTTGATTATGACCGCAGCCATGGACGTGGGCGACGCCATAGAGGCGATGCGCCTGGGGGCCCACAATTTTCTGCTGAAACCCTTCCATATCAGTGATTTGGCGTTCAATATAGACAATGTGCTGGAACGCCGCAGGCTGCAGCTGGAAAACCGGGAGTATCAGACCAAACTTGAGGAGCGGGTGCGCGAGGCCACCCTGGAGCTTCAGCGAACCAACGACGAACTCAGGAAAACCAAAGAATACCTGCAGAACCTGCTTGAAAGTTCCGTGGACGCCATACTCACCATATCCCCGGAACAAAAGACCATTGCCTATGCGAACCGGGGCGCCGAGGAGATGCTCGGTTATGGCGTCGGCCAACTGGAGGGCAGGGAGCTTGCCAAGGTGCTGGCCCAGGGCACCGGGGAACTGGACAAGATAATCGAGACCCTCCGCGACGGGCCCATCAGAAACTATGAGACGGTGCTGCACTCAAAAAGGGGGAAGCCCATCCCCGTGATAGCCTCCATCTCCTTTGTGCGCGACCGGGACGGCAATGTCGTCTCCACGCTGGCGACATGCAAGGATGTGACCAAGCAGAAACAGCTTGAGGCCGAGCTGAAGGAGATGACCATCAAGGACAGCCTCACCGGCCTGTACAACCAGCGGTATTTCCACCAGCGGCTGGGCTCGGAAATCGAGCGTTCAAGACGGCAGCGCCATCCGCTGTCCCTCCTGATGTTTGATGTGGATCAGTTCAAATCGTATAATGACGCCTGCGGTCATCTTGCGGGCGACGAGGTTCTGAAATGCATCGGTGACGTGGTCAGGGACTGCACCCGGGACCATGTTGACATGGGTTTCCGCTACGGTGGCGACGAGTTCACCGTGATACTCCCCGAAACAGGGATTACCCATGCGCGCCGGGTTGCGGAGCGCATCCGGGCGGGCTTCGAGGCCCGGCACTTCGGGAACTGCACCCTGAGCGTGGGG
Organism: Candidatus Hydrogenedentales bacterium; assembly: GCA_041859375.1. GTDB lineage: Bacteria > Hydrogenedentota > Hydrogenedentia > Hydrogenedentales > CAITNO01 > JBHEKP01. Next base: position 11,852 of record JBHEKP010000058.1, on the reverse strand, counting down.
CTGATGACCTACCACAAGGACACCTCCCCGGAGGCTTTCGTGCATTTTGCCGACCAGATGATGTACGGGGCCAAGCGTTCCGGCGGCAACCGTGTTTACGTGTACGATCCCAAAACAGAAAAAATGATCATTGAAAGGAGCGGGCAGGAAGAATGAAGTTCGGCATCTGCAACGAGATTTTCAAGGAATGGAACAGCATTCAGCGGACGGTGGATTTTGTGAAACAAGCCGGTTATGACGGGCTTGAGATAGCCCCGTTCACCCTTTCCCAGTATGTTTACGACATTCCCGCGTCAACGCGCGCCGAAATCGTGAAAGCCGCCGGGGCCGCATCGCTTGAGATATTGGGCATACACTGGGTGTTTGTGGGGCCCGAGGGGGTGTATCTCACCCATCCCGACGCAAGTGTCCGTGATTTTACCGCCAATTACCTTGTTGATTTGGTGAATTTCTGCGGTGACATCGGCGGAAAGGTGCTGATCTTCGGCTCACCCAAGCAGCGCAATGTGATGCGTGACGTGACCTACAACCAGGCTTTTGGCTACGCCCGCGAGGTGTTTGAGAAGGCGCTGCCCGTGTGCGAGCGCCGTGGTGTGACCATCTGCATGGAGCAGCTCACCCATCTGGAAACCAACTTCTGCCAGACGGTTGACGAGACGCTGGAACTGATTGAGGCGATCAACCACCCCAACTTCCAGTTGCTGCTGGACACCAAAGCCATGGCATTCCAGACGGAGGACCGTCCGGCGCTGATACGGCGCTGCGCCAAATATTTGAAACACTACCACGCCAATGACGCCAACATGAACGGCCCGGGGTGGGGGGATGTGGACTTTGGGCCTATTTTCCAGGCGCTCAGGGACATCAATTATGACCGGTATGTGTCGGTGGAGGTGTTCAAATTCGAGCCGGGCCCCGAGGCCATCGCCACCCGCAGCATCGAGTACATGAGGCGTTTTGTTTGAGCAAGGACGCCTCCGGGCATATTTCGGGCGTGTTTCCGGTTTGATAACTCATTGAGGTACGGTCGTGGCCATTTCCGTTGAAGACAACCCCTATGATCTTTTTGCCAAGTGGTATGCCGAGGCGGAGGCCTGCGGGGACATAGACGATCACACCGCAGTGACCCTGGCCACGGCGGATGCGGAGGGCGCGCCGGACGCCCGCCAGGTGCTGCTGAAGGGGTTTGACGACCGGGGGTTTGTTTTTTACACAAATCTGACCAGCCCCAAGGCGGGACAGTTGGCGGAGAATCCCAGGGCCGCCCTGTGTTTTTACTGGATGCCGTTGGAGAAACAGGTGCGCGTCCGCGGCCCCGTGGAGCCCGTGACGGACGCGGAGGCCGACGCTTATTTCGCGTCCCGCCCCCGGCAGAGCCAGGTGGGCGCATGGGCCTCCAAGCAGTCCCGGCCCCTGGAGGGCAGGTTTGAGCTTGAACGGCGCATAGTGAAATACGGCGCGAAATACGCCCTCGGCGCGGTGCCCCGGCCCCCGTTCTGGTCGGGGTTCAGGATTCTGCCCGGGGTGATTGAGTTTTGGCTGAAAATGCCCTATCGTCTTCATGACCGTGTGCAGTATGTCCGGAAGGATTCCGGATGGGAATGGCGCAGGCTGTTCCCCTGAGGCAACGCGGCGACTGGATGGCCGGTGATGCTCTACTATCCGATGGTGCTTCTTTTGCAGCTTGGCTGGTGGCTTGCGCTGCTGGGCGCGCTGTTCAAACTGCGCAGGCTGAACGACCGGGTGCGCCGGATTCAGTGCGAGGGCGCGGCGTTGATTGTTTCGGGCATGTTCGCGCGCTGGCTGGTGTTTGACCACACGTTCGGCTTTGACCCGTCCGGAGCGGGCGTTTTCTCATACTGGTTTTCGCGCGGCGAGCAGGGCTGGTTTTTGATCGGCCTGCTGCTGTTGCTGCTCGGTTTTTTCCTTGAGAGGCGGCCCCGTCCGGACCTGAAGCCTTTTCCGGGCGCGGTGAAGGCGGGGGTGCTTGCCGCCATGGCTGCCGGGGCGCTAGCGGCGGCGGTTTTCGCCGGACGGCATGCGGTGTTTGGTTTGGAATTGCCCTGGGATGCGGCGCGCACGGCGCTGTCCCTTGGTTTTCTGCCCTTCGGGGCGGCGTATTTTGCCGACGGCAGGGCAAACAGGCCCCGTCGTATGGAGGATGAGGACACAACAATGGGAATTGGCATCTGATGAACGAGGACAAACTGGTCATAGGCATGCCCGCCGGGTCGCTGGCCGACCCCAAGCGCGGCGGCAACCTTATCGGGCTGCTCAAGGCGGCGGGTTTCCCCACGAAGGGTTACGAGGAGGGCGGTCCCACCACCTTTCCGATGCACGGCAGCCTGATTGGCTGGGACGGCCGTCCGCAGGAATTCGGCGCGCAACTGGCGCTCAACGAGGTGGACATTGCCATCGGAGGCGACGACTGGGTCACGGAACGGCTGCTTGAATACCGCCATGAGTACAACCGCGAGGTGAAACTCAACAAGGTGCTTTCCCTTGAACGGGGCAACGTGCGCATCGTGGTCATCAACAGGCCGCTTACCGGGGGGCTTTCCTTTGACGACTGGATGACCGGGGTGCTCCGGGAAAAGCCGGTGGTCAAGATGGTGTCCGAGATGCCCTACCTCGCCGTGGAGTGGTTCAGGAAAAAGGCCGCCGCCCTGGGCTTTGGTGAAAGCCACACGGAGTATTCCGTGCAGAAGTACCACACGCCGCCAAAAATTCAAAACGGCATCGTGGTGTACGAGTCCTGGGGCAAGACCGAGGCCAAGGTGGTAAACGGCGCGGTGGACTTTGGCCTGGAGATTACCCAGACCGGCAGCGCCATCCGCAACTACGGCCTGCAAATCAGCGAGGAAATCATGCGCTCCGAGACGGGCATCTGGGCCAACCCGGCGCTGCGCGACAACCCGGTGAAATATGAGCTGGCGCGGATGTTCCTGCTTAATGTTTACGGTGCGGTTTTTGCCGAAAACAAGGTGATGGTCCTCTTTAATGTGAAGAAGGACGCAGTGGGCCCCGTGCTGGAATACCTGGGCGGCAACGGCCTCTTCGGCGACGAGCCCACAATGAACGAGGGTGTCAACTTTACAGAATTCAGCATCCAGATGAGCAGTTCAAGCAAGGAACTTCCCATCGCCCGCGTGCGCTACGAGCTAGCGAAACTGGGCGCGAGCCACATTGAGACCATTCCGCTGGATTCCAGCATTCCCGGCTACGACGCCATAGATTTCTGAGTCGTCCGAAAATACGAAGCAAAACGCGCCCCCATCGTCAGCCGGCGGGGGCGCGCTGTTGTTTATGCGGCGCCGTCACCGCCCCGGTTCGGTGACAGTGACAAATTCATTTGCCGTCTTTGCGCCTTCATCCCCGTTGGTCAGCCGGACAAACAGACTGACCGTGTATCTGCCGGGGGTGTCATACTGGTGCAGGGGGTTCTGCTCGTTTGAAACGGCGCCGTCACCAAAAGTCCACTGCCAGAATTCCACCTCGGCCTCCTTGAACACCGAGGTGTTGTCGGTGAACTGCACCAGAAGCGGCGCGGGTCCGTTGTGCTTGTCCGCGGAAAAGTTCGGCGCGGGCTTGTATTTGCCGCAGCCATGAAGTGTTCCCAGGGCGGCCAGCAGCGAAATGGCCAGTGCCGCACGCATGAATCGGATGGCTTGCATGATGAGATGCTCCTTCTTTTCCCAGTCCCTTGTCCGCCCTGAAAGCGGACACCGCCGCGGGGCGGCCATGGAAATTATACTACAGCGCCGCCCGGGGGATCAGGGCGCGCCGCCTGCTGTTTTTTCGCGTCTGCCCAGGCCTTTTTCCGCGAGTTCGCGGGTGCGCGCCATGTTGCCGCGCAGCGTGCCGCCGGGGTGGTAGACGCTGCTGGTGCCCGCAACGAGTATGTCCGCCCCGGCCGCCGTCATGGCCTCTATGTGCCCGAAACTGACATTGCCGTCCACCTCGATGGGAATGTGCGCGGCGCCGCGCGCGTCGAGCCATTTCCGGCAGTCCGTTATCTTGCGCAGGGCGTTGGGCACCAGGGCCTGCCCGGCGTAACCGGGGTTGACCGTCATAATCAGCACAAAATCCAGTTGCTCCAGCAGGTACTCCAGATGGTTCAGCGGCGTGGCCGGGTTCAGCGCCGCGCCCGCCTTCATGCCCAGGGAACGGATGCGGCCAAGGGTGCGGTGGGCGTGGATGCAGGACTCCAGATGCACCGACACCATCCACGCGCCGATTTCGGCCATGCGCTCCACAAAGAAGTCGTTGATGTCCACCATCAGGTGCGCGTCAAAGGGGGTGGCGGTTTTCGGGCGCAGCCGTTTGAACACCTCAAGGCCCAGGGGCATGTTCGGGGTGAAATGTGCGTCCATCACATCAATGTGGAGCAGTTCCGCCCCGGAATCCTCCAGCGCGCGCACACTGTCCTCGAAATGGAGCAGGTCGGCGCACATGAGCGAGGGGGACAGCATGATGCGCCCCGCCTGAAGTGAGGGGGCGGCTGCTGGCGGGGGAGGGGCCAGTTCGATGGAGGGGCGCGGGACTTGCGGTGTCCCTGCGGGGGTGCGGAAGACATCCTTGATATGGTTCAGCGACGCGCGCAACTGCCCCTCCAGTTTGCAGTCGCTGTAGTCGCGCCCGAGCTTTGGCCCGCCAATTTCCAGATAGACATGCAGCGGGTTTGAGGGAAGCACCGTGGCGTGGGCAAGGTAGAGGTCGCGGATCTTGGCAAGGTCCACAATACCCCGTTCCCTTTCGGCCTCCCCGAAACCAAAGGTGCTGTTGAACAGGGCGTCCGTGTTTTTCAGGTGCAGTTCGGCGGTCCATGGCATCGCAGTCGTCATGAGCTGTTCCGGTGTTTCCCGCACGATTCCGTCCCGGTCGGCCCAGCCATGGGAGGTGTCGATGCAGAATCCCGCCCGCGCCGTTCCGGGGTTCGCCCGCACATATTCCTCCAGCTCCATGCCCATGGCGCTTATTTCCCCGGCGGTGGTGGGCGGCTCGGCCAGGCAGGACATTGGCTCAATGGTCAGGCAGGACACACCGTGCTCCGGCGCGTAATGGAGCAGCTCCTTGAAATGCCGCAGATAGCGCGCCGTGCCCGCGTGCTTGGTGCCCATCTCGTCGCGCATCACCGCGCCGGGGTTGCTGCCCGCATGCCGCGCGCCCGCAAGCCCGGCCACCTCCACCAGACGGGTGAAATTGCGGCGGGCCGTCTCCTCCCAGCCGGGCTCGTTGCGGAAAAAACCGCCCAGCTCCCGGTGCGCAGTGAAAACGCTGGAAATCTCCACGCCGTGATCCGCCGCCCTGCGGCGGAGATCAAGAAACCACGCGTCCGGAAGCTGGTAAAGCTCAAAGAAGGTGCCCAGTTGCAGGTGGTGGATGTCCTCGTCGGCGAGGATGCGGAAGAGCCACTCAAAAGAATAGCGGTATTCAATGGGATCTGATTTCACCCCGATTTCGATGCGGAGCGGGGAAATTTCTTTCATCGGATGATTCAACTCCAGGAAATGCCGTCAACGGGCGGTTTTCGACAGGCTTCGCTCAATTTGCTCCAGCGTGAGGCCCTTGGTTTCGGGAATGTGCCGCCAAACGAACCAGAACGAGACCAGGCACATGACCCCGTACAGGAAAAAACTGCCTCCTGCCAGGCGCTCAAGCATGAAGGGGAATGTTTGTGACACCACCAGGCACGCAATCCACAGGCAGACCGTGGCCACGGACATGGCCGTGCCGCGCACCCGCATGGGGTAGATTTCGGAGAGCACCACCCAGACCACCGGTCCCATCGCCACCGCAAAGGCCGCCACATAGGCCAGCACAAAGATTAGCGCGGCCGCGCCGCCGAGGCGGCCCAGGGCGTAGGCGCCCCCCAGCGCGAAAAGGGACACGGCCATGCCCGCCGAGGCCAGCAGCAAAAGCGGCTTTCTTCCGATTTTGTCCACCACCCAGATGGCCACCAGGGTGAATCCCATGTTCACCGCGCCCACCACCACGGTCTGGTAAATCGCCGCCGTGTCGGACTGGCCGAGGCTCTTGAAAATTTCCGGCGCGTAGTAGAGCACCACGTTGATGCCCGTGATCTGCTGGAGCACCGCCAGCACCACGCCCACGGCCATCAACCCCCGCAGTCCCGGCTTGAGCAGCTGCTCTGCGGAATCGTCCTCGCCGGCCACCGCCTCCGCGATTTCCGCCGCCTCCATCCGCGCCCGCCCGGCGCCGTTGGTGCGGGTGAGCACCGCGAGGGCCTCCACCGCGCGCCCTTTTTTTATCAGCCAGCGCGGGCTTTCCGGAACCAGAAACAGGAGGGCGAAAAAGAGCAGGGCGGGGAGGGTTTCCGAGGCGAACATCCAGCGCCAGCCCTGAGCCACATTCCATGCGTGGCCGCCGGTCTTTTCTCCGTGCCAGGCGATGTAGGCGTTCACAAAATAGACCACCAGCATGCCGAACACGATGGCAAGCTGGTTGATGGACACCATGCGACCCCGGATGCGCGCCGGGGAAACCTCCGCGATGTAGAGCGGCGATAGCATGGACGCGGCGCCCACGCCGAAGCCGCCAATGATGCGGGCGATGGCGAGTTCCGTCAGGGTGCGGGGGAGGGCGGAGGTGACCGCCGACACCGCAAAGAGCACCGCCGAGAGGATCAGCACCTTTTTGCGGCCCATTTTATCTGATAGTTTGCCCGCGAACATGGCGCCGAAGATGCACCCCAGCAGCGCGCTGGACGCGGCCCAGCCCTTCATGTGCTCGCCCAGGTTCCAATGCTCCGAAAGATACCCGATGGCGCCGGAAATCACCGCCGTGTCGTATCCGAAGAGCAGTCCGCCCAGCGCCGCCACCAACGACAGGACCAGCACATACGCGCCGCCCGCCGCCGTGTCTTTTTCCGCACCGTCCATGATGTCCTCCCTTGCAGGGGTTGAATTGATGGTGCGGCATTATACAAAAAGGAGCGGTGGGATTGCGGTGAAAAACGCGGCGGGGGGCATTTTTGGAAATGTCCCCCGCCGCAATATTTTATGGCAGTTTTTTCCCCCGCGCGCGTTTAGCGCCCGCGAGTGCAACGAGCACGGCGGCCAGGGCGAGTGCCGCCGCCCCCGAGGGCGCGGGCATGGCCTTCTCCACGGTGAGCAGCGCCGCGTCGGAGAGCACGGAGTCGGTGAGATCGTCGGCCACCTCCACGGCGTAGAGGCCGCCGTCGCCCAGTTCCAGCGGGGAGAGCACCAGCTCGCGCCCGTTCGCGCCGGGGATGTTCCCCTCGTTTTTGCGCCACTGGTAGCGCAGCGGCGCGTGGCCGCCCTCCGTTTCCACGGAAAGGGTGTGGGCCGTGCCGGTCAGCGCGAGGGCGTCCCGCGGCTGGACGGTGATGCGCAGGTGCTGTGCCACCGTGACCGTGGCCGTCCGTGACGGATGGGTGTTGCCGTTCCTGCCCGCCTCGCACCAGTACACGGCGCTGTCTTCCGGCGCGGCGTTGTTCAGCACCCACTGCGCGGCGGCGGGACCGTTGCCCGCCGCGCCGTCCGGGGCCATGCGCCTCCACTGCCACGCGACGGGCAGCTGGTCCGGCGCGACGGCGGCGGAGAGGGTGTGGGACTGGCCCGCGTAGAGCCGCGCGCCCTGGGGATGGGCGGTGAACCCTGCCCAGCGCAGCACCTCGTACTGGGGCGACGCCGCGCCGCCCAGGGGGTTGCCCTCCAGGTCGGCCACGCTCCCGGTGATGGTGACGCCGAGGAATCCCTGCTCCGCGCCGGGTTCCAGCGCCACCTCGACGAGATAGTCGGGGTCCATCCCGGAGGAGGCCACGGAGCCCGCGAGGTTCCCCGAGAGGGTGATGTCGGAGGCGTCGAAGCTGCCGCCCACGGGCTCGGAGAAACGGACCACAAAGCGGAGCCGGTCCGCGTTGATCGGGTTCGGGTCGGGCAGGGTGATTTCCGCCACGGGCGGGGTGACGTCCGGCGTGGTTGCCGTGGTGCCCGGGCCGAAGGGGGTGTTGAGGCCCTCGCCGTTTTGCGCAATGAAGCGCAGGGTGTGGGCGGTGCCGTCGGGGAGGCCGGTTACCATCATGTTAGTCCATCCGGCACGTTGCATGAACAGGGGGGAGGTGCCCAGTGAGCCGTCGGCCTGCACCCAGGACCGGCCCGCCACGGGCGGCGTGACGCGCAGGGCGTACCAGGTGTGGGCGGGGTTGCCGTCGGCGGGCAGGCTGGCGGTCATGCCGTGGGGGGTGACCGCGGAGAGCAGGGGCGCGCCGGGCGTTTCCGCGGCGGTCCACTTCACGTCCATGGCCGGGGTGGACACCGCGCCCGCGCCGTTGCGGGAGCGCGCCCAGAAGGCGTGTGGCGTGTCGGGGTTGAGTCCCGTGCTGGTCCAGCCCTTTGTGTTGTCCCGCGTCCAGTCGGAGTAGACGCCCTGGCTGAGGTTGGCGAAGCGCAGCCCCGAGCCGCCCTGGTCCAGGTTGGACGGGACGGGCGCTGCGGCGCGCAGGGTGATGCTGCGCGGGGTGATCTCCGGGTATTCGAGGGCGGCGACGGGCTCGATGTGGGTCCAGACGGTGACGGGCGCGGTGCGCCTGCTCTCGCCCTCCCCGTCAAAGGCGGCCACCTGGAAGGTGTAAGGCGTGTTGGCCGCGAGGCCGTTCTGCACCCACGCGGCGGTGTCGGCGGGAAGGGTGGCCCGGAGCGTCACCGGCGCGGCCGTGCCCGGATCGCACCACACCCGGAAGCCGCTTTCCTCAGTGGTAGCATCTTCCCAATTCCAGCGAATTGCAGTGGGGCCCACTGGGACACCGGAGGGATTGGCGGGGGCCAGCAGGGGCAGTTCCAGCGCCCATAATTCCTCGCCCGTGTCGGGATGGGTGGCATTAAAGTAAAGCCGGCCGTTCAGCAAAAACAGGCTGTTGGGGGAGGAACTGGCCGGTCCGGGGACGATGTCACTGATCAGCACCGTGCCCCCGCTGGTGCCGTCGCTCTTCCAGAGCTCCATGCCGTGAATGCCGTCATTTGCGGCGAAATAAAGGGTGTCGTCAACGTTCAGCATTTCACGGGGTTCCGAGCTGGCGGGCCCCGGAAAAATATCCTTGACCATCACGGTGCCCGCCTCCGTGCCGTCGCTTTTCCATAGTTCGGCCCCGGTGGGTGTCTGGCATGCCAGCATGAACAGGGAATTGTTGCAGACGGTGAGATAGCGTGTCATGCCGCCCTCGGCGCCGGGGCCGATGTCCTTTAAGAGTCTGGTGCCGTTTGCGGAACCGTCGGATTGATAGACCTCGTACCCTTTGGACGAGTCGCAGTCGGAGAAGTACACCTTGTCCTTAAATTGTGTGAAGTAGCCCGGCCCCCAGTAGGGTATTATGATGTCATTGGATTCTGGAAGATAGCCTGAATAAAAAGCGGGTATCTGGTAGTTTGTCAGCCGCAGCGTTCCGGAAACGGTTCCGTTGGTGGCGTACACATGTGTTTCAGGCCGGTTGTTGTACTGGCTTGGATCCTTCACGTTGACAAAGTACAGTTTGTCCCCCATGGAATGGGGCATGAGCAGGTTGATGGAGGGTTTGGGCTCCGTAAACAGCCTGGTCATGGTGTTGGCCGGAATGTTGTAGGCATACAGATCAATCTGGTACCGGTTGGAGACGATTCTTGACAGATAATAGTAGATATTGTCACCGGACACCTTGGAGAATCCGTAAGAGTAGTATGTAATGGGATTGAATTCACTGCCGAGATCGAGCAGCTTGACGGTTTCCCCTGTTGCGGGGTCATACCTGAAAATCCCCAATGCATGCTGTGTGTAGGGGTTGCCATTCTCCAGGTAATAGATAAAATTGAAATAATACAGGCTGTTGTTGTGCATCACCGGCCATCTGGGCATCGAGTGCATGTTGACGCCGTTTATCGTCACGTTGTTCGGCACAACAACCTCAGTACCGACGTTGGTTCCGTCGGTCCGGCAAATGCCGTACTGGGAAGAACCGGCCGCTTCATCCCAAATATACCCCTCAAAATAAGCGCGGCCCACGTATTCGGGCGGTTCGATAAAGTACTGTTCCCGTTCTTCCGGGATGTAAAGGTAATCGGTGGGGACGCCCCGGCGAAGGTGGCCGTGACCTATGTTGATGTCCAGACGCTCCGTCTCATCCGCGGTGCCGTTGATTGAATAAACCATGGGGTTCGTTTCATTGGGGGGAGTTGCCTTAATGATCATTTTGTCATTAATTTTTTTCACAAAAAATGGCGTGGAGCTTTTGTTGGTCTGAAACGAGTAATTTTTAAGTGTTGCCAGTCCGCCGGTCTGGTTGTCCACAGAATAAAGGGCGTTTTTGGCAAAGAGCAGCGTGTGTTCCTTGAAATTTATCAGGTTGGAGAGGTGCCCGTTGAAGAGTTTTACCGTGTCTGCCGCGGTGCCGTTCGTTCTCCACACACCCTTGGTGGCACCATCATTTGTTCCGGTGAAATAGACCCATCCGTCCCCGCCGGCAAAGGGGCCGCGCCAGTCGGCGATCAATTCAGGATATGCGCCGTTTCCGGTTCCGGGATTGAGGTCCGCAACCAGTTCGGTCCCTTCCATGGTGCCGTTGGTGCGCCACAGCTCCGTGCCCTCAGCCTGGGTGTTCGCCCAGAAATAGCAGTATCCGCCCGTGACGCAGGTGTCGGGAATATCTGAACTCCTGTATACAAAATCCCCCAAAAAACGGGCTTCGGTCGTGGTTCCATCGGTGATGAAGAGCTTGTTGACGTGCTGGCTTATTACATTGAACAACAGTTTTTCCCCCATCACGGAGAGCAGGGCGCATTCGTTCGAGGTGGTCACGGGTATTTTCACCGCCATGGTCCCCCCGGTCGTGCCGTCGGTGACCCACACTTCGGACGGGGAATAGACATTCCCCGACTTCATGGCCAGTCTGAAATAGACTTTTCCCTGCGCTTTGAGGGATTGAATGCTTGTCGCGACGGCAGCCCCCACTCCAAGGTCCTTAAGAATTTTGGTCCCGTTTTCGGTGCCGTCGGAGCACCAGATGGCGCTTCCACCGCTTCCATTGTTGGCAATGAACACCACCACGCCGCCGGTGGAGTGAACCCGGCTTTGGATGGAACTGTACGGATCCCAGGCGCTGCCGCTTTGCCTGCCGCCCGGGTAGATGTCCTTGACGAAAGAGGCCTCCACACTGCCCGCGGAGACCCGCCAAATTTCAAGCCCCCGCCCGAAATCGTAGGCGGACATGACAACGGTTCCATCGCCGCCAATGGTGTCGTAGGAATAAGCCAGGGCGGTTTGGGGAAACACAATGGGGAAAGTGCCCTCCGCAGTGCCGTCGCTTTTCCACAACAGGATTCCGTTGAACGTGTTTGCCTTGAAAAGGGACCGGCCGGACACGGAACTAAACTCCCTGGGATTTGCCTCACCTGTGGAATATAGATCAAGCAGGATGCCCGTGTTTTCCGTGGTCCCGTCAGTGCGCCAAAATTCACCATTGGGACCGCAGAAAACACAGCAATCACCCACCACCGCGCCGTCAGTCTTGGAAAGGATGGTGTCCTTGGTGAGGGGCTGGGGGTTGAAATCCTTAAAAAGAAAGGGAACCCTGTCGGCGTGGATTTCCCGGTGGGGTATGACAAGGCACAAAAAAACGGTTAAACTCCCCACACACAGGCATGCCAGACTTCCATTGGCAAGCTTCATGACGACCTTCCTCCACTGTTTATGAGCACACTTGTCCCCCGCTTGACTCTAAGGACTCAAAACAGTGCATTCCCTTCTTTCAAAAGATACATGAAATCCTTAAAAAAAGCAAGCCTCCGTGATGATTTTCATGTTGTGCCTGGTTGTGGGGGCATCACTTTCCAGTCGCGGAC
>JBHEKP010000012.1:0-7628 GCA_041859375.1 Candidatus Hydrogenedentales bacterium | reverse complement strand
TCGTCGGGGCGCATGACGCCGAAGGGCACGTCGAGGCGGACCTGTCCGCCGGGGACGGCGAAGGGGAAGCCGAAGTTGAGGCTCTCCTTGCCGCGCTTGTCGCGGTAGTTCCGGGCGACGAGGCGCTCCTTGTCGAGGGTGTTGACGATCTCGACGGTGTCCTCCCCGGCGGCGAGGCGGATCTCGGTCACGAGGCTGCGGCATCCCGGCGCGGCGGACTCGATGACCAGCGAGGCGACGAGGGGTCCGGGCTCGCCGACGCGGATGCGGACCTTTTCCGCGCCCTTGGCATCGGCGGGGTCCTCGCCAATAAAGTACAGGTACTCGTTGAGCGTCCGGCCGTCGGCGTTGTCGGCCAGGTTGGCGTCGAGTCCGGCGAGGCGCAGCTCGGCGATGCCGCCGGTCTGCGGGTCCACACGCAGGCGGAGGACGCCGTTGTCGAGGGTGGCGGCGTCGGCGTCGGCGACGGCGGCCGCCTCCACCGCATGGGGCGCGCCCTCGCGCAGGGTGTAGCGCCGCGCGGCGAGGGCGGGCACGTATTTCGCCAGGAGGACCAGCTCGCCGCTCTTCAGGCGCTGGGAGGGCACGGGGACGCCGTCGGCCTCGACGAGGTCCCGGTGCTCGGCGAGGTACTTCGGCAGCGTGACCAGCCCGCCGCGCGCCCAGGAGGAGGTGTTGACAAGGTCCACGGCGCCGGGGACGGCGTCGCCGCCGAACCGGGCGAGGGACCGGCTGAGGAGGTCGCGCGACCGGCGGTCGGCGCCGGCGGCGTAGGACTGCTTGACGGCCCACTGCTCGCGCGTCTCGCGGCGGAACGGGTCGGTGACGCTGCACCACGCGCCCCAGGTGTGCTCGGAGTAGAGGAGCACCTCGCGCCACGCATCCTCGAAGGCGTCGGCGGGATAGCTGGCGGGGTCGGCCATCGCCCAGACGGTCTCGGCCTGCGCGAGGCGGTCGGAGCTGGCGCGGTTCATGGCGGTCTCGAGGGCGGACGAGCCCGCGCCGTCCTCCCAGTAGGGCGTCCAGTCGCCCTTGACGCTGGGCAGCTCGGCGCCGTGGCGCTCCTCAAAGGCGCGGAAGGCGTCGGCGGTGCTGCTGATGACAAACTTCGGGGAGACATGCTCCGCGTTCCAGTCACGGATGAAGTCGCAGATGGAGGGGTCGGGCACGGCGTTGTCGCCGTAGCCGCTCCAGCGGACGCAGGCGATCTCGTAGGGGTAGTCGCGCTTGGCCAGGCCCTCGCAGAAGTCCTCGATGAGCTTCGGCGACATCTCGCGGTACTTGTGCGACATGGCGTAGCCCCAGAAGGGGATCCAGACCAGGACGCGGGAGCTGCCGTCGGGCCCCACCCAGTAGAACGGCTTGTTCTCCCACTCCACGAGGATGGTGCCGATGCGGTCGAAGTAGTTCGGGGCGACGCTGAAATACCGGATGCCCGCGTGGGCCATGGCGGGGACGGTGCCCCAGGTGTAGCCGGGCACGTCGCTGATCATGGCGGCCTCCACGGGCACGCCGGTTTCGGTGCCCATCCGCGTGGCCATGCGGAAGAGGCGCAGCAGCTCCTCGGGACGGCAGAGGCCGGTCAGCTCGTTGAGGTAGAGGCCGTTGAGGGAGACCTGGCCCGCCTTCACCGCCTCGAAGAAGCGTTGTCGGTCGCCGTCGCCCAGCCTTTTCAGAAAGAGGTCCGCCGCCCAGAGCACCTCGACGTTCCACACGAAGCGCGAGCCCTCGGGATAGTCCGCGGTGCGCCGTGCGATTTCCATGCCGTCGAGCAGGTTCCGGACCTGCTTGTCCTCGATCTCCGTCTGAATCTCGGTGTAACCGATGTCGGTGTGGGAATGGGGCAGCACATAGACCGTGAGGGGCCGCACGGGGTTGCGGGGCACCCCGGTCCGCGCCACGCGCGCATCCGCGACTTCAAGCTCGGCAACGGCCTCCGCCTCCACCTCCACCGCATGGACCGTAAGCTCGAGCTCCCGATCGCCGAACTCCAGGCGCAGCGGGTGCGGTTCCGCGCCGTCCAGATGGAGCACGGCGTCCGCGGCCTCGGCGTAGGGGTGCGCGACGGTGACGCGCAGGGTCTGCACGGGGCCCGCCTCGGAACGGGTCAGGATGGGGAACTGTTTGACCGTGATGGTGTCGGCGGCGGGCGCGGCTTCGGGGGTGCCCGCCTCGAAGAAGGCGATCTCCGCGCCGCCCACCGTGGTGTGGTGATCCGGGCCGAGCTGGGTCACGCGCCATTTCACCCGGCGCGCCGCGACGGGCGCGGGGAGCATGGCAACGGTCTGCGCGCCCGGACGGTTGGCATGGATGACGGGCACCGTCGCCAGCACCTTCCCCCGGTCATCCATGAAGACCAGCTCGGAGGCGGCGATGGTGGCGGGATCGTTCCGGTCCACATGGCGGAACGCGGCCACGCGCACGGGTTCGGGGAACAGGAACTCCACGAAGGTGCCGGTGCCCTTGCCGTCAACGGCGTATTCGGTCTTGGCGTCGCCGTCGAGCAGGCGGCCCGCGCCGAAGCTCCCACCGGGATAGGCCTCCGCGCTGGCGGCGATTTCCGGCTTGGGAAGGGGGACCAGGGGGGTGAACTGCGCGGCCTGCACGGAGGCGCAGGCGAGCAGCACGGCCAGGGCAACGCCCTTCAGGCAGTGGCACGGGGAAGAAGTCATGGCAACGCTCCTGTGATGTCCGGAACAAAGACCGCATAAGTGTGGCAAAAGACGGCCCTGCTGTGGAAAGGATAGTTATCCGGGTGGCGAGAAATCAACGGAAAAGCGGCGTTTGTCAGAGGTGTGGAGGGATGAAAGGATTTTTTAACCACAAGGGACACAAGGGACACAAAGGACAAAAAGAAGAGAAGAGGATTAACCACGGAAGGGACGGAACAGACGGAAGAGGAGGAGAAGAGGAAGAGGGTGAAGAAGAAGGGGAATGAAGGGCTTGGCGGGGGACGCGGGGCGCGGGGCGAAGGCTTGCGTGAGAGGGAAAGCGGCGTCGTTGCCGCCGCACTCCATAAAAGGCATGGTGTAGCGACTGTCCGGTTTGGAGTGCGGTGGCAGAGCGCAGCGGCGACACCGCTTTGGCTGAAATATCATGAACAAACCAATCATTCCTGACAGCAAAACGGGGGCTGATGCCGACGCTGGCGACCTTCATCCCGAGTGTTGGCCGCATGCCCCGGAGCATCGTCTTTCCGAAAGCGGCACGTACTTCGTCACGGCAGGAACCTATCGCAAGGAGCACCATTTTCGCGGCGCGTCGCGACTTGGCGTCCTTTGCCGGGGATTGCTCAAGGTTGCGTCAGATTTCGGCTGGCGCATGGAGGCGTGGGCCGTCTTTTCGAATCACTACCATTTTATCGCGCATTCCCCGAAAGTCGAAGGAGGCGCGGAGAACCTGTCGAGAATGCTCGGCACCCTGCATGAAAAGACGGCAAAGTGGATTGACCGCATTGACGGCACACCGGGACGCAAGGTTTGGCACAACTTCCGGGAAACGCGGCTCACCTATGAGCGGTCGTACTTTGCCCGGCTGAACTACACGCACCAGAATGCGGTAAAGCATGGTCTTGTTGCTGTTGCGCACCTCTACCCGTGGTGCTCGGCAACATGGTTCGAGCAGACCGCCTCCAGCGCCCAGGTAAAGACGATATACAAGTTCATGACAGACACCATTAATATTCATGACGAGTACGATGTGCCTTCGGACTGGTAAGCACAGAAAACCCAAAGCGGCGTCGTTGCCGCCGCACTCCAAAAGGGACACGGTGCGCGTCGGTGCAGTCATATATGGAGTGCGGTGGCAGAGCGTAGCGGCGACACCGCTTTGTTTGGAGGGCTTGATAGTTGTGCGGAGGCTGGGATCTAAAAAGCGGCGTCGTTGCCGCCGCACTCCAAAAGGGACATGGTGCGCGTTGGCAATCGCCGTATGCACTTCAGGGGAAGAGCGTTCCGTCGCGTCATTCCTTTCGCGTGCCCAGGGGAATGGCATTCAACCGGGTTGATTTCCGCGTTTTATGATGGTTGCATCAGGGACGGGGTGTTGTTCAACGGCCCATGGCCCCTGTCTTAACCATGAAGGGAGCCTGAATAATGGATGAGCATTGGGAACGGGAGGAGGAACGGCGGGAGGCGGAGGCCGAAGCGTTTGCAGGGAGGCACGGGGAAGGAGAGTTCGGATGCTGGAACAGTCAGTTGGTGGAGGCGGCGTCGTGGCGGCTGGCCTGCGAACTGTGCCGCCGTTTTCCGAAGCGCTACCACCTGATTGAATACCATCCGGGCGGCGGCCAGTCGGACTGCCTCGGCCTGATGTCGGAGAAGGGCACCATCAACATCAACCGCTGCGGGAGCATGCACATTAGCGGTCCGGGGGGGAACTCCCCCGCCGGTCGTGTGGACATCCGCGCGGCGCTCATGAAGACGGGGGATTACCGCAAACTGCTGGACGACGTGTGCGCGCTGGCGCGGGTTGTCCCGCCGAAGTCCATGCCGTCCACAACGCCCAAGCTGCTGGTGTACCGGTTTGTCGCGGCCTTCCTGAGCCATGCCGTTTTCGGGGTGCGCCGCTGGGAGTGCCGCCAGGGGTATCTGGACACCTCCGGCTCGGGCGGGGGCACGCGCACGGAGTGTTTCAAGGCGGTTCCCTGGGCGGCCACGCTGCTGACGACGCAGCGCGATCATCCCGACGTGGACAACTCGGACGAGTTCTGGTTTTTGACGCGGGACGGCAAGGCCGAGGTGGCGCTGCATGTGTCCGGATGGGCCGCGGCGGGCCGCAAAGGCGCGGGCAAAGACCTCATGGCGCTGTACAGGAAGCACGGCCGCAGGGTGTGGCCCGTGGTGATGGAGGTCGCCGGGGCGCTATTGCCGTAGTCGGGCGGGGTCCGCCGGTGGCTGCCAGGCGTTTTTGTGCCTTTTCCTCCCCCCGGTTTCCGGCGGCGCATGGATTCCCGGATTACCCCCCGGCGGGCGGGTGTTGTTATAGTAAGGCCTGCTGTTAAACTGTGGTTGTGCATCCTGTTCCCCGCAGGCCGTGCTTTTCCCGACCTGTTCCGGACATTCCGGATGCGGGTTTCATCAATAGGCGTGACGGGCCGGTTTTCCCTGCCCATCCCGCAGCCGGCGCCTGCCGGCAAGGACGGTTTCCATGTCTGACATCAAAGAAACAGTTCCCATTGACGCGGAACGAATTGAGGCGGCCATCGCCGCCGGTGAGTCCGATCCGGTCCATGTGCGCGAGGTGGTCGCCAAGTCCCTGGAAATGAAGGGGTTGAACGAGGCGGACGTGGCCGCCCTGGCGGGCGCGCAAAACCCGGAAGTGCTGGAGGAGGTGTTTGCCGCCGCGCGCCGGGTCAAGGAGGAGATTTACGGCCGCCGCCTGGTGCTTTTCGCGCCGCTGTACGTGTCCAACCTCTGCGCGAACGAGTGCAGCTACTGCGCCTTTCGCCGGAGCAACAAGGAGGTGGTGCGGCGGGCGCTGACCCAGGAGGAGGTGGCGCAGGAGACGCGCATCATCATTGACCAGGGGCACAAGCGCATGCTGCTGGTGGCGGGCGAGTCCTACCCCGGCGAGGGGCTGGACTACATCCTGCACTGCATCGAGACGGTTTACTCGGTGAAGCACGGCAACGGCGAGATCCGCCGGGTGAACGTGAACCTGGCCCCGCTGACGGTGGAGGATTTCCGCCGGGTGAAGGCGATGGGCATCGGCACCTACCAGCTTTTCCAGGAAACGTACCACCGCCCCACCTACGCGAAGGTGCATCTTGCGGGCAGAAAGAGCGACTACGACTGGCGCGTCTCCGCGCTGGACCGCGCCATGGAGGCGGGCATTGACGACGTGGGCATGGGTGTGCTCTTCGGCCTGCACGACTGGCGCTTCGAGATGATGGCGCTCATGCAGCATGTGGCGCACCTGGAGAAGAAGTTCGGCGTGGGCTGCCACACCATCAGCGTGCCCCGCATCGAGCCCGCCGTGGGCTCCGAAATGTCGGAGCACCCGCCCCGCCCCGTGTCCGACGGCGACTTCATGAAACTCGTGGCGATTCTTCGCCTGGCCGTGCCCTACACGGGCCTGATCATGTCCACCCGCGAGACCCCGGAAATCCGGCGCGAGACGCTGACCCTCGGCGTGTCCCAAATCTCGGCGGGCAGCCGCACGAACCCCGGCGGCTACCACGACGACGAGCAGTTCGACACGAGCCAGTTCTCCCTCGGCGACCACCGCCCGCTGGACGAGGTGGTGCGCGACATTTCGGGGCTGGGCTACATCCCCTCCTTCTGCACCGGCTGCTACCGCATGGGCCGCACCGGCGAGGACTTCATGGACCTGGCGAAGCCGGGCCTGATCAAGAGCTACTGCGGCGTGAACGCGCTGAGCACCTTCGTGGAATACCTGCAAAACTACGCCTCGCCGGAGACAAGGGCGGCGGGCGAGGACTGCATCCGCCGCACGCTGGAGGGCATGCCCGAGGGGCTGCGCGCCCGCGCGCAGTCGCTGATGGACCGGGTCCGCTCCGGCGAGCGCGACGTCTACGTTTAACCCGCCGCGACAGCGGCGCGCATGAAAAACGGCAAGGGAGAAGCACATGGACAAGCATCACATTCTCGGCGTACACATCCACAACCGGGGCGAAAACGCGGTGCGCGTGCAGCAACTGCTCACCGAATACGGCTGCAACATCAAGACGCGCCTGGGCCTGCACGAGGTGAGCGGCGACTTCTGCTCGAACGGCGGCATCCTGCTCCTCGAACTGGCGGGCGACGAGACGCGCTGCCGCGAGCTGGCGGAGAAGCTGGCCGCCCAGCCGGGTGTTGAAGTGCAGCAGATGGTCTTCGGCCACTAGCCAACCCCATGGACGACCCCGGAAAAAAGACCGCCCCCCGGCGCGAGGAGGATCTTCTCGGCGGACGGGAGGTGCCGGAGGCCGCGCTCCACGGCATCCACACCCTGCGGGCGATGGAAAATTTTCCGCTCGCTGGACGGCCCGTCCATCCGGCGTTCTTTGAGGCGCTGGGGATGGTGAAGCTCGCCTGCGCGCGGGTGAACCGGGACCTCGGCTTCTGGCGCGGCGCGCCCGAAAAGGCGGAGGCAATCTGCCGGGCCTGCGAAGAGCTGGCGTCGGGCGCGCTGAATGCGTGGAACCTGACGGACGCGCTCCAGGGCGGCGCGGGCACCAGCCTCAACATGAACGTGAACGAGGTGATTGCCAACCGCGCCCTGGAACTGCTCGGCCTGCCGCCGGGCCGTTACGATGTTGTGTCCCCCCTGGACGACGTGAACCTGCACCAGTCCACCAACGACACCTGCCCCACGGCGCTGAAGCTGGCGGTGATCCGCCGCCTCCAGCCCCTGGAGGACGCGCTGACGGCGCTGCAGGAGGCGTTTCAGGCGAAGGAGCAGGCCTTCGCCCG
Source organism: Candidatus Hydrogenedentales bacterium (assembly GCA_041859375.1). Classification (GTDB taxonomy): domain Bacteria; phylum Hydrogenedentota; class Hydrogenedentia; order Hydrogenedentales; family CAITNO01; genus JBHEKP01. The sequence continues at coordinate 213 of JBHEKP010000012.1, read as the reverse complement.
CGTGGTGAAGATGGGCCGCACCGAATACCAGGACGCCGTGCCGGTGACCCTGGGCCGCGAGATGGGCGCCCACGCGGAGGCCTTCGCCCGCGACCGCTGGCGCGTGTACAAGTGCAACGAGCGGCTCCGCGTGGTGAACCTCGGCGGCACCGCCGTGGGCACGGGCCACGGCGCGCCGAGGCAGTACATCTTCCGCGTGACGGACGCGCTCCG
>JBHEKP010000340.1:0-33059 GCA_041859375.1 Candidatus Hydrogenedentales bacterium | reverse complement strand
ATGCGGAGCGTGTCCATTTATCATAAGCTGCTCGGTTCCGCCCGCGAACTGGCCGCAAGACAGGGATACAAGGGAGCCCGTTGGCCGAAATGCACCGGGCCGGAGGGGCGCGAATCGCCCCATCCCATCCATGCCATGCTGCTTTGGCAGCAGCCCCACCCGATCTTCTTCGCCGAACTGATGTACCGGACGCATCCATGCGGGCAAACGCTGGAGGCATGGCGGGATATCGTGTTTGACACCGCCGATTTCATGGCGGATTTTGCGGTGTTTGAGAAGGAAAAGAACCGGTACGTGCTGGGGCCACCCATTTACACCGTTCCGGAAACCACCCCGCCGGAGAAGGTGCTCAACCCCTCCTTTGAGCTGGGCTACTGGCGCACCGGGTTGCGTATCGCGCTGGCATGGCGGGAGCGCATGGGGTTGCCGCCGGAAGAGACCTGGCAAAAAGTCTTGAACGGTCTGGCCCCGTTGCCGGTTCAGAACGGGGTGTATCTGCTGGAGGAAAACCTGCCTGACAGTTACACCACATGGAACCACAACCACCCGTCCATGGCCGGGGTCTTGGGGATGCTGCCGGGGGACGGGGTGGATCGGGAGACTGCGCGGCGCACGCTGGACAAAATCATGGAGACCTGGCAGTGGAACCGCACCTGGGGATGGGATTTCCCCATGCTGGCCATGATGGCGGCGCGGTTGGGGGAAACGGAACGGGCGGTGGACCTGCTCATGCACCCAAATTTCGATTTTGACGCACGCGGCTATCCCGTGGAGGGGGGGCCATGGCCCTATTTTCCCTCCAGTGGCGGACTTTTGTATGCCGTGGCCATGATGGCGGCGGGATGGGACGGAGCCCCCGCCCATAACGCACCCGGTTTTCCGGAAGACGGACAATGGAAGGTCCGTTGGGAACAGTTGCGCCCCGCCCCATAACAATGGTTGGACCGCCTGAAAACGGATAAAAAATGATGGTTGTTAACAAAACTGCGATTATTGCCCAAAGAGTCAGGTTTTCGGATATAATATAGATGCCTTTTGGGGTAGTGACCAAAGGTTCGGGAGAGTAGGGCGGCAATTGACGGGCTGTGCACACAGGTGCACGACAGGGATTGCGCACATAAATGGGTAATGAGTTGGTAGGAAATGCGGGGGTGGACGCCTTTGAGCGTGGAGTTTAAAGATTACCGTTTTTTCTGTCTCTGCGGGCAGAAAATGCGCATTATTCCAGATATGCTCGGAAAACCGGGAAAATGTGTTTCCTGCCGCCGCAAATTTTGGATTCCCCTGCCGGATGAGGCGGTGGCCATAGGCCGGGATATCCGGTTGGTGGACCATCCGGAACTGATGCGGGAGCCCGGCCAGCGGGTGCGCGGACAGGAGCGGGCAGGTTCTTCCCCGCCCGAACCGGTGTCAAAAAGACAAGACACCCCCGCGGTTGCCCCGTCGGGTTTGCGGCCTGCGGACACTGATTCCAAGCCCAAGAGGGACAGCGGATTCAATCCAGAAAAACTGGAACAACCCGCCACCCCGGCCCCCAGGCAAAAGCCATTGCCGCCGAACCCGGCCCTGTTGCGGGAGGACTCCGATCCGGGGCTCCCCGCGGAGCCGGTCAAAAAAGAGGCGTCCGCCACGGAGACGCCCCCGCCTGTGGAAAAGCCCCCCCATGAGGAGGCCGTGACCGCGCTTGATCCGCTGGAACCGCTGCAAATTCTTCTTTCCCTGGAGGCGCGCCTGCTGCCCGAAGGTGAAAACGGAGGAGGGGAACAGGCGTCCCCCGAAGGGATGGACACGGAAACGGCCAACGCGTACACGCGCATTGTGCGCAGGGCGCGGCGGCGGCTGGATAGGCGTTTGAAGGATTTGCTCTTTGAGGCGGACGAGCGCCTAGTCGCAGTGATGGAGGACATCGCCAAGGTGATGCTCAGTTTCCGGGTGGGCGAACTCGGTCCTGAGCTTTATTTCGCCCGGGTGGGCGCGCTGCGCGCGCGCCGGGAAAACCTGGAGCGGCAGCGGGTCAACCTCAAGGGCTGGCTGTGCGCCGCGAACGCCCACGAGGCGGGCGGGCGGCTTGACACCGGTCTTGACGCGGTGAACCTGGAAACCATCGGCGGGGACATCCCCCCCGTTTCCGAAGATCCGAGGCCGCCGCTGCAGCGCCACACGGACGAACTGAGGCTGGCCTTCGAGGCGCGTTCCCTCGCCGAGCGGAGGCACGCGGAGTGGCGGCGGCTGGCCCAGGAGGAAAATCTGCCCGCCGCGGCGGCCCTGGACGGGCGCATGCAGGCGGAGTCCGAGCGCAGGCGCGCCAGGGCGCGGGTGGCCTTCTGCCAGGCGCGGCTGAAGCAGGTTGTCAAGGATTTTGAGTCGGACATGGGCGCCGTGGAGGCGTACCAGCGGCTGCTCGCCCAGAACACCCTGCCCGCCGCGCGGGGGGGGCTGAACGAGCAGCAGGCGGCGGAGGAGAGGGAACTGCTGGAGAGGGCGCTGGCCGATTTGCGCAACCTGCGCCAGTGGGCGCGGGGCGCGCTGGGGGCCAATTCCCCCGGCGATTTGCCGAACGAGCAGCCCACCCTGTTCCGCAGGCTCAACGCCCCGGGGGAGATTTCCCATCTGGCGCGCGAGGCAGCGCCCGCCTACGGGGCGGCGCTGGCCTTTCTTGTGGCCGCCGTGTTTTTCCCGGTCAATTCGGTGCGCTTTCTCCTAATTATGGGCGCGCTGCTGGCCTGCCTGGTGACCGTGCTTCAGGGCGCGTCCCGGCGCGGGCTTGCCTTTTCCGGACTTTGGATTGTGATGACCTTTGTCCTCGGGCTGGGGCTTGGGCTGGGGCGCGCGCTCGGAAGCGCCGCCGGGGGATGGGAAATTTGGGCCGGGGTGGCTGTGGGAATCCTGGGATGGGGCGGCATGGCCGCCGCCACGCACATGGCCATGCGCGGGGAGAAAAGTTTTTGGTGGATTGCCCCCGCCTCCGGATTCATGGGGGTGGTGCTTTTTGCCGTGGCGGTGATGGTCGCCCCCTTGACGGCGGGAAAAATGGCCGTGCCCACACCCGGTCGTCCGGCTGTGGTTAAACCGCCGTCCGCGGCATTGCCTCCCCTTTCCCCGGCATCCCAGCCCGAAACGGCAGCCGAACCCGCGCCGACACCCTTGGCCGTGTCCCCGCCCACGCCTCCTGCCCCGCCGGTTTCCAGCCCGTCAAAGGCGTCAGAAACGGCGTTGCCAAAGCCTCCGGCCATCCCGCCGGTGGCCGTTGCCGCCCCCCCAACCCCTGCGGACAGCACCCAGTTGCCGCAGGTTGTGCCCGGTCAAGACGGGCAGGATCTCCCGCAAAACGGGCAGCAACAGCCTGAATCCGTGGAAACAATGCCGGAAAATGTGGATCCGGCCACCTATGGAAGCACGGTGGAAATGCGCGGTGTTTTCCACAAGGAGGGCATGCCCCCCCGGTTCAGGCTGGTGGTGAACCACCGGGACGGGCGCACCACCCCTGTGGATGTCAATCTGGGCGACACCATTGTGGGCAACTGGCGGGCCAACGAATACAGTTCCTCCACCAAGAAGCTCACCATTTCCAACGGCCAAAAAATGCTCATTCTGGATGCCGGTTCACAGGTTCCCTTGGAATAACCCCAATCACCTGAATAATTTCCGCAATGAAACCCGCCTTCCCCAAGGCGGGTCTTTTTGGGTGTGTTGCAAATATCGCCAAGTTTTAATCTTGTAACCATGAGGGAATTTGGGATGGAATACCTGCATGACGCGCAACTGGCCAATATTGTCACCTCCTACTGCACCTGCCTTGCCGGTATCATGCCCCTGCTGTTCACGTTCATGACAAAACGCCAGCCGGGCCGCTGGATTTTTGCCTATGCGTGCATCTTTGTGACGGGGGTGCCGACGGTTTGGCTGCATTCCATGGAGGGGAACCTGGTGGCCTCCTTTTTTGACGTGGGCACGAACATCCTGCTTGCCTGGGCGCTGATTGTCGCGGCGAGCGGTGATTTCATGCCTCCGGCGAGGCGCTTTTCCCTGTTGCGCCTCATCACCCTGCTGGATACGGCGGTGTTGGGATGGCTGGTGTATGAAACCATTTCCGGGAACAAGCATCCCCTCCTGCGTTTTGGCACCTTCGGACAGTTTTATGCGGGGGAGGTGGCGCTGATAGTCAACGGTTGGATTGTGGTCGGTCTTTTTGCATGGAACTACAGGACCATTCCCAGGGAGACAAGGCCGCTCTTTTTCACCATGATCACCTGTTTTTTCACGGGCATGCTCATGGCCACGGCGTCCAACGACCAAATCACGGTGCGCATCATTCCCTGGCACGCGCTGTGGCACATTGTGGGGGCCTTCGGTTTCATAACCATGTGGGTGTTCAACCACACCAGGTTCAACATGATTTCACCGAATCAGGCGATTGAGCCGGTTGCGGCGGAGCCGGAGGTGCGGCTTCGCGGGGCGGATGCCTGAACCGGAAAGGGGTGAAAACACTCAGATCCGCGGTTCGTTCCCGTCGTTTGCGTCTTTTCCGGCATCCCCGCGCGCTTCCCGGGTGGCGCGCAACTCTTCCCGGAAATCCTCACTGCCCAGGGTGTCCAGAAAGATTTCCCGCTGGCCAAGCCGGTATTTCAGCTTGGTGAACTGAAGGTCCAGAATGGCTATGTACACCGCCGCGATGACAAGCGCGAAAAAGAGCGCGCCGTAACCCAGCCAGAACCACCATGGACTGTCGCCGTGCAGCAGGGGGCTGCCGACAATGACCATGAGCAGCGCCCCCGCAAGACAGGCCACGCCCGCCATCCGCCAGCGGCGCTGGCTGAAGAGGGGGCTTTTGCCGATGCTGTCACCGGGTGACCCAGACCCGCTGCTCATACCGTTCTCCTGAAGGCCCTGTTACCACACGCGTTTCATAATGCCCCAACGTCGGCGGGGGCGGCGGGGGTGACACAGGAGCCGGTGCCGCCGCCGGTGCCGTCGATTTGTCTATGTGGTCGCCGATGAGCGCGCCTGTGATGGCGCCCGCGCCCGCGCCGATGAGCGCGCCCTCGCCGGTCTTGCCCATGGTGCTGCCCGCGATTGCGCCGAGTCCGGCGCCCACCAGGCCGCCCGCGACAACGCCGTCCTGCACCGGGGTGGTGTTGCAGCCCTGCATGACCATCAAAACCGCCAGCGCGCCCATGCCGCCAATCATCCGTTTCATCCTGCCGCTCCTTCCTCCGGCGACATCCAATCATACCATGTCAGGGCCGCCGGAACATGCCTGCACAACCGGACGACTTTTCCGGCCGCATTATTCAAAGCGCCGGATTGCCCGGAGCCCGCCCAACCGTGTAGATTGAACGCAGGCGAGAAACACCCAACCGGGGATGCCGTCATGAAACGAAGGGATTTTTTTTGCGGAACGGCCGGCGCGCTGGGCGCGCTGAGGGCCTGGGGCGCGGACCTTGGGGAACACCTTTCAGGTTCCACCCCTGAAGGCGCGAAGGTGTGGCATTCGGCCCAGGAACTGCTTAACATGCCCAATTTCTGCGCCCATGAGCACTGGGGCAGCATTGCGGCGGTCGGCGGCGGGGAGGACGGCTTCCGGGCGGACACGGAGGCGGGCGCCTGTCCCGTGCGGCCCGTGTCCGTGTGGGATTTGGTGCTGGACCCCTACGGGGGCGGCTGGATGCATTCGGGGGGCACAAACCCCGATCAACTTGCGAGGGACGGGGGCGGCGGGGACTCCTTTGCGGCGTGGTGGGCCGTCGCGCCGGAGGCAGCCTTCAGCGCCATCCGGCCCCACCTGGAGCACCGCCGCCTCACCGGCGTGTTCAAATGCACCGCGCGGGGGGTGCGTTTTCTGCACGGGGTTGATCTGGCGCAATTGGGGTTCGACGACTGGCTGGAGGCGGACAAGCGCATCGGCGCGGCCTATGGGGATCTGCACGCCTGGCACCGGAGCGCCATGAAAAGCGCCGCATTCAGCGGGCTCATCCGCCCGGTGCATCCCCTGTATTACTGGCGGGCGGAGAACGCCGCGGCGGCGGCGGCGGAGCGGGCGTACTGCGGCACCATTCTGCGCATTGATCCGCTGGTCAGGATGTGGCGGGAGAAGTGCCCGGCAAGGGACGAACTGGCGCAGGCCACGGGGGTTGACCCCGTGGACGTGCGGAGCTGGCGCGAATTTATCGGCCGCATCTGCGACCGGGCGGCGGCCAACGGCGGCACGGGCATAAAACAATTGCAGGCCTACAGCCGGGACTTGGATTTTTCGGTGGTGGACGGGAAAAACGTGCGGTTTCGCGGCGAATTGGATGAAACGCAGCAGCGCGCCTTCGGGGACTGGGTGGTCCATGAATGCTGCCGCCAGGCGCATGACCGGGGCTGGCCGCACCAGGTGCATGTGGGCACAAACAACCTCACGGAATCCGGTCCCCTGCCGCTGGAGGCGCTTGCGCGGCGCTACCCGAAAATGAACGTGGTCATGCTTCACTGCTGGCCCTTCCTGTCCGAGTCGGGATATCTCGTAAAGATGTGCCCGAACATGTTCATTGACACGTGCTGGCAGCCCATACTTAACCCTGAATTCCTGCACCGGTCGTTCATGGAATGGCTGGGTTACGTGCCCCTGCACAAAATCATGTGCTCCCAGGACGCCACCAGTGTGGAGATGGCCGTGGGCTCCTCCCAATACCAGAAGGAGATGCTGTTGTACGAAATCGAGGGGGAATGCGGAGGCATGTCCCTGGATCAGGGGGCGCGGCGCGGGGCCGCCCTGGCGCTGCTCCACAACAACGCGGTGCGTGTGTATGGCGTCGGTGAAGCCGTCAACGCCTGAGCGGGGGCTGGTTTTCCGCATCGGGGCCGCCCTGTCGGATCCGGCATGGCGGCTCACGTGGAGGAATGTTTTCCTGCCCGTGTACTGCAAGGCCTGCGACATGCGGCTACTCACCGAGGAGAACGGTTTTTTCTGCCCCGACTGCTGGCACAAGGCCCCGTGGATCGATCCACCCTACTGCCCCCTCTGCGGCAAACCCCATGACCGCATGGTTGGGCTTGGAAACGCGCCCAACTTTCCCTGCGCAGGCTGCCGCGAACGGCCCGCAAAACACATCACACGCATCCTGGCCGCGGCCCGCTATGACGGGGTGGTCAAGCAGGCGGTGCGCCTGTTCAAGTTTCAGGGGAAACGGAAACTTGCGGAGCCGCTGGCGGAGTCCATGAGGGCGCATGTGGATCGGGAGGGGGGGCCTGCGGCGGCATATGACCTGCTCATTCCGGTGCCGTTGCACCGGGTTCGCCTGCGGGAACGGGGGTTCAACCAGTCATTACTGCTGCTTCAGGAACTGTTGCCGCTGTTTCCCGGCGCGAAGGTGGACGAGTCGCTCCAGCGCATCCGGCCCACTGTGGCGCAGAGCACCCTCAAGGCGGAGGAACGCGCCGCCAACGTGCGGGGCGCCTTTGCCGTGGTTGGCGACACGGTGAAGGGCAGGATTGTGCTGATGGTGGACGATGTGGTCACCACCGGCGGCACCGTGGGGGAATGCGCGCGGGTGTTGCGCAGGGCTGGGGCGGCCAGGGTGGATGTGCTGAGCGCGGCCCTCGCCCGGCCCGGCATGCGTCTGGACTGGTAGGGAAAGGCCCCAAGTCCCTTAAGGGCAAGGTTGGATGCCAGAGACAGGCAACAAAGCGGGGGATGACGTGCCGGTCTATCTGGAGACAAGGTTGAGTCTTTTGAACTCTTCATCTATCCGTCCGGTGAGAATGTAATAAAACATTTTCCAGTCGGATATGAAGGATTTCAAGGGGTATTTGAAGGTGGCCGGACGGTTTTTCTCGATAAAAAAATGCCCAATCCACGCAAAAGCATAGCCGCAGACAAATCCCCCAAGGATAAGCAGGGGCATCCGCAACACCACCGCCAGCACCAGGAACACAAGTCCGAGGCCGGACCCGATGAAATGGAGGCTTCGGTTTAATTTCCAACTATGCTCGCCAAGATAAAAAGGCCAGAATTCTTCCAGCGTTTTGAATTGGTTTTTGTTGGTGTCCATCGCGCATGGTTCCTTACGTTTCAGGTGCATATTGTTCATAAAACAAACCGGGAACGGCGCTTATGCCGTTCCCGGTAAAAATGCGACACATCCGTTTGTGTTATTTTGCGATGTCCACCGCGCGGGTTTCGCGGACCACTGTCACCCGAATCTGGCCGGGATAGGTCATTTCCGCCTCCACCTTGCGGGCGATGTCACGGGACAACTGAATGGCCTCGGCATCGTTAATCTTGTCGGGCTGGACCACGATGCGCACCTCACGGCCGGCTTGGATGGCGAAGGCTTTCTCCACGCCGGGGAATCCGTCGGCGATGGTTTCGAGCTGTTCGAGGCGTTTTATGTAGTTTTGCAGCATTTCGCTGCGTGCACCGGGACGGGCCGCCGACATGGCATCCGCCGCCTGCACCAGCACGGCGATCATGGTGTTCATGGGCATCTCGGCATGGTGCGCGCCCACGGCGTTGGCGATAACCTCGCTTTCCCCGTAACGGCGGCAGAGGTCATGGCCGAGAATGGCATGGGAGCCTTCCACCTCATGGGTGAGCGCCTTGCCGATGTCATGGATCAGTCCGGCGCGTTTGGCCTCATGGACGTTCACGCCCAGTTCTGCGGCCATCAGCCCCGCCAGATGGCAGACTTCCATGGAGTGCTTGAGCACGTTCTGCCCGTAGGAGGTGCGGTAGCTCAAACGGCCCAGCAACTTCACCAGTTCCGGGTGCACCCCGTGGACGTCCACCTCCATGCAGGCCTCCTCGCCCCGCTCCTTGATGGTGCGCGCGAGTTCCTCGGTGATTTTTTCCACCATTTCCTCGATGCGCGCCGGATGGATGCGCCCGTCCTGGATGAGCCGTTCGAGGGTGATGCGCGCGATTTCGCGGCGCACCGGGTCAAAACCGGAAAGAACCACCGCCTCGGGCGTGTCGTCAATGATGACGTTGATGCCCGTGGCGTTTTCCAGCGCGCGGATGTTCCGGCCCTCGCGGCCGATGATGCGCCCCTTCATGTCGTCGTTGGGCAGGGCCACCACGGACACGGTGGACTCGGCGGTGTGGTCGGCGGCGCAGCGCTGAATGGCCTCGCCCACAATCCAGCGGGCTTTTTTGTCCGCGTTTTCGCGCATTTCATCCTCAATGCGCTTCAGTTCAAGGGCGCAGTCGCGCTTGACCTCGTTTTCAAGGCGGGCGAAGAGGTCCTTGCGGGCCTGCTCCGCGGTGAGTCCGGCGATGGCCTCCAGTTTCGTGGTCTGCTCGGAAATCAGCACCGCCAGCCGTTCCCGCTCCTTTTCGTTCGCCTTGTCGCGGGCGACCAGCGCCCGTTCCTGCGTGTTCAGGTCAACGGCCGCCTTGTCGAGGGCCGCAGCGCGGTTGTCCAGACCCTCCTCTTTCACCGCCAGCCGGCGTTCCACCTCCGCCACCTGCCTGCGGAGTTCGCGCGCGTCCTGTTCCAGTTTGGCGCGCAGGTTGATCTCAAGTTCCTTGACGGCGCTTTTGCCGTCCTTGATGATGGACGCGGACTCACGCTCCGCGTTGGTGATGATTTGCGCCGATTCGCGGCGCGCCTTCCCCAGTTCGCTGCTGCCCCGGACCCGTGCGATGACGGCGAACAAAACCGCCCCCACCACAATTCCGGCCACGGCGGCAGCCGCCACGACCATACTCATCGGCATGCACTTTACCTCCTGTCCCGCAAGGGGTCATTGTTGGATCCAACGGGTGGACAGGAGCGGCGGCGGACACGCAAGGAAAACGGCAACCGTCAGCACATCCGATATGCTTGATGCCTTTCCCAAAAGGACTTAAGAATATGCACACCTGCGCTCTTCATGGTTGACCTATCCGAAGCGCCCCCTTGGGACGCAGGATAATCTCCGTTCGAGTCGGCACCGACACCATCCTACCCAATTTAACACAAAGCAAATTAAACCTTTATGTTGTCATTATACGCAGGAAAGGGAATACCTGTCAACGATTTGGGAATATCGTTTTTCGGGTTCATTTATGGGGGATTGTCCATGGGGGAACACGTGTCAAATTCCCATGGCACATTAGGTTTTTGGCTTTGAAAACAGTTAACGCAGAAAGAGTCAACAGATTACCGGGCGGCAGGGGAGGTTTTTGTGGCAGCCAGCGTGCCGAGCAATGCGGCCACCGCCGGGGTGTCCCAGTTTGCCGCGCCGGGATGCCTCATTGCCACCTGTCCGGATGGGGAGAGAATGAAGGTCATAGGCACACCACCCTGGTACATTTCCGGAAGGGGATCGGCGCAGGTGTACACTGGGAAGTCCACCCCCTCGCGGGTGACGGCCTCGTCTAGTTCATCGAAACCGCCCACCGCCACGGCGAGAAAGGCGACATTGTCGTCTTTGACGGACTGGTGCAATCCCCTGAGCCCCGACAACTCACTCAGACATTCCACACAGTTGGGGCTCCAAAAATGGAGAAAAACAGTTTGCCCCCTGAGTTCACCCAGGTTGAGGGATTTACCATCGGGCGTTTTCACGGTGAGGGAATAGTCTGCGGCGGTGCCGGTGGTGATGGAGGGGGATTTCAACCTGGCCCGCTTTTGGGCGATGATGTAGTCCGAGAAAAGGAAGGAGCCGGCCACGGCCAGTGCCACAATCAACACCGGACCGGCGACCATTCCCGTGAGGCAGCCCACGAGGAAAGGTTTCCGCCGGGACGGGCGGGGTGCGGGGACAACGGCGTCGGGTGTGTCGTTCATTGCATCTTTCCGGCGGTTTTGTGGGCAACACAACGGAACCCTATTTACCCAAAAGGGTTAGGATTGTTTGGGATTATAGGCGGGCACGCCGGGGCCTGTCAAAGGGTGCTCTGTCGTGCCGAAGGAATTTATTTCCAAATTTGAAAGGTGTTCTGCCCCTGCGGTTTTGCCGCCGGACGGGCAGAACACCCAAAGCAACCATTAAACCATTGTTTGAGGCGGTTCCAGTCTTATTCAGCAAGCACCGTCACCCCGCGCGTCTGCAGGGCCGGAATTTCCACCGTGAGCGCATCGGAAGACAGGGGGTTTCCCCCCAGACGGAGGAAGGGTTCTGATGCTGCGGCTGTGAAAATGGCACCGGAGACAAAGGGTGCGACGGATGTGATTTGGTTGTTGAAAAGGATCAGGTCGTTCAGTTTTGACAATCCCGCCAGCGGGGTGACGTCCGTGATTTCGTTGTTGCCAACCCACAGGGTCGACAGATTTGCCAGCCCCGCAAGCGGGGCAAGATCAGTCACCTGATTGTGGCCCAAACTCAACGCCTCCAGGTTTGCCAGTCCCGCAAGCGGGGAGATGTCCGCCAACTGGTTGTGGTCCAGGGCCAGCGCCTTCAAACTTGTCAGTCCCGCGAGGGGGGTGAGGTCGGCCAGTTCGTTGTGGTTGAGCATCAGCCATTCCAGGCTTGACAGCTCCGCGAGCGGGGTGATGTCCGCCACCTGGTTGTCGCCAATCCACAGTTCCTTCAGGTTGACCGCATGCTCCAGTCCGGTAAGATCGGCAATGTCCAGACTGAGCGGGAAAAAGGACACCAGAGCGGCCATGTCCACCGTGGTCAGGGGGGAGCCGGCTGCCAGTCCCAGTTGGCCGCGTATGGCGGCGGCAAGATTTTCGTCCGGCACATCCACCAGGTCACCCTCCTGCGGACCGCTGCTCACCACCAGATCAACCGCCGTTCCAACGCTCTCGTGCGCGTTGCCGGCGGGGGACTGGCTGATGACGCTTCCCTCGGTGATCGTGTCGCTGAATGTTCTGGAAACGGCGCCCACAACCAGTTCCTCGTCAATAATGGCGGTTACCGCCGCAGCCTGCGTCATGCCGACAACATTGGGGACAATGGCTTCCCGCCCCCTGCTGACAACCAGATTGACGGCGGTGCCCCGGTTCACCATGGTGTTGGCCGCCGGGTGCTGGCTGACAGTGCTGCCTGCGGGGACGGTGAGGCTGAATTCCCGGGTTGTCACACCGAGAGTCAGGCCCCGTTGCACAAGAAATGTCGGGATGAGATTCTCCGGCATGCCGGCCAGATCGGGCACGGCGATCAACCCGGATTCAATGCTGACCGTCAGGGCGACGGTGGAGCCGGGGGGCACGTTTCTATTGGCGGGGGGATTCTGCCTGATGACACTGCCCACGGGGACGATACCGTTGATTTCGCCGATCACGGCGCCAACCGCCAGGCCGGCGTTGAGCAGGGCCGCTTCGGCGGCGGCCTGGGTCATGTTGCACACATTGGGCACGGCAACGGGCCACGGCCCCTTGCTGACGGAGAGTGCGACAGCGTCGCCTGCGGCAGCCTGCGCGCCTGCGGCGGGGGTTTGGGCGAGCACCCCGCCTGATGGGACGGTGTTGCTGAATTCGAAGGTGATGCCGCCCGCAAGCAGGCCCGCGTTTGCGAGGAGTGTGGCGGCGTCGATCCTCGAAAGACCGACAACATCGGGCACGACAACCGGCTCCGGCCCCCTGCTGACAACCAGATTGACCGTCCCGCCGGGACTGAGTGGTGTGCTGGCCGGGGGATCCTGGCGGATGACGTCACCCGCGGGAATGGTGGCGCTGAACTCCCCGGTTACGGAGCCCAAAACCAGCCCCGCGCTTTTTATGGCCGCCTCCGCGGCGGATTGGGTGATCCCCGTAACTTCCGGGGCCGAAGTCTTGACGCATCCCGGCGTCGCCAGCATTCCGACGGCCAGCAGGACGCACAAAATCACCCTTGCCGGATTTGTGGAATTCAAAATAGCCATAAACTTTTACCTCCCTGTGCCTTTTTGCGTTTCAGCGTAAACGACAACACCGCACCAACGGTGCCGGCACCTTTTCTCCCTGTCCCAACTATACCCAATAGACACTGGTGTGTCAAGATATTTTAATAGTATTCACCAGTCAATGGTGCAAAGAGTGGGGGAAGCGGGGCGTCATTCAGTGGGCGTTGTTTCCTGCGGCGATTCCTCCGCCGCATCCCGCCGGTTTAGTTCCGCAAGGTATTCCCGGATTATGGCCTCGTGACCCCGGTCCGAGGGGGTGTAGTAGGCGCCGCGCGGGATGCCGTAGTCCTGCGGCACATAACCGCCCTCAAAATCATGGGCGTACTGGTAGTCGGCGCCCCTGCCCAGCCGTTTCGCGCCCTTGTAATGGGTGTCGCGCAGATGGTTGGGCACCTCCTCGGTCTTTTCCATGCGCACATCGCGCAGCGCCGCGTCAATGGCCAGGTAGGCGGCGTTGCTTTTCGGGGCGGTGGCCACGTAGGTGGCCGCCTGGGACAGGATGATGCGCGCCTCGGGCATGCCGATGAATTCGCAGGCCTGCCATGCGGCTGTGGCCACCACCAGCGCCATGGGATCGGCGTTGCCCACGTCCTCGGCGGCGGCGATGCAGATGCGCCGCGCCACAAAACGGGGCGTCTCCCCGGCCTCCAGCATGCGCGCCATCCAGTACACGGCGGAGTCGGGGCTGCTGCCGCGCATGCTCTTGATGAAAGCCGAAGCGGCGTCATAGTGCTCGTCGCCCGCGCCGTCATAATGGAGCATCTTCCGCTGGATGCATTCCCGCGCCACATCGGCGGTGATGCGGAGGGCGCCGTCCTCCACGGGCGTGGTGAGCAGGGCGACTTCCAGGGCGTTCAGGGCGCGGCGGGCGTCGCCCTCGGCGTATCGGGCCATGTGGGCCAGCGCTTCGGGTGCGGCGTCCACCGTCACTTCGGGAAATCCCCGGTCGGGGTGGGCGAGGGCGTTTTCCATGAGCCGGAGCAGATCGGCCTCCTCCAGCCGCCTGAATTCGAAAATCTGGGAGCGGGAGAGGAGCGGTGCCACCACGGAAAAGAAGGGGTTTTCCGTGGTCGCGCCGATGAGGGTGATCTTGCCGTTCTCCACATCGGGCAGGAGCGCGTCCTGCTGGGCGCGGTTGAAGCGGTGGATTTCGTCCACAAACACAATGGTCTTGCGGCCGTCGTGGATGCGTCGTTCATGGGCCGCCGCGATGAGTTCGCGCAGTTCCTTCACCCCCGCCGTGACGGCGTTCAGCGGTTCAAACACGGACTTGGTGCGCATGGCGATGAGCCGCGCCAGGGCGGTTTTTCCGGAACCCGGCGGACCGTACAGGATCAGCGAGGTGATTCGGTCCGCCTCTATGGCGCGGCGGAGGATTTTGCCGGGGCCGAGGATGTGCTCCTGGCCCACCAGATCATCCAGCGTGCGCGGTGCGACGCGCCTAGCCAGCGGGGCCTCGCGCCTCAGCCGGTCCGCGGCGGCGTGTTCGAAGAGGTTGTCGGTCATGGGGGGATTGTAAGCCAGCGGCGGTGCCGTGTTCTAGGCGCTGGCGAGAGGGCGGTTGGGACGGGTTTGTCCGCGACGCAGCGGGCAAAACACGCCGCGCCGGAAATTAGTGTTGCAAAACAATCGTTTAGTATGGTATACAAAGTGTGGCTTTGGTGAAAACGAAAGGAGACGATCATGAGCGAATGGAAAGAAAACGAGACGCCTGTGACGGAAGAAACGGCGGAAAAGGTTGCAAATTCTGAGGTTGTGGCGACGGAAAGCCCGCGCAAGGGCAACCGCAGGCCCTGGGTGCTGTTCACCCTGCTGGTGTTGCTTGTGGCGGGGCTGACGACCTCCCAGGTGCTGGCCTCCAACGGCCAGCCATCCACTGAGGGCGGCTGTTCCACCGGTTCATGCCCGATAGCCAAGCTGGGCTCTGCGCTTGGCCTGACCCCTGAAAAGGCGGCCGCCTCCGGCAAATCCTGCCAGGAAAAGGCCGCAAAGGGCGGTGCATGCTGTCCCAAGTCGATGGCCGCAACGGCGGAGCCCAAGGTGGAAACCTCCGTGGCTGAGAAGCCGGTTGACATGGCCCAGGCGGCGGACGGCGAGGCCAAGGATGGGAAATCCTGCGGCGAAAAGTCCTCCTGTGAGAAAAAGGAAGGCTGTGCCAAGAGCGACAAGTGCAAAGATGCCAAGTCCTGCCCCAAGTCGGACGGCAAGGGCTGCTGCGGCGGCGGTGAGAAATCCGAATCCGCCCCCAAGGAAGAGGCCAAGCCCTCCGTTTAATATCTGCGTTCCTCCGGCTTCTCCCCAAGGAGGGCCGGCGTTATGTGGTTGGTTGACCCGGGAAAGAGCGCCGGCGTCGTGAATGTGACACGACGCCGGTGCCAATTTTTTTGGGGGGATGGGCGTAAAGCCCAGGACATTCAGCCGATGAGGCGCTTGCAGATGTCCATGAGCATTTTGCCGTCGGCCTGATCGCCCAGTTCCTTTTTCATCGCGCCGGTGAGTTTTCCCGCGTGGTTCATCTCGGGATGGGCGGCAAGGTATTCGCGCACCTTGGCCTCCAGGTCGGCCTCGGACAACTGCTGAGGCAGGAATTCCAGCATGAACGCGATTTCCTGCTCCAACTGTTCCACCATTTCAGGCCGGTTCACTTCGCGGTATGTTTCAATGCTTTGCTGACGCTTTTTCACCTCGGCGCGCAGCACGGCAACCGCCTCGGCATCGGAGAGGCCGTCCCCGTGGCCGCCCTCCTTGATCTTCACCAGCAGGGCGCCCTTGGCCATGCGCAGCGTGTCCAGCCGCAGCATTTCCCGGTTCTTTGTGCATTCTTTGATGCCTTCCTGGATGCGTTCAATGATGGTCATGGCGTGTTCCCTTTTGTTGCGTGGACCGGCCCGGCGCGGTGCTTATTTTACCGGTATCGCCCGGTTCGGCGCAAAGAGGGGGCAAAGCGGTCACGGCGCGGGACCCGCAAAACACAGTGAAATCGCAGGGGGTGCGCAGGGGCGGCAAAGTACTTTCCGGCCCCGGCGGCGGCACACTTGGCGCGGCATCCGGGGAATGCGGCGGAAGGGCCGCCGCGCCGCCGGGGCATGGAGGAAGTAAAGATGAAAGAGCAAAATGCGGGGTTGGAGCCGGGCATGGACACCGGGGAGGGCGGCGAAAGCCGGGGCAACCGCCTGTGCGTGCATGTGGATCCGTTGCGCCTCGCGGAACTGCCGGAGTCGGCGGGGGCGTGGCATGAGACGGATGCGGAGCGGGAGGCCGCGCTGGCATGGGCGGCGCGCAGGGCCGAACTGCTGGCCTGGGTGCGCCGTCAGGCGGGTCGGCGTCTGACAAAAACGGAGCGGGCCTGCCTTGAGGAATGCTGCCTGGGCGGCCGCAACTGCCGTGATGCGGGGGCGCGTCTGGGCCTGTCGCCCTCGGCGGTGTCGCGGGGGGTGCGCAGGGCGGTGATCAAGCTGCGTCTGGCGGCGCGGCGGGAGGGGCCGTCGGCGGGGAGGGGGGACGTCAGCCGGAGCGGCGGGAAAGGACGGCGCGGTACAGGTTCATGACGGCGGCGGCCTGGGCGTTGAGGGAATAGCTGGTTTCGGCGGTTCGCCGCGCGTTCTGCCCGAGGCGGGCGCAGAGCGCCCTGTCGGCGCAGAGGCTTGCGACGGCCCGCAGCAGCCCCTCGGTGCTTCCGTCAAAGATCAGGCCGTCCTCCCCGTGGTGGACGATTTCGCGCAGCATGCCCCGGTCGGCGGCGGCCACGGGGCGTCCGGAGGCCATGATTTCGCGTGCGGCGCGGCAGGTGCCGTCGCTGCCGGGCACGAGGAACACGCCCGCGTCGAAGGCGCGGAGCATGCCCGCGTAGTTTTCCCCGGCGATGTAGCCGGTGAAATGGACGTGCTTTTCGAGGCCGAGCCGTTTCACCGGCTCAAAACCCACCTGCGCCTGCTTCGTGCCCCGGCCCACCACGACGAGGTGGGCGTTGGGCGCGTCCTTCACCAGCCGCGCCAGCGCGCCGAAGAGGTCCTCATAATGGCGGTGGGTCTGCATCCGCGCCACGATGCCGATGATGAAGGCGGAGGGGGGCAGGTTCAGCCAGCGACGCCCGTCGGGCAGTTCGCGGGTTGGGTGAAAGCGTTCCGTGTCCACGGCGTTGGGGATCACCACCGCGCGCTCCGGCTCCAGGCCGAAGGCGGCGGTGTCGTGTTCCCGCGCCATTTCGGAGGGTTCGATGACCGCGGCCGCGGCGCGCATCAGGCGGCGGTGGCGCGGCGTCTCCGGAAACCCGGTCCCCTCGTAGCTGGAGCGCACCACGGGGATGCCGCGCTTTTGCGCGGGCCCCAGGGCGATCTCGTGGGCGTTGTCGAGGTGGCAGTGGATGAGGTCGCAGGGGTTCTCCAGCAGCCAGCGGTTCAGCGCGAGGCTGTCGAAGAAGTTGCGCCAGGGGTTGCGGTGCTTGCCCAGGCGGAAGGAGAGCAGGGGCTCCACGCCCCGGTCGCGGGCGGTTTCAACGAGGGTGTTCACCCCCCCGTCCGGCCCCGGCGCGCAGGCGAACACGGTGTCCGCCCCCGCGCGGCGCAGGGCCGCGCAAAGGTTCAGGGCTGGCTCGGCCGGTCCGGTCCACTTGTGGTTGCTGAAAAGGTGCAGCACCCGGATGGGGGCGGTATCCGCTGTGTCCGTGGCCATGGCCGCTCCGCCCGGCCCGTCAGTTGACGGCCGCGTCCTCGACCCGCACCGAGACAATCTGCGACACGCCCAGCTCCTGCTGGGTCACGCCGAAGAGGGCCGACGCGCGGGACATTGTCTGCTTGTTGTGGGTGATCATGATGAACTGGCTGCGGTCGGTGAATTCCTCGACCACGCTGAGGAACCGCTCGACGTTGGCGTCGTCCAGGGGCGCGTCCACCTCGTCCAGCACGCAGAAGGGGCTGGGCTTGGCGGCGAAGATGCTCACCAGCAGCGAGATGGCCGTCATGGCCTGCTCCCCGCCGGAGAGGAGCGAGATGGACTGCGGTTTTTTGCCCGGGGGGCGCGCCTCAATCTCAATGCCGCACTCGAGGGGATCACCCTCGTCGAGGAGGTAGATGCGCGCCTGGCCGCCGTTGAAGAGGCGGCGGAAATACTCCGTGAAGTTGCGGCTCACCTCGTTGAAGGTGTCGAGGAACATCTGGGTGATGGTGTCGTCAATGCGCTTCACCACGCCGAGCAGCGCCTCGCGGGCGCGGCGCAGGTCCTCGGCCTGGTCCTTGAGGAATTTTTCGCGCTTCTCCAGTGTCTCGTACTCCTCGATGGCGGCGAGGTTGACGTTGCCGAGCCGCTCCAGGGACTTGCGGTGCTCCTTGATGACCTCGTCGCGCTCCTTCTCGTCGTACTCGTCGGTGCCCACCTGCGCCTCGTCCAGTGAGCCGAGGGCCAGGCCGTAGTCGCGGGCGATGTTTTCCTGGAAGAAGGCGATGCGGTCCTCCTTCTGGGAGCATTCCAGTTCGAGGCGGTGCACCTCCTTCTGGGCGGTGTTGGTTTTTTCGCGCAGTTCGCGGAGCTGCTTCGAGATGGCGTCGAGCCGGTCGGCGAGGGCCTTGTGGGCGCGCTGCGCCTCCAGCACGGCGTTGTGCGCCTGCTCCCGCGTGTCCGACATGGCCCGCGCGCTTTCCAGCAGCCCGGCGATTTGCGCCTCCAGCGCCTTTTCGCGCTCCTGCATCTGCCCGGCCACGGACTCGCGGCGGCCCGCCTCCTCCAGCGCCTGCTCGTGCTCGCGCCGCTCGCGGACGCGGTTGCGCTCCGCCTCCTCCATGTGCTGGGTGAGCTGGGCCAGGCGCACCCGCGCGTCGGCCAGCGCGTCCGCCCTTGCGGCGGTTTCCCTGCGCGCGGCGGCGGCGGCCTCCTGCGCGGCGTTGACGCGCCGCTGGAGCTCCTCGTCGTCCACGGACACGGAGGCCATGCGCTCCTCCGCGGCGGCGCGCTGCCCCATGAGCGCGGTTCGGCGGGCGTTCAGCTCGTCCCGCTGCCGGGCGAGCTGCTCGTCGGACTGGGTGAGGCTTTCATACTCGGCGCCCTGCCGCGCCAGGGTCACGCCCAGGTCGTTCACGGCCTGGCGGTGCCCGTTCTCGTCCTCCTCCAGCGCGCGGATTTCCAGTGCGAGGGCCTGCATGGCCTCCTGCACGCCCTGGGCCTCCGCGCCGATTTCGGCGATGCGCCGGAGCGCGGCGGCGGCGCGCTGCTCAAGCTCCTCGATTTCCGCGCTGCGGCCGAGAAGCCCGTGGTTTTCCTTCTGTCCCCGTCCGCCCGTGACCGCGCCCGCGGGGGACACCACCTCGCCGTCGAGGGTGACAAGGCGGGGGAAGCGCCGCTCGGTGCGGGCGATGCGGATGGCGTCGTCGATTGTTTCCACGATGAGCGTGTTGTAGAGCAGGTACTCCACGGCGGGCATGATGCGGCGGTCGCAGTGGACGCGGTCAATGGCCCTGCCGATGATGCCCCGGCGGTTTTGCAGCTTGTCCTCGTCGTCGCCCTGGCTGGGGCGGATCGTGTCGAGTGGCAGGAAGGTGACGCGCCCGGCGCGGTGCTCCTTGAGGAAGGCGATGGCGTTCTTGGCCGCGTCGGCCTTTTCCACGACGACATTGTTGATGTTGCCGCCCAGGGCCGCCTCGACGGCCAGCTCGAATTCCTTGTCCGTGGAGAGCAGGTCGCCCACGGGGCCGATGATGCCGTCCATGCCGGCGATGCCGCGCTGCTTCGCCATCATCACGGCGCGCACGCCCACGGCGAAGCCCTCGTAGCTGTCGCGCAGCTCCTTCAGGGAGGTGAGGCGCGCCTCGGTGCTGCTTTTCTGCTCGCGCAGGTTCTGCCATTCATTGTTGAGGGCGGCGGCGCGCTCCGCGCGCTCCTGCCGGGCGGCCTGCCGGGCGCGGCGCGTTTCCACGGTTCCGGAGAACAGGCGCTGGCGCTCCTCCAGGGCGGCGCGGGTGGCCTCCGCCTGGGCCTTCATTTCCGCCAGTTTCGACTCCTGCAGGGAGCGCCTCTCAAGGATGGCGCTGATCTGCTGATCCACGCCCGCCACGGCCACGCCGAGGGTTTCAAGCTCCGTCTGGGCGCGGTTGCGGATGTTGACCGCGTCAATGCTGCTCCGTCTCGCCCCTTCCAGATCGCCGTCGGCCCCGGCCTCGGCGGCGAGGGCCTCCTCGTGGGCGGTCTGCGCGGCGGCCAGAAGCTCCTGCGCGGCGCGCACCTCCAGTTCCAGCGCCGCGGCGCGCTCGCCGCTGGCGCCGTGATCCTTGGAAATGGACTCGGCCCGGTTTTTCAGCGCCTCCTGCTCCTCGGCGGCCTCGCGGGCGCGCTGGCGGCAGAAGTCTATCTCCTGGCGCATCAGCTTGACGTTGCCCTCGATGCGCTCCATTTCGGAGTCAATCTCGTGCTCCCGCTCGCGGCGGCCCATGAGGTCGCGGTCCAGCTCGATGCGCTGCACGTTGAGCTGCTCCGCCTCGGCCTCGCGCCGCGTCGTTTCCGCGGCGGTGCCCTCGTAGGCGTCTGTGGCGGCGGCGAGACGGTCGCGCAGGTCGGCCACCTGGCCGCTCAGCTCGTTGAACTGGAGCCAGGCGTTCCTGATCTCCAGCTCGCGCAGGGCGGCGGTCAGCTCGCGGTGGCGGATGGCGGCGTTCACCTGCCGCTTCAGGCTGCGCATCTGGCGCTCAACCTCGGCGATGATGTCACCGAGCCGGAGCATGTTCTGCTCGGCGGACTCCAGCTTGCGCATGGCCACGCGCTTGCGCGTCTTGTATTTGATGATGCCCGCGGCCTCCTCGAAGAGGAAGCGCCGGTCCTCCGGGCGCGAGCTGATGACCAGGTCAATCTTGCCCTGCCCGATGAGGGAGTAGGCGTTGGTGCCGATGCCCGTGTCCATGAACAGTTCCTGGACGTCCTTCAGCCGGCACGGCGCCTTGTTGATCTGGTATTCGCTTTCACCGCTGCGGTAGACGCGGCGGGTCACCTGCACCTCGCTGTAGTCCACGGGCAGGCGTCCGTCGGCGTTGTCAAAGGTCAGGGAGACCTCCGCCATGCCCGTGGGGGGGCGCTGGCCGCTGCCGTTGAAAATCACGTCCTGCATGTGGGCACCGCGCAGCGCCTTGGCGCTCTGCTCGCCCAGCGCCCAGCGGAGCGCATCGAGGATGTTGCTCTTGCCGCAGCCGTTCGGTCCGACAATCGCCGTGATGCCCGGCTCCAGGCTGATGCCGGTGCGGTCCGCGAAGGATTTGAAACCCTGCAACTCTATATGCTTGAAGTACATAGTCCATTTATCCGGTTCGGGGCGCGCGCGGGGGCGCGCCGCCGTGATTCCGCTAAACCAGTATGCTCCGGGAACGCCCCTGCGGGACGCACCCCGCCCTTGGCACCTCTCGGAAATGGAAAGCATACCCGCCGGGAAGGGTTCAACGCAACGCCGGGCGGGGTCCCTTTCCCAAATATGGGCGTCAGGGGCGTCGGGGATGGCAAAGGAGGCTTGGATGTTTTCCCGGCGCAAAGATCGCGGCGCATTCCCATGATTCGTAATGGATGCGGCGCAGGATATAAAATCCCCGCGCTGGTTGTTGGTGTTTGTTGCCGCGGGAGAGGAGACGCCCGTTTTCAGTCATGCATGAGGTTTTGGACAAGAAAGACACCGCCGAGCGGTACCACGAGGCGCGGCGCCTGCACATGGCGCGCCGCCACAGGGAAGCCCTGGCGATTCTGGAGGAGCTGCACGCGCGGCACCCCGGCAGGGACACCTTCGCCCTTTCGCGCGCCCTCTGCCTGATTCCCCTGGGCCGCCACGGGGAGGCGCTTGCCCTGCTTGAGGCCCTGTCCGAAGGGCACCGGCGGCGTCCTGATTTTCTGTTTGCGCGCATGTTGTGCCATGAGGCGCTGGGACGGTGGGGGGAGGCGCTGGCCGACTGCGACCGGCTGTTGGCGGAGGGGGACGATCCCCAGGCATGGAGCATCAGGGAGCGCATTCTGGCGGGTGCCGCCCTGGCCGGACGGACCCATCCGGGGGGGGCCGCCCCCGCGCCCAAGAAACGGGCGGCAAGGCGGATTTTGAGGCTCTTTTTGTGGATGCTGCCCGTGCCCGCCCTGGCGGGGCTGCTGGCGGCGGGGTATGTCGTGCGCCACCTTCCCAAGGAGTCCCCGGTGATGGCGGCAATGCCGAAACCGGCAACGCCGTCCGTCGCATCCCCCGCGCCCGCCGTCAAAACACCGGAGCCTGTTCCTGAGCCGAGTGTGGAGGACTGGGCGGAATGGCTTTTTCCCCCTGAATTGGTCTTAATGCCGAAGGTATCGGCGGAGGTGCGGATTCCCCTTGCCCTGACAACGCCTCCGTTGCGCATGGCCGGACTGGATGAGGCTGCGGAGCAGATGCCCGAGCCTGCGGTGGAGGAACCGCCCCTGCCACCGCTGCCGGAGGGACAGGTGCCGTCGGTGGTCGAACTTCAGCCGTTCCGCACGGAGAGTGTGCTGGAAAACGGCAGGGGAGACCGGGCAAGACTGGTCAACCTTAACCCCTTTGCCGGGGCATGGCATGTTTTGGAGACAAAATTCGGGGGTGAGACGCGCGTGTTCCATTTGGAGACGCCCCCGGTGGGTGAATCCGGGGAGCGGCCGGCGTTGTCGTTATGGTCCGGCGGGCTGGCCGTGACCCCTCCCGGCGGCGCGCCTGTCAATTACCCCCTCTGGGGGGACGGCGTCGGGGTTGAGGATGCGGCATTGTCCGCCAAACCGCTGCTGTGCGAGGAATTGCGCCCCGGCAAGGGGTTCCCGGCCTGTTTTACCCCCGTGTGCGACGGGCTTGTGCTGGTGCGCTCCCAGAAGGCGGGGCTTGCCATGACCACCGAGACCGCCACGGACCTGCTGCGGCGGGTACCCGCGGGCGCGTGGCTGGTGGAGCAGGCCAAACCCTTCCTGATACCCGGCGCGGAGTTTGCCACAGGCACCACCTCCGAGGGGGTTGCCCTGCCCCTTTCCCCAAAGGGGGAGGCCGCGCCGCTTCCCGCGCGGCTGGAAGCCTCCGAGGCGGCGCAGGGTTGCGCCCTTCCCCATCTGGACATTGCCCTGGAGGGCGCCGGGGCGGGCGCACCCGAAATTCATTTTGGCGAATGGCGTAGAACCCTGCGCCATCCCGGTGTGTGGTTCAGTGTCGCGCGCGCCTCGGGGGTGGAAAAAGGCATCCTTGAATCCTATCCGGACCGGGTGCTTCCTCCCGGAAAGTACGACAAGGGCACCGACGAGGCGCGGGCGCTTGTTTACCTGCTCGCGGTGGACACGGACATGTACGGCCTGGGGTACGCGCTGGGCGCGCAGCATCCGGGCGTGGCATGGTCGTCCTACTGCGCCTTTGAGCCCAAAAACGGGGGCGGCCCCGACGGGTTCGGCACGGTTGCGCCGCTCAGCACGGTGGGCGCGGTGCCGCCCCATCTGGCGGACCGGGTTGCGGCGGTTTTTGTTGGGGGCTTCAAGCGGGAGCATGGCGCGTTCAAGTTCGGCCCCTTTGCAAAAGTGAACCAGGGCACCCACTTCGGCTACATGGAGAGCGGTGTCATTCTCAGCCGCCCGAGGCCGGGGCTTGCCACGGTGTGCATGCTGCGCGACGGCTCGGTGGAAATGCTCACCTGGCCCGAGCCGGGCGCGGAAGCCGTGCTGGCGGACGGGGAAGGGGTGACGGAGGCGCGGTTGATTTCGCGGACGCTCCACCTGCGCCAGAACAACCCCCCCGTGATTGACGGGGTGGATGAAAATGGCCTGCCCGTTCCCGGTTCCCTTGTGCGCCGCTGGGGCGAGGGCGCCTGGTCGGCGCGGCAGAACGGGCTTTTCGTGACCCTGCGCTCCGCGCTGGCGCGGCAGCGGGCGGGGGGGAAGACCTTCCTCGTGTTTGCCTATTTCACCGCCGCCACGCCCAACGCCATGGCGCGCGTGTTCCAGGCGTACCAGTGCGACTACGCCATGCAGCTCGACATGAACTCCTGGTCCCTGTGCTACAGCGCCCTGCGGGTCTTTGACGGGAACGGCGCGCCCGCCGGAACGGAACATGTCCACAGGGACATGGCGAAGGCGGAGGCCAAAAAGGGCGAGGCCCGCTTTGTGGGCAGCAACGACGCCCGCGACTTTTTCTACCTGGTGCGGCGCTAGGCGCGCCTATCTGCCGCGCATTTCCGGCAGGTCCGCCATGCCGGAAAGAAGGTGGGGGAGGTAGTCGAAGTAGGAGTCGGAGAACCACGGGTCGAGGTAGCCCACGCCGACGTAGTTCAGGGAACGGCCCTTCTTTGAATGCCTGCTGAAGGTGGAGTAGGTGGAGAGGGCGAACATGGCCAGGGCCTTTTCCTTTGCCTCTTTGTCGCCGGTGAGTTTGTGCCAGCGGGCGAGCACGGAGGCGTGCCGCGCGGTGTGGCTGGCCATCTCAAACATGCAGCAGTCCTGCTCGCAAAGGCTTATGGCGTTGAAACGGCGCGCCTTGCCGAAGCGATCCTCCACCCAGGCAATGATGGGAGGCACGGCCTCCCGCCAGGAGGGCTCCCTGTCGGGGTGTTCAAGCATGTACCGCGCCGTCTCCAGCGCCGTCAGTTGGTTCATGTTTTTCTGGTTCGTTTTCACATCCTCGAAATAACCCGACCAGCGCATGTTTTTCACCGGCCACGCCATGATCCACGCCCAGATGCCGTCGCGCAGTTTTTTATGGTGCTCCGGTTCGATCTTTTCCTCCGCGAGCAGGTCGAGGAAAATCACCGCGGCCACCATGTTTGACGTGTAGGGGTCGAGCACCTCCCCGGTGTTCATGTTCACCCGAAAAGGCAGGGGGGAATGGCTGGCATCACCGGGAATGGCATGGGCGAAAACCGTGCCGGCGACCCGGCGGGCGGCCTCAAGATATTTCTTTTCACCGGTGAAACGGAAAAAGCGGATGTAGGCCCCGCCCGCCATGCACATCTTGTCCGGTTCGGAGGTTGAGTCGGTGTATTGTCCATCCGGACTGTCGTCCTGGGTGCGGGGCACCCCCGGCCATGCCCAATCGGCGGGGGTGTGGTACAGCATCATCCGGTCGAGAAGTTTCCTTGCCACGGGCAGCAGGGAGTTGTCCCCGGTGAGGGCGTGCCGCCGGACGAGCGTGTCCACCAGAAACCAGGCATTGCCGCCCTGGTTGTTTTGGTTGGCGCGGAAAGAACCGTCCTCCCGTAATTTTGAGGTGATGAGATACCAGGGATCTTTCCCATGGGCGGTTTTGCGGGCCGGACAGTGGACCAGATATTCAATGCTTCCCTTGATGACGGTTTCATAATCCGTCCAGGGCAGCAGTATTCCGTCCGGACCGAGGCGCACCTCATGGTCGAGCAGCGTTTCCGGGGCGGCGGCTCCGGAAAAAAGGAAGGCCAGGACAAAAAACAGCGGCCCCCCCCTCATTTCGCGCCCCCTTCGGGCGCGGCAATCCAGCCGTGGTGGCGGCCCATCCAGTAGGGGAGGAGCCAGAAGGTGGGCGCCCATTCGGAGTGGCCGCCGTCACCCTGCACCGCCACCCAGGGGTTTTTGTCCCAGCGTACCACGCCGCGCTCGTCGGCGGGGGGAAGGCGGTCGGTCTGGAGAAATTCCAGTTCAGGCGCGCGCACGAGGCGCAGATCCTCGCGGAGGCTGTTGTCCACGGTCCAGTTGACGAGATCGAGGGGCGTGGTCCGCAGGAATTCGGCGGCCCTGGAGGAATCGGGGGCGGTTCCGGCGCACAGGGCGTAAAGATAGTCCATGAAGGGGCTCTGGTCCTGTTCCACCCCCCCGTGCCAGTGGTCGAGGCTTTCCCGGTAGACGGCGAGGATTTCCGGGTCCTTTTCATATTTGAACAGTGCCGGATAGGCCATGGCGAGAAGCTCGTCGTCAATGTGGGTGCGCCAGGCGGGGTTGTAGTTTTTGGCCCGCCGCACGTTTTCCAGGTAGTTGTGGTCCCGGAGCAGGCGCAGGTATTCGGCCCGGTATTTTTCGTTTCCGGTCATGTGGTGGGTGGCCAGCAGATAGGACAGTATTTCCACGGAGTTGATGCCCCGCTCCCCGGCCCATTCCGGATCGTCGTTGAGCCGTTCCGGCGCCCAAACACCCCAGCGCGTGTGGCTGCCGTCCAGGTCGCGGAGCACATAACCGTTCTCAATGATGTGATCCATGATGCGCGCCGCCAGCGCGGCCACCCGCGCCTTTTCGGCGTCGTCCGCCGCGAGATCATAATAGAAGTGAAAACCGAAAAACTGGGCGGTGGCCTCGTCGCTGCTGGTGTCGCCCTTCCATTTCCATTTGCCGTCGGCGGAGTCGTGCCACCGCTTGGGCACCCGCTTGGCGCGCACATCGCCCACCCGCTCCTCGGCCCACTCCTCCTCGGAGAAGTCGTCGCCGGGATCCTTCATGTTTTTCCAGTCCGACGGAACCACGGTGCGGGCGAAAAAGCCGGGGGTGCCCGTCACGGTCTGCAAAAAGTCGAGGGTGTCGAAGGCGCGTCTTGCGTTTTCACGGGCCTCCTCCGACCGGGTGGCGGCGTAACGGTACGCCTCCATCACCAGGTAGACTGCGGTGTAGCCGCCGTCGTTGTCGTCATCTTCGGGCGCAAAGGAGGAAAGATCGCCCGGCTTTTCCAGACGGCATTTTTCCACGATGAAGGGCGGGCGCACATGGCGCTCCTCCAAAACCTTCTGGAAATACGCCGCCTTTTCCGCAAGGGTGGTTGTCTTCCGGCGGATGGCGCCCACACCGCGGGAAGTGCCCACCCATGCGGTGCCGTCGGCGTCGAAGGCCACGGCGCGCACCGCATCGTCGGGAAGCCAGCGGCGGCTGTGGCGCAGCGCCCATTTCCCGTTGTCATGCCGCGCCAGTCCCTTTTCCGTGCCCACCCACATGCGCCCGTCCCCGTCGCGGGCCACGCAGCGGGTGAACACGCAGGGCAGTCCGTCGGCGGGGGTGAGGGTCCGCACGGGCACGCCCTTTTCCAGCACGGCAACACCGCCCATGCACGCCGCCCAAAGCCGCCCCTGCCCGTCGAAGGCGACGTCCCGCACATCGCTGCTTGGCAGCCCCTCGCGGATGAGTGCGGCGTCTTTCCCGTCATACCTGCACAGGCCGTTTCCCGTGGCGAGCCACAGGGTGCCCTGTTCGTCGGCCGCCGCCGCGCGGATGTTCTTGGAGACGGGCGGGTTCAGCGGCGTCGCCGTCCCCTCGGTGGACACGCGCCAAACGCCGTCGGCACCGAAGGCGTAGACCCCGTCCGGCGCGGCTGCCAGGGTGGACACCGGCCCCCCGACGCCGTCTATTTTTGAAAAGCCCTTTTCGCCGCCCCGGTGCAGCCCGTCCCATGCGGCCACCCACACGGAAACGCCGTCAACGGCAAGAATGTCGAAGGCGGGGCCGCTCTGCCGCGCGGGAATCTCCTCCACCCAGTGCTGTTTCCCCCTGGGCAGAAGACTCACCCCCTTCTTCGTCGCCGCCCACACGTTGCCGTTGGGTTCCACAGCCAGCGCGCGCACGTCGTTCGCCCCGTCCGGCCCGCCCGCGCCGCGCACAACGGGGATCGCCTCATGGTGTTCCTGAAGGAAGGGGGTGTCCGGAGCCTGGCCGAGGACCAGCGCGAGAAGAGAAAGAGATTGAATCAACATTGCCGAAACTCCCTCATGGTGCCGGACGGGCCGGGGCGGCGGCGCACGGTTTCAGCGCGCCGGATCACGCTCCAGGATGCGCTCGATGCGCAGGGTGCGGCCGGTGGCGTCGTCCACCTCCAGGAAAACGCCGCTGAAGAGGCTGGGGCCCGACGCGGCAACCTCAAACTTGCGCGGCATGCCGTAAACGAATTTTTCCACCACGCGCCGCGTGTCCACGCCGATGATGGAATGGTAGGGGCCGCACATGCCCGCGTCGCTGATGAAGGCCGTGCCGCCGGGGAGTATCCACTCGTCGGCGGTCTGCACATGGGTGTGCGTGCCGATCACCGCGGAGCAGCGCCCGTCCAGGTGCCATGCGAGGGCCGCCTTTTCCGAGGTGGCCTCGGCGTGGAAGTCGATCAGGATGACGTTCGTGCGGCCCGCAAACTCCGCCAGCGCCGCCTCGGCCTTCACAAAGGGGCACTGGGCCGGCTCCATGTAGACCCGGCCCACGGCGTTGATGATGCCCGCCGTCCTGCCGTCGGGCAGGGTTGCCAGCATCGCGCCCCGGCCCGGCGAGCCGTCGGGAAAGTTGACGGGCCGGACCACGTCGCCGATCCTGTCAATCGCGTCGATCATTTCCGACTTGCGCCAGGCATGGTTGCCCAGGGTGAAGGCATGCACGCCCATCTCGCGCAGTTCCGCCAGTATTGCCGGGGTCGCCCCCAGTCCGGCGGCCGAATTTTCCGCGTTGGCCACCACCAGTTCCGGCGCGTGCCTGGCGCGCAGCGCGGGCAGCCGCCGCGCCACCGCGTTCCGGCCCGGCCTGCCCACGATGTCGCCGATGAACAAAATGCGCATGATCATGAGTCCTGTTGTTCGGAAACGCTTCCGATGATGGGCAAGAATACTGAAACATCCCCCCGCCGCGCCAATTTTCCCCGCCGGGGAGGGGGTGGAAAGAGGTGGAAAAGTTTTGTTTGATGTATGATATGGAAAGGGTGCGGCGGGTTGCCGCGCCGACTGGAGGAAGGCATGCGTGGTTTGCCGACAAGGGCCTGTGCCGCGCTGGCGCTGGCGCTGATGCTTGTGGTTCCCGCCTCCGCGCGGGATGAGGGCGCGCCCTTTGTGGTGGTGTGTCCCGTTTCCGGCGACATCACGGACGGTCTTGCCGTGCTGGTGAGGCGCGCGGCGGAGCGCGAGGCCGCGGGCGCCGCGGCGCTGGTGCTCCAGATTGACACCTTCGGCGGCCGGGTGGACTCGGCCATCGCCATCACGGAGAGCGTGGGCCGCGCGAAATGCCCCGTCATCGCCCATGTCACCGGGCGCGGCGCGATTTCGGCGGGCGCGCTCATCGCCTATTCCTGCGACAAGATCATCATGGCGCCCGGCGCGAACATCGGCGCGTCCACCCCCTTTGACCCCACCGCCCAGGCGTCGGACCAGGTCACCGAGAAGTCCATGTCCTTCCTGCGGGCCAAATACCGGGCGCTGGGCGAGTTGAACGGCCACAGCCCGCTGCTGGGCGAGGCGATGGTGGACCCCGGCATTGAGCTGCGCGGCGTGAAAAACGCGGACGGCTCCTGGGTTTTCCAAAAAACGGCGGACGGCGGCATGGAAAGCATCCCCGCCGCGCAGGACCAGCCCGCGCCGCCCCATCCCGTCGACGTGGTTTTTGACACCATCGGCATCAGCGGCGAGCCGGGCGCGGAG
The DNA here is from genome assembly GCA_041859375.1 of Candidatus Hydrogenedentales bacterium. GTDB lineage: Bacteria > Hydrogenedentota > Hydrogenedentia > Hydrogenedentales > CAITNO01 > JBHEKP01. Next base: position 3,947 of record JBHEKP010000340.1, on the reverse strand, counting down.
CAGGTGCGCGACGCGGTGAAAACCGCCATGGGCGGCGCGCCCCCCGTTCCCGGCAGGTCCGCCTCGCCGGGTGGGACGGAGACGGCGTCCGCGCCGGCGGCCCCCGCGCCCGGCGGCGTGGTCATGGTGAGCCCCGCCGGAAAGCTGCTCACGCTGACCACGGGCGAGGCGCTGGAGTACGGTCTTGCGGCGGCGCAGGCGGCCACGCTGGACGAGGCGCTCGCGGCGGCGGGCATCGGCGGGCTGCCCCTGACTCCGGTGAAAATGCGCTGGGACGAGGCGCTCTTCGCCTTTCTCACCCTGCCGCTCATCTCCGGGCTGCTGCTGATGGTGGGCGTGGGCGGCATTTACCTTGAAATGAAAACGCCCGGCATCGGCTGGGCGGGCGCGGTGGGCGCGGCCTGCCTGGCGGTGTTCTTCGGCTCCCGCCTGGTCATCGGCATGGCGGACTGGGCGGACATCGCCCTGGTGGCGGCGGGCATTGGCCTGGTGGCGGCGGAAATATTCGTGTTTCCGGGCTTCGGCGTGCCCGGCGTGGCGGGGATTCTCTGCATCTTTGCGGGCTTCTACCTGGCCCTCACCCGCGTGACGGTGCCCCGGTACAGCTGGGACTACACCCGCCTCACGGACGCGGGGCTGACGCTGCTCACCTCGTCCTTCGCCCTGACCCTGCTGGTGTTTCTCACCTGGAAGCTGCTGCCGCGCACACCTTTGGGGCGCGGTCTGATACAATCACACGCGCAGCTTGCCGGGGCCGGCTACACCGTGCAGACGGACAGCGACGCGGCGGCGGTGCTGGGCAGGCGCGGCACGGCGGCGAGCATGCTTCGCCCGGCGGGCCGGGGCCGCTTTGACGGCGGGTTGATGGACGTGATGACCGAGGGCGGTTTCATAGAGGAGGGCCGGGTGATTGAGATCATCCGCGCCGAGGGCAACCGGTACGTGGTGAGGGAGGTCGAGGAAGACAATGGTTGACATTCAGGAAAGGCAAAAGGCGCTGCTGCACATGCTGCGGCAGTTGCTGAAGGAGATGGAGATCGTCTCCTCGCAGGGTGCGGGTTACTACACCTGCGCGCCCTTTGCGCGGCGGTTCAACCGGCTGCTGGCGCAGACGCGCACCCTGGGGGTTGACGAGAGCCTGCTGGGCACCTTTGATGATTTGGCCGAGGCCGACCCCAAGGACCCCGGCGAAAAATACAAGGTGATGATGGGCGTCCGCGTGGAGATTTCCCAATTGATCGCCCTGCTGGAAACCATGGGCGGGGGGGCCGCGTGATGCTGGGCTGGGTGGTGCTCTTTTTTGTCACGGGCATGGTGCTGCTGCTCGTTGAATTCTTCCTGCCGGGCATGGTGCTGGGCACGGCGGGCGTGCTGCTGATTATCATCAGCGCCGTGCTGGGCGTGCGCGAGTATCCCGACCAGGCCTTCTGGATCATCGGCGGGGAGCTGGCCGGGGCGGCGCTCTCCGTGGTTGCGGGCCTGCTGGTGCTGACCAGGACCAATCTGCTGCGCGGACGGCTCACGCTGGCCACGTCGCAGCAGGCGGCGGAGGGCTATGTCAGCGCCGAATCGGACATGTCGCTGGTGGGGCGTGAGGGCGTGGTGATCACCGCGCTGCGCCCCGCGGGTACCATACGCGTCGGGGACCAGCGGCTTGACGCGGTTTCCGAGGGCGTCTTTGTGGAGGAAAACTGCCGGGTGAGGGTCCGCGAGGTGCGCGGCAGCCGGATTGTGGTGGAACCGCTCGAATAGCCGGCCCTGTCCGTCTGTCCGGGTGAAACAACTGGAGAAAGGGTGATTCACATGCAACCCATCGTGGGTATTCTTGCGCTGTTTGCCTTTGTGTTTCTGCTGGTCTGCGCCGTGGTGTTCATTTCCTATGTCCGGCTCTGGCTGCGCGCCTGGCTGTCCGAGGCCAGCGTGAGCTGGCTGAGCCTGGTGGGCATGAGCCTGCGCAAGGTGAACCCGACGATCATCGTGGACTCGCGCATCATGGCCGTGAAGGCGGGGCTGAACGTGACCACCAACGAGCTGGAGACGCACTACCTCGCGGGCGGCAACGTGATCCGCGTGGTGCAGGCGCTCATCGCCGCCAACAAGGCGAACATCGAGCTGAACTTCCAGCAGGCCACGGCCATTGACCTGGCCGGGCGCGACGTGCTCGACGCGGTGCAGACCTCCGTGCGGCCCAAGGTCATCGACTGCCCCGATCCGTCCAAGGGCGCGTCCACCGTGGCCGCCGTGGCCATGGACGGCATCCAGCTCAAGGCGAAGGCGCGCGTGACCGTGCGCACGAACATCCGCCGCCTCGTGGGCGGCGCCACCGAGGAGACAATCATCGCCCGCGTGGGCGAGGGCATCGTGACGACCATCGGCTCGTCCCAGTCCCACAAGAAGGTGCTGGAAAACCCGGACTCCATCTCGAAGACGGTGCTTTCCCGCGGCCTGGACGCGGGCACGGCCTTTGAAATCCTGTCCATCGACATCGCCGACGTGGACGTGGGCGAGAACATCGGCGCGGAGCTGCAAATCCGCCAGGCCGAGGCCGACAAGCAGATTGCCCAGGCCCGCGCCGAGGAGCGCCGCGCCATGGCCAAGGCCCGCGAGGCCGAAATGCAGGCGATGGTCCAGGAAATGCGCGCCCGCGTGGTCGAGGCCGAGGCCGAGGTGCCCCGCGCCATGGCCGAGGCGCTGCGCACCGGCAACCTGGGCATCATGGACTACTACCGCATGAAGAACATCATGGCGGACACCGGCATGCGCGAGGCCATCGCGAAGCCCGACGCGGCGCCCGCGCCCGGCGAGGGTGAAAAGTAGGGTCGGACGCCATCCGGAGGGCAGCCCATGGACGGATTGATAGGCTTTCTCATTTTCGTCGGCATCGTGATCGTGTCCGTTGTTTCCCGAGTCAACGAGATGCGCAAGGCCGAGGAGGAGCGGCAGCGGGACAAGATGCCGCCCGTGTCCCCGGCGGACATGCCGGAAAGCACCCGCCGCATGATTTTCGGCGACGGCACGGACATTCCCACGGCGCGGCCCCGTCAGGCGCCGCCCCCCGTGGTGGTGGCCCGTCCGCGCACCATTGTGGTGGAGGGGCACGAGGGGCCCGCGCACCGTCCGGCACCCCCGCCCGGCCCCGTGCCCGCGCGAAAAATTCCCGTGCCCCAGGCGGCGCGGCCCGTGCCGCCGCCCCGCCCGGCGCAGCGGCCCGCCACACCGCCGCAGGTGGTGGTGGTGCGCGGCGGCGCGCAGCGCCAGGCCCAGCCGCCGCCGCGGCGTCCCGCGGCCCCCATGCCCGCGGGCCGGGAGGATGCGGCGGAGCTGATGCACGACGAGGCCCAGTGGGTGCGCCAGCAGGAGGAAATGCGCCGCAGGGAGGCGGAGCGCCTCCGCCGGCAGGCGGCGGCCGAGGCGCGGCGCAGAATGGCAATGGCCAGGCGTCATTCCGTGCACGCCGTCCTGCACGGGGGGACCGTGTCCCTGCGGCAGGCGGTGCTGCTGCGTGAGGTGCTTGGGCCGCCCATGGGCATTGCCGCCCCCGGCGAGATCGGCGGGGGGCATCCCGGCTACCTGTGAGCGGATGAAGGGACGGAAGAGACGTAAAGGACAAAAGGGACGGAAAGTTTGGCCGTCAGCCGCGGAGCAACCCCTTCGGGGCGGGGTATGCCCCCATCCAGACCCTATACCCTATACCCTATACCCCCTACAGCAGATCCGCAATACGGATGGGTCGCTCCACGTCGTGCTCATACTGTTCGGCGCGCAGCACGGGCTGGTAGAGCACCTTGATGGGCCCCTCGGTTTCTCCGGAGGACCATTTTGAGAGCCGTTCCAGCCCCTCAATGACCACCTGCCGCACCGGCAGCCACAGGTGGGCGGCCGCCTCCTTCATCACGGCGGTGTTTTCCATATAGGTCCACACCACCATGTCAAGGTCCGTGCCGGGG
>JBHEKP010000102.1:0-29111 GCA_041859375.1 Candidatus Hydrogenedentales bacterium | reverse complement strand
GAGTTCGCGGAGGGCCGGTGTCACGGCGTCATCACGCCGCCGCCCCATCACGTCCGCGATCACGGCCGTTTCGGAGGCATCGGCGCCCTGGATCCGCGCCAGCAAAGCGTCGGACACGTCCGGCGCGTTCATCAGGGTCAGTGCCTTCACTGCGGCGTCCCCCTTCGGCCCGCCGCCCGCCGCCGCCGCAACCAGCAAGGGAACGGACGAGCCGTCGCCGACCAGCGCCAGGCCGTTGATCGCCGCCGCCGACACCATCGGGTCCGCGTCGCCCGCGAGGGCCGCCAGCACGGGCGCGGCGGCCTTGTCGCCGCGCTGCGCCAGGGCTTCAATGAGTCCGGGAAGGACCGCCCTGGGAACCCGGCCCAGAATCTTTGCGCATTCCTTTGTGACGCCCCCGCCTTCGGTTTCGCGCACTGCGGGCAGCGCCGCCTCCCAGAGCGTCGGGTCGCCGCCCAGTAGCGCGGCGGAAATGAGGGACTTCGCCTTTCCGCCGCCGGTGCGGATCATGCCGCCGTAGGCCGCCGTGCCCGAAAGCCCCTCCGGCCATCCCGCGTAAATTTCCCGGTAAAGCTTGTGCGCGGCCCGCCGGTGCTTTTGGCCCATGACCTCCGCGCAGCGCAGCAGCGCGTCCAGCGCCACCGCCTGCGTGCGGCCCGTGGCCGTCTTGGCGAAGGCCTTCAGGGGCGGCACGCAGGCGCGGTCCCCAATCCTGCCCAGCGCCAGCGCCGCCGACATCACCACGACCGGGTCCGCGTCGTTCAGCGCGGGCGCGATCAGTTTCGCGTCCCCCGGCGCGCGCAGCATGCCGATGCTTTCAATGAGCCCCGCCTTGACCGCCCCCGACGATCCGGGCAGCGCGGCGCGCAGCGCCTCATGCGCCTCCGGCCAAGGCATCGCCGCCAGCGCCAGCCGCGCGGCGTGGGACATGGATTCGTCGTTCAGGAACTTCGCGAGGGTGGGGACGCTTTTCGCCGTGCCCACCCGGGCAAGCTGGGCGCACATGTGCTGCCTGCCGCCGCTGTTTCCCTCCTGGTTCAGCACGGCCAGGAAGAATTCCTCCCCGTCCATGCCCGTCGTCCAGGCGGGCGTCCCGCCAATCATGCCGCCGCAGGCGGCGGTCAGCGTCACCGCGATCAGGTTGACCGTGACCGACGGGTCTGTGTTGGAAAATTCCAGGCCCGCAACGGGCTTGTCCGGGTGCGGGTTGCGCGCCGAAAAGCGCCAGAACCCAATCTTCTGCTCCCCGTGATCGGCGGTCATGAACCCGTCCGAATGGGCGAGGGCGGCGAAGGGCATGATACCCGGCTTCCACCAGTCCTGGATGTTGATCCCGTTTTTCAGCGGCAGTTCCTGCCGTGTGCCGTCCGCGTACACCAGCGTGTACGCGCCGATCTCGTTCCCGGCGTTCTCCGTGAAGTGCAGAAAATGCACACCCTCCGCCGTCACCGGCGGGAATTCAAGGCGCTGCGGCTTGCCCGCACGCACCCTGATCATGGCGTCCTTCAGTTCAAAGGGCACGCCGTCAAATTCACGCGCGCCCAGCGCCACCTTGCCGAAGAAAATGTGGAACCCCGGTTCGGCGGCGGTCCCGATGTCCACCGGGCCCGGCTCCGCGCCCAGGACGGAAGGGGAAAACAGCAACAACAGCAGGACGGCGCTGGCGGCATGCCCCGGCAGCTCTCTTAATTTCATGAAACGCCCTTTCATGGACTATTTTGCGGCGGGTTCCAGCCCCGGCGCGGCCTGCACCCGGGCGGTCCAGCCTTCGGGCAGCGACAATGTGTAGTTTATGCGCGCGCCGTCCCGGTTCCATGACAGGCTGATCGCCCCGTTTTCCACGGGTTCGACGCCCTTGCACCATGCGAGCGGCACGTCGGCGAAGCGAATCTCCACCTCTTTGCGTGCGGGGTCAACCTTTTGCAGGCCGAGCAGGTCGCGGTAGAAGGTGACCGCCGCGTGGGACGCGAAGCCGTGGTTCAGGCTGGCGTTGTCCTGCGCGTTTTCCCAGAGCGTGCCGGTGCGGTCGGCCATATATTTCAGGTAGCCCACCGACTCCTCCATGATTTGCGCCGCGCGCCCGTCGCGGGAGAGCAGCTCCATGCGGAGCATGTTGCCGATGAAGGAGTTGGCGGGGAACACCTTTTCCCACAGGCCCTTTTTCACGCGGTCCGGACCGAATTCGTCCGTGAGCACGCGCCACAACTCCCCGTCGCGCTCCCTGTCGGCCACGCCGAAGTAAAAGGCGAAATACTGGCACACCTCGGTGGTGTTGTCCGTCACCTCAAGTTTGCCGTCGCGGCGCAGGGCGTTGTCGGAGAAGAACCGCCCCTTGAGGGACTGCTTCCGTATTTCCGCGCGGAGCGCCGCCGCCTTCTCCCTGAGTTCGGGGAGGCTGTAGAGCGCGCCCGCCGCGTCCAGCGCGCCCGCGTACAGCATGTTCGACGGGTAGTTCACGTCCTGCACGAAGTCGTTGGCCTTGGACCATTCCACGAAGACCCAGCTTTCCAGCTTCTCCAGCAGGCCGGACTCGTTCTCGTATTTTTTGAAGAAGTCGAGCAGCGCCAGCACCTTGGACCTGAGCGCCGCCACCTGCGCGGGATCGCCGCCCCGCTCCGCGTATTCGCCGAGCTGCACCACAAACCACATGGCCCAGTTGGGGATGTAGATGCCGTTGTAGTGGTCCGACGGGTAGCACATGGGCAGCATGCCCTCCGGAAGGTGCGCGAAGGACGGCGGCAGCAGGTAGTTTTCGAAGAAGTTGCGCTCCACCCCCGTGTTGCCGGAAAGGCGGAAGGCCGTGCGCGCCGTGAAGAAGGAGTCGCAGAGCCAGCCCGCCCGCTCCCGGTGCGGGCAGTCCATGAACACGTCCAGCGCGTTCTGGGCGTAGGTGTTGCGCGCCGCCTCAAACAACTGGTTGATGCGCGAGTCGGCGCACTCAAAGGAGGCGCGTTTGGTGTCCGGGTTCTCATAGGGCCGCAGGGCCACGTTGGACACGGTGCACGCCCCCCCGTCCGCGATGATTTTCACATGGCGCATCGTGTTCGGCTCGAAGGCCTCCAGCAGGTATTCGCCCGGAGCGAGATCCCAGGTGACCGTGTTCACGCAGCCGAGCCGCCGCCAGTTCACGTCGCCTTCGGTGAGCATCTCGTCAAAGGCCGCGTAAACGCGCACCGGCTGTCCGCAGACCGCCTTGAACCGCACAAAACCCGTGCGGCTCACGCCGAAGTCGAAGATGGCGAATTCCTTCGGGTTCAGTGCCGTTTCCGCGGGGGCCGTGTTTTCCGGCGCGGGTGCCAGCCGGTCCGTCTTGAGGCGCTGGAGATCCGCCGACGGCACCACCTCCATCTCATCATCGCCATAGCGCTTGAACTCCGCCGAGGGCGGCTGGTAGCCGCCGAATTGCCAAAGCTTTTTCACCTCGACCGGCTTCATGGTTCCCGCCGCCGTCAGGTTTTTCGCGGGCACCAGCGCAAACTCGGGATAGGGCACGCCCCGAGCGAGCAGCGCCTTCGGCGCGGTTTCGGCCAGCGCCGCCTTCTCAAAGGGCGCGTCCGCCCGCGCGCGCCACCCGTCCCAGCCGGGGGCGAGGCGGTACATTTCCACAAAGGGCCGCTGGAAGCTGTAGCGCTCCGTCTTCTGCACCCGCTCCGCAAGCTGCCGCCCCTCAAAGGGCGCGCCCGCGCCCAGGGTGGACGCGAGCACCGCGCCGCCGGAAACCACCTCGGCCTGGAGGAAGGCCGGCTGGTCGAGCAGGTAGTAGGAGTTCACGTTGTAGCCCGCCACCTCCACGGCCACCACGTTTTTGCCGGGTTGCAGCAGCGGCGTCATGTCCCACTCGTCCACCCGGTAAAAGCCATGGCCCGCCCGTGCCGGACCATAGCCCAGCACCTCGCCGTTCACAAAGCAGCGGTACACCGTGGATGCGGTGAGCCGGAGCGTGGCGGCGCCTTCCGGCTTTTCAACCACCGCACGGAATCCCGCAAAAAGGTTCATCTCTGTTTCTCGCCCCTCCAGCCAGACGGGCTTGGCCGAATGGAATGCGGGGACATCGGCGACGCCAAGCAGCAGCAACAGGGTCAGGGAAGCGGACACGGCGTAATCCTCCAATGGGTTGAAGCCCAAAGTATATAGGGAAAAGGCCGGGGAGGGAAACCCGGCCTCGGGCGCATAGTTTGCGCCGCCGGGGCGGTGACAGACTACACTGGTGCCATGACGCATCCGTCCCCACAGTCCGGCATCCCCGCCGCCGCGCCGCGCCGTCTGACCCCGGCGGACTATGGCGCGGCCCTGCTCCTTGCGCTGGCGGCGGTGACGCCGCGCTGCATGGGCTGGAGCATGGAGTCGGTGTGGTGGGACGAGTACACCAGCGTGATGCACCTCAACACGCCGGGGCTGCTTGATTTCCTTTCCCTCAACCGCAGCCTCGATCCGGCGACGCTTCCTTTTTACTACCTCTTCGAGCATCTCTGGTGGCACCATGTCAGCGCCTCGGTCAACGGGCTCCGGCTGCTTTCCGCGCTGATTGGCTCGGGCGCTGTGGCGGTGCTGTTTCTTTTTGGAAGCCGCTGGTTTGGCCGGACGGCGGGCTTCGCGGCGGCGCTGTGCATGGCCCTTTCGCCGGTGCACATCTTCCACGGCAGGAGCATCCGCATGTACGGCGTGCTCACCCTGCTGGCGCTGTTGTCCTGCTGGATGCTGCTGGAGCTGATCCGCCGCCCCTCGGCGGGGCGCTGGGCGGCGGCGGTGCTTTTGTCGCTGCTCTTGTCGTGGACCCACCCCTTTGCGGGGCTGGTGCCCGCCGCGCAGGGGTTGTTTTTGCTGGCGGCCCGTCCCTGGCCGTTGCGGCGCACCCTGTTGTGGGGCGTGGCGACAACGGCGGCCTTCCTGCCCGTGCTCGCCTACCTGTCCACGGTGCGCTTCTGGCCGAACACGTCCACCGGCCAGTGGATGGCCCTGCCGGGTCCGGGCGGCTTCCTGGCCGATATGCTCTTCGACGACGTGGTCTCCTTCACCTACCAGTTGCGCCTGTCGGGTTTCGGTGCGGCCCTCGGCGCTGCGCGCTGGCTGCCGGACATGGCGCTGGCCGGTCTTCTGGCGGTTGCGGCGGTGGTGGGGGGTGTCCGGGCGGTGCGCGGGCGGCGCATTCCATTGTTGCTGTGCCTCTTCTGGCTGGTGGTGCCGCCGGTGATGCTGTATGCCGCGTCCCTGCTGTGGCGGCCCTGCATCTTCCCCCGCTACACGGTGCACGCCTCGCTGGCGCTGTACCTGCTCGCGGGCCATGCCGTGGCGGGCTTGCCGTGCCGCTGGCAGCGTGTCCTGTCGGCGGTTCTTCTTTGCGGGCTCACCGGCGCGCAGTGGTGCTTCACCCTGCCGGGGCCGCAGCACACCGACTGGCGCGGCGCGGCGCGGCTCATCCACGCGGAATCCGGGGGCATGCCCGTGCTGGTTGAGGAGTCGGTGTGGCGCGATGTCTACCGTCTCAACGAGGCGATGGATTTTCCCGGGGAAACGCGCGTGACTGCGGCGGGCGAGCGTCCGGGCGTCCTTGCGCGGCAGGCGGCCTTCCTGCTGGCGCGTCAGGGGGAAAATCCCGCCGGGGTTGCCCTGGTGGCGGAGGGCGGCTATTTTGACGACAGTCCCCCGGAGGAACTGGAGACCGCGCTGAAAGCGGCGGGCCTGGACTTTGACAAGCGCATGCTGCCCGCCGTGCAGACGCTGTGGGTGTACTTCCTGCGCCCCGGCGCGCTGCCGTCCGCATTGGACCCCCTTGCCAATGACTCGGCGGAGGGACGGGACTTGGACCACTTCACCGCCCAGGGCTTTGGCGATTTGGCGGCGGAACTCGCCTCCAACGGGGACCCCGGCGCGGCGGCGGAGGCGCTGGCGCTGGTGACCGCGCGCAGTTCCTTTGCGGAAAAGGTCTACCGGAGCCTCGCGGCGGCCATCCGGGACAAGCGGCCCGTCCAGCCCGCCATCGCGGCGACACGGGCCCTGTGGGACGGCTACGGCCACCGTGAAAACGGGCGCCCCGCATTTGCACGGGATTCCTTTGCGCGCGCCGTGGAACAGGACCCGTCCCTTGCTGTGGCATGGGCGGAACTGGGTCTTGAGGAGGCCCGGCTGGGCGGGCCGGACGCCGCAAGGGCGCTGGGGGAGGCGGGCAGGCTGGACCCGGAATACGCGGAGGCCTTCCGGCGGCTCATCGCGGCGGTGGGCGGGGAGGGGCCGGTGCGGGAACGGCTGGCGGCGGTGGAGCAGTTTCTTGCCGGAAAGCTGCTGCTGGGCCGGGGGGACGCCGCCGGTGCGGCGGCGGCGCTGGAGGCTGCGGCCCAGGCCGATCCCGGACTGCTCGACACCTATGTTTCCCTGATGTACGCCCAGACCCTGACAGGTAATTTGGACGCGGCGCGGGATGCCTTGGCGCGGTATGAGGCCCGGGGCGGCCCGCCCCACGGGGGGATGCTGGCAAACCTCGCCATTCTCCTCCTTGACGAGGGGGACAAGACCGGGGCGGCGGCGGCGTGGCACCGCGCGGAGGCGGCGGATCCGAAAATGGGGGAGACCTACGGTGCGCTCTTCGCGCTGCTGACCGGGCCGGGGGATGCCGCCCCCGCCCGTCGGGAGGCGGAACGGCTCAGGGCGGCGGGAATCCCCGTACCGCCCCCGATCACGGCGCTGCTGGAACGGAACCCCTGAAATCTAAAGAACTTTTTTTCCAAACTCTTCGTCTATTTCAAACAAATCCGGAGTAGACCGCAACACACCAATCCCGTGTTCCATGAGCAGCATTACAAGCTGTTCGCCGTTCATAAGCGCAATGGGTGTTTTGTCCGCCTGGGCGGCTTCCTTCACGGCCCCGGAACTAAAATCACTGGTGGTTATAATCAACCCCTGCTCATGGGCGCCCAAACTGCCACGAACCTGTTGTACGACAGGAGCCTGTATGTTGTTCTTCTGTTTCCATTTCTTGACTTGAACCGCCATTTTGATGCGAATCACATCACCCACAACAAGGGTTCCGCGGACATCAATGCCGCCATCCCCGCTGAGTTTTGTGACCTCGACCATCTCAAAGCCCATTTCAGGCAGCAACTGTGAAATAAGCTCCTCAAATTCCACGGGTTTCATCGCCAGCAGGCGCTCATGCAGGGATTTGCGGACATGAAGGTTGTGCTGTTCTATTTGAAAAGCCAAACCCTGTCCCATCCATTGGCTCAGACCGACATAACCGCGGCCATGTTGAACAAAGCGGGGACGCTGTCCGCGTTTTTGGTACCGCTTTATCTCGGTGATAATCTGGGCATACATTGAAGCCTCTGGGGTCTTGCCTCCTGTGACCAGCCAGCCCTTGTCAATGGCTATTTTGGTGACATCCTTGTAATGCATGGGTTTTTTGGAGCCATGTGCCAGAAGCACCTTCTGGGCACAGTCGGTGAATGAGAGGCTCTTTTCGCAGGAAGTTTTTTTTGCTGGCGTTGCTTTTTTGGTGACGGCACTTTCATTGTCTTGCTGTTTGCCGTCCCTATTCCGAAGGTCAAAAGTTTGCGGTCCCACTTTTACAAAGGGTGATTTGTTTCCATTATCTCTAATGTCGCAGTAGATCCGCGCGCCAACCGTTGCGTCCGGGGTCTTGCCTTTCGTTGTCCAAAGCCCCCCGGCAATCATCAATTCTGTGATTTCCTTTGCATGCAAAGGTTTTTCGGCTCTTTTAAGCACTTCAATTGCCGCCGAAAGGACGTCCATGCACTCACCTCATTTGTTATGAAACCAACTATGGCATACGCAACGTTTCGTTTCACTGCGTGATGGTCATCAGGGTGATGTCGCAGTCCAGGCCCTTTTCTGTGGCGGCGGCGCGGAGCGTGTCCATCTTGTACACCGCCACGAGGTTGCCGCCTGAATAGACGCTGTGCAGCAGCCCCACCAGCTCCTTGAAGGCCACGCCCTGGAGGCGCAGCTGCACCATGGGCTGGCGCGCGGAGCCGCTGCGCGGCTTGAACTGCTCAAGCTGGGCGCGGTTGCGCAGGCCGCTGGTGTTGAGCAGGTTGTCCATGAACGTGAAGAGGGAGAAGTCCTTCGCGCGCTTGTCCAGCCGCTCCATGAGCAGTTTCTGCTTGCCCAGCCGCTCCGCCTGGTCCATTTTTGCGAGCTGCTGCATCTGGAGCTCCGTCTTCGCGTCCTCCACGGCCGACTCCGAGGCGAGCCAGGCCTTGCGCGGGCCCGCCGGGATGTACAGCGCGGCCATGACGACCACGGTGACCGCGAGGATGCCGATTGAAAGGCCGATCTGCCCTTTTTTGTCAAGACGCCGCTTCATCTGAAATCTCCTGGTCGGGCCGGAACGCGCGCACCCGGAATGTGGTTTTCTCGCCCTGCAGCCGGATGCTGGTGTCGTCGGCCACCTTGAACAGCGCGGACTTTTTCAGCTCCTCGAAGACCGTGTTAAACTGCGCCGCGCTGGCGGTTTCACCGGTGATGGTGATCCACGGGCCGCGCGCGCCGGAGGGGGCCACCTTGATTTCCAGCACGGTCACCAGCGACTCGGGCATGCGCGCGCTGATGTCCTTCAGCACGTCCAGCAGCGTCGGGTCGCCGAAGGCGGTGACGTCCATGTCCTCGCCCAGGCCCTCCAGGGCCATGGCCTCAATTTCGGTCTTGAGCTGCCCGGTTTGCGCGCCCAGTTCCGCCGCAATCCCGTTGTTGCGCGCCGCCGCCTGATGGTACATGAAGCCCCAGCCCAGCACCAGCAGCAGGCCCAGGCATGCCGAGAACAGCAGGTGCGGCACCAGGCCGCCGGCCGCGTCCTCCCATTTGCGCTCCGCGGCGAGCAGGTCGAAGGAGAAGTCCGCCCCCGACGCGCCCATGGCCACGCCCAGCGCGGCCTCCCAGCGGTTGCCGAGCGCCCCGTCGCCGTCGCGCCGCGCCACCGCCGCGCCGCCCCTGGAGGCGGCCAGCAGGAATTCCGGATCGGCGGCCACGCCCGCCGCGCGGCTGAACGCGGAAAGGTCCTCGTTCGCCGCCACGCCGGTGACGGCGATGCGCCCGAGCTCGCCCTCGCCGCGCCACTGGGCCATGAAGGCCCTGAGCGTGTTCTGCACCTCCCGGCCGAAGCGCTCCGGCTCGTTCCGCAGCACGTCCAGGCCGAGCGGGATGTGGCGGAAGAAGGCCATGGTCCGCTGGTGGGTGACGGCGAGGGCCGAACCGTCCGTCCGGACGTGCAGCACCGCCTCCAGCCCCCTGGACGGCTTGCGGCCCGCGCGCCAGAGCGCGGTGAGCCCCGCCGTGTCCACGTTCACCGCCTCCGGGGTGATGCCCGCCCCGGCGAGCAGCTCCAGCTGCTCCTCCACGTGCTTGCGGCGCATGCCCACCGTGAGCACCTCGGTCTCCCCGCCGATCTCGGCGACCGCGCAGTAGTCAAGCAGCAGCTCGTCTATCGGGAAGGGAAGATGGGACTCCAGCTCCACCGGCACCGCCTTGGCCACGCGGCCCCGGCCCCGGAAGGGCACGGTCAGCGAGCGCACCGTGGCGCGCGCGCCGTCCACGCACAGCACGTACGCCGTGGGGCGGCACCGCAGCTTCTCCAACGCCGCCTCCAGCGCGCCTGCCAGCGCGGCCCCGCGCTGGTCCGGCGACTCGTACACGGCCGTCGCGGCGTGCGCCTCGATCAGCCCGGGCCGGCGGCGGCCTGTCTTGGCCGCCACCACCCGCACCTCGTCGCCGGCAAATTCGATTGCCGCCACTTTTGCGCCAAATGCCATCGCTCACACTCCTTTGGCGGTTCTTTCCGCCGCCGCCGCGCCGGGCATGCGCCGCGCCCGCCCGTCCGCGGACGCCCAACATAGCCGAATCAGCGTATCACCTTCCAGTCTATGATGCGGAACGGCTCCCGGGGGACCACCCCCTCCTCCTGGCTGAGGGAGCCGCCCAGGTTCGACGCCATCGTCTCCAGTTCGTTCAAGTCCAGGGGCGCGCGCCACACATAGGCCTCGATGCGCACCAGCACCTGGTCCACCATGCCGTCCCCGTAAATCCGGAACACGTTGCTGTTCACCCGGAACATGCCCTGCATCGTCTCCTGGCGGCGCAGCTCCTCCTCCTGCCGCGCGTTCAGGGGCTGCCCGTTCGGCCCCAGGCGCGGCCTTTTGCCCCTGGCGGGCGGGCCGGCCGGCGTTCCCGGCGCGGGCGTTGCGGGCTTGTTTCCGGGGTTCAGGATTCCCCCCGAAAGCTGCTTCTGCGCGTTCCGGGCCGCGCCCGCCGCGCCCGCGCCGCCGGTGGCGGCCCCGGGCCGGCCGCTTCCGGTCTGGCCGGGCAGGGACGGGGAGATGAACCCGGAAAGGCGGCTCAGGTCCTCGTAGGGCTGAAGCCGCGCCTCGTCGTAAATCTGCCGGGCCAGCGCCGAGTCCTGGTTGCCGGTGAAGCCGCCGATGATGCAGGCAATCACCGCCTCGGGCGCGGTGTTCACGTTGACCCGGCCCTGGGGGTCGCCGTTGACCGTGAGGTACTCCGACAGCGGAAGCTGCTCCTCCTCGGGGTTGCCGAAGTAAAGCTCCGGCGTGATGCCCTTGATGAGCAGCAGCTCCTCGATGGAGTCCATGGGCCCGTTCTTGCAGGCGTAGGGGTTTTCCAGGCCCAGGTAATAGTCGTTTTCCGCGCCCTCCGGCTCCTCCGAGTCCATGTCCTCGTAGTCCACCCAGTCAATGATCGCGTCCACGGGATCGCGGTCCGAGTCGCTGCGGAGGCTGAAAAAGTCGCGCAGCGCGTTGATCAGCTCCTCGTTGCGCACCGGCTGCCCGTTCTGGAGCCGCACCAGCGCGTTCAGGTTGATCTTGCCGTACTCGTCGCTGACGGAGGTGCGCATCATCGCCTCGTTGAGCGGCTCGAAGGGCAGCCCCACCGCCCACTGGGAGGCGTCGAGCATGCTGTCGTAGGGCGGCTCGCCGTCCATCTCCGCCGCCAGCAGGTCGTCCGCGAGCAGGGAAATGCCGTTGGCCACCGCCGACTTCGCGGCGAGCATGGCCTGGAAGTCCGCGCCGTGGTTCGCCGCGAGGGAGGCGGAAACCTCCATCTCGTACATGAACCCGAACACCAGCACGGACAGCAGCGCGATGAAGACCAGCGCCAGCATCAACGCGACGCCCTCGCGGCCGCCGCGCGCCGGGGGGTTATTCCGTTGCCTGCGGGGCCGCATTGCCCTCCTCCATCATTTCGTCGGCGCCGGGCCGCGCGCGGTTGAAGTCAATGAAGGGGCCCTCGGTGCCCGCGCCCATCATGAGGGGCGCCATCACCTCCAGGTCCGGCGAGTCGGGGTCAGCCGGCGGATCGTCGGCGTTCCTGGGGAAATTCACCCGCACCCAGACGGCCCAGGGCAGCCGCCGCTCCGACAGGGAGTCCCATTCCTCCACCCATTCCTGGGTGTCGCCGTCCAGGTACAGCACGTCAAGGGAGGCCGCGGGCACGGCCCGCTGCACCGCGGGGATGCTGTCCGCGCCGCTGATGGCCCCCTCCAGCCCCTCGTCGGCCGCCACGGGCCGCTCCACCATGAGCAGCGCCATGCCGGGCCGGTCGGGGTCGCCGCCGGGATAGCTGGTCGTGTCGGTGTCTATCTCGTTTTCCGGGATGAGCGAGTACTCCACCGACTTGCTTACCCCCGGCAGGGAAAGCGCCCCCGGCATGGGCAGGGACGTGCAGAAGCGCAGGGTGTCCGCCGGGCCGAGGTTGCCGTCCTCGTTCCCGCCCGCCAGCGCGTACTCCGCGCGCAGGCACGCCGAATCGCAGTAAAACGCGCCCAGGTTCTGGGACAGGTTTTCACGCAGCGTCTGCCGGAAAAGCAGGCGGTCGGCGCTGTCCCGCGCAATCGCCATGCTGTCCGTCACGGAGGTGAAGGTGGCGCCCACAATCCCCACAATCACGGTCAGCACCGTGACGGCCACGAGCAGCTCAAGAAGGGTGAATCCCCGCGCGGCGTTCCGGCTCATGGCGCGCCCCCCGACTTGAAGAGGGTGCCCCGCGACGAGCGGGAGGAGGAGCGGGAGGAGGAGCGCGGCTGGGAGTTCCCCGAGGCGGCGCCGTTCCTGGACGAGCCGCTGTTTCCCCGGCCGCGGACGCTGTTTCCGCCCCCCGAACCGGAGCCCATCTGGCGCATGCCGTCGCGCGAGCCGAGGCCGGAGGAGGCCGCGCCGCGCTTGATGGAGCTTTCCCCCGTCAGTTCGCCGCCGCCGGTGGCCTCCGACGCGCCGGTGTAAAAATAGAAGAAGTCCATGCTCTTCTCGCCCTCGGGCGTGTTGAGCGACGCGGTCACCTGGTAAAGCGGCACAAGCTGGTCGGGGCCCACCATCTGGGCGGAGAAGGACCAGCTGTAGTCGGGGTGGTTCGCGCCGAAGTCGCCCTGCGCGCCAAGGGTGCCCAGCATCACCGCCACCTCCGCGCGGGACACGGCGCTCTCCAGGAGCTGCCGCTCCTCGGCCTCCGTCGCGCTGTCCGCGTGGAGGCGCATGGCGGAGTAGTGGCCGTTCATGAGGATGAACAGGGCCGTGCTGAGCAGCGCCAGCGCCACCAGCACCTCCATGAGGGTGAACCCGTGCCGACGGTGGCGGGCGCTCATATGTCCGTCCTGCCGGACCGCGCCGCGCCCCTGCCGGTGAGGGAGTCCCAGTAGACCGTCATGTACTCGCCGTCCGTGTTGACAAAGTGGAAGCCGACCATGTTGGGCAGGCCGATGGGGGAGACCTCAATCTCCACGACGCCCCTGCCCTTGCCGCCGTCTATGGACACCGCCTCAAGGCGGACGCCCTCGGGGATTTTCCGGCGGCCGAGCACCCCGCCCAGCTCCTCCTCGACGGGCTGGTCCTCGTCCAGGGTGAATTCCTTTTCAAAGAGCGGCCCGATTTCGTCCAGGAAGCCCTCCTCGTGCTTCACGTTCCTTGCGCGGGACTCCAGCGTGGCGCGGGCGAAGCGGCCGAACTTGTCGTTCATCTGGCTGTCGGCGGCCTCCGCGTCAAAGCCCTCGGGGAGGCCCTGCATGGCCGCGGCGTTCATGTTGCCCGCGGGGCCCTTGGCGGCGAGCAGGTTGGACATGTCGGAGGAGGACATGCCGCTGGACTTCTGGAAGTCCCGGAGCATGCCCATCTGGTCGTCCATCGGGCCGCCGCCCTCCCCCTCGGCCTCGGGCTCGGGGTAGACCAGGTGGACCGCCCAGTACTCCTGGGTTTTCAGGTCGAAGCGCACCAGCACGGGCTCCTTGAACAGGGCCGCCTCGGCCACGACCGCCGTGCCGAAGTTGGCGAGGCGGCGCGCCTCGCCGTCGAGTTCGGAGAAGGCGATCAGCGGGAGCAGCTGGGGCGCGGCGATGGCGGCGATCACGCCCACGATCACCAGCACCACGCACAGCTCAAGAAGCGAGAAGCCCGCCTCCCGCGCGGTGCGGTTTTCCGGACCGGGCCCCGCGGCGCCGGACCGTCCGCGGAGCCGCCGGAACCGTGTTTGGTTCGGACGGTGCATGCATGCGCTCCGCGTTTAGTCCTCGCTTGAAATGTCCATGTTGATCCCGTCGCCGCCGGGGGCGCCGTCCGCGCCGAGGGACACGATCTTGAAGTTGCGCGATCCCTCCTTGGTGTACTGGTAGGCGTTGCCCCAGGGATCCTGCGGAATCTTCGGCGGATCCATGTACTGGGACACCTCCTCCAGGGCGTTGGGCAGCTTGCGGTTGTTTTTGAGCATGTAGGCGGTGATCGCCGCCTTCATGTTCTTGATTTCCGCCATGGCCTTGGTCTGGTCGGCGTCGTCCAGCGCGCCGAAAAGGTAGATGCCCGCGGTTGTCGCCAGGATGGCGATAATCGCAACCACCACCATCAGTTCGACCAGGGTGAAGCCCGCGCTGCGCGCGCGGCGGCGCTCGGTGCGCTTGTCCATGGGTGTTACCTCCCTACGTTGGTGCTCATCTTGAAAATCGGCAGCAGGATGGCCAGGACCAGGGTGCCCACGAAAACGCCCATCACGATGATGATGACCGGTTCGACCAGCGCCACAATGGCGTCGATGGTGAGGCGCACGTCCTCGTCAAAGGTGTCGGCCACCTGTATCAGCATGTTTTCCAGCTCGCCGCTGCGCTGGCCCAGCTCGATCATGTGGATCATCATGGGCGGAAAGAGGCCCGTCTCCTTGAGCGGCTGCGCCAGGTCGCGGCCCCGGCGCACGCCGGACTTGATGTCGTCCATCTGCCCGAGTATGTGCGAGTTGCCGATGACCGTGTAGACCACGTCGAGGGCGGGCAGCATGGTGAGGCCGCTCTCCAGCATGGTGCCAAGGGTGCGGGAGAAGCGCCCGCAGACAAGCTTCATGTGGAGCGGTCCGTACAGGGGGAAGCGCAGTTTCATGCGGTCCCACTTCCTGCGCCCCTCCTCGCGGGAAATCCACAGGCGCCACAGGAGGAAGGCCCCGAGCACGCCGCCCAGCAGGACAAACCAGTAGGAGCCGATGAAGTCGCTCACGGCGATGAGTGCGTTGGTCAGGCCGGGCAGCTCCTGCCCCTGCTTCTCAAAGAGCTTGGTGATGCGGGGCACGATCACCGTCATGAGGAAGGTGATCAGCGCAATGGCGAAAAGCCCCATGAAGGCGGGGTAGGCCAGGGTGGACAGGATCTGCGCGCGCAGCTTCGCCTGCCGCTCCAGAATGTCCGCCAGGCGGCCCAGCACCTGCTCCAGCGCGCCGCTCACCTCGCCCGCGTGCACCATGTTCACATAGAGGGGCGAGAAAATCCGGGGGTGGTCGCCCAGCGCCTCCGCGAGGCTTTTGCCGCTGTTGACCTTGTCGCGCACCTCGTAGATGGCGCCGCGCAGGCGCTGCCGCGACGTCTGGTCTATGAGCGCGTTGAGCGCCTCCACCAGCGGCATGCCCGCGCGCAGCAGCACCGCCATCTGCCGGGTCATCAGGGCGATGTCGCGGGTGGACACCCGTCCGCGCCCGCCGCGCCCCGCGCCCGGAATGCCGCCCTGCGCGCCGCCGGCGCTGTCCTCGGAGAGGTGGGTCGGGTAGAGATCCTGCTCGCGCAGCTTGCGCCGCGCCTGGGCGGCGTTCTCCGCGTCTATCACGCCGCGGATGGTCTTGTTCGAGCCCTTGGTGATGGCTTTGTACTCAAAGACGGGCATCGGGTTAGCTCATGACCTCCTCGAACATGTCGTCCCGGGTCACCCGCAGGATTTCCTCGAGGGTGGTTTCCCCGCGCAGCGCCTTCTGGGCGCCGTCCTCGCGCAGCGTGCGCATCCCCTGGCGGCGCGCCTCGCGCTTCAGCGCGTTCGAGTCGCCGCCCTTCAGCACCAGGTCCTGGAGCCGCGGCGTCATCACGAGCAGCTCAAAGATGCCGGTGCGCCCGTAGTAGCCGCGCCCGGCGCATTTGTCGCAGCCGGTGCCCCGGCTCATCAGGGCCGCCTGCGGGTCGTCCGGCGATATGCCGATGTCCTTGAGGCTGGCGGGCTCGGGCGTGTAGGTCTCGCGGCAGTTCATGCAGATGCGGCGCACGAGGCGCTGCGCTTGGATGGCGATGGTGGACGAGGTGACCAGGAAGGGCTCGATGCCCATGTTCATGAGGCGGGTCACCGCGCCGGCGCTGTCGTTGGTGTGCAGTGTGGCGAAGACCAGGTGGCCCGTCAGCGACGCCTGCACCGCCATCTCGGCGGTCTCCAGGTCGCGGATTTCGCCCACGAGGATGATGTCCGGGTCCTGGCGCAGGATGCTGCGCAGGCCCGCCGCGAAGGTCAGCCCTATCTTCGGGCGCACCTGTATCTGGCCGATGCCGCCGATGAGGTACTCGATGGGGTCCTCGACGGTGATGATGTTCTTGTCGGGGGAGTTCACCCGCTGCAGCGCGGCGTAGAGCGTGGTGGACTTGCCGGACCCCGTGGGGCCCGTGACCAGGATGATGCCGTGGGAGCTGAGGATCAGCTTGTCCATGACCTCGTGGTCGCGCCGGTCCATGCCGAGCTGCTCCAGGCTGAACAGGAAGTTGCCCTTCTCCAGGATGCGCATCACCACGCGCTCGCCGTGGGCGATGGGGATGATGGACACGCGGATGTCGATTTCCTTGCCGCTCAGGCGGATCTTGATGCGACCGTCCTGGGGCAGCCGGTGCTCCGCGATGTTCAGGTTGGCCATGATCTTCACGCGGGACACCACCGCGGCCTGCTGCGAGCGGGGCACGGTGAATTTCTCGTAGAGCACGCCGTCAATGCGGTAGCGCACGCGCACCGAGTGCTCGAAGGGTTCCATGTGGATGTCGGAGGCGCGCTCCCTCACCGCCCCGGAGATGACCAGGTTGATGAGCTTGATGATGGGCGCCTCGTTGGCGAGGTCGAGCAGGTCGCGGTCCGACTCGCTGTGGTCCAGGGTGTGGACCTTGCCCTCCTCCTCGTCGGCCATCGTGATGGTGTCAATCAGCTCGCCCGCGTTCTCGCCCTGCTGCTCGAAGTAGCGGTCAATGATGTGCTGGATGTCGTCCCGGCGGCAGAGCACCGGCGTCACCGGCGCCTCCAGCAGCTGGCGGAGATCGTCGAGGGGAAGCAGGTTGATGGGATCGTTCACCGCCACCAGGTAGCCGCCGCCGTTCTGGCGGTAGGGCACCATGTGGTACTCGCGGATGAAGCTGATGGGCACCTTCGTCGTGAGCGACGAGTCCACCTGGTCGCGCAACGCGGGCTCCACGGCCATGCCGAACTGCTCGCCGAGCGCGCCCAGCAGCGCGTCCTCCTCGATGTAGCCCAGGTCCAGCAGCAGCTCGCCGAGCCGCTTGGGCCGGATCTTCTGCAGTTCCAGCGCCTCGTCCACCTGCTCCCGGTGCACCGCGCCGCGGCGCACCAGGATCTCGGCCAGTCTGGAGGGTTGCGGCGAGTCCATGCGTCACCTGTCCACGTCGCCGCGGCGGAAGTTGTTGTCCGTGCGCCGGCCCGTGAGCGACTCGGTGTGCTTGAGCGACGGCCTGTAGTTGGTCTGCATGTCGTATTTCTTCTTGATCTTCTTGAAGAACCCGGTCTTGAACAGTTCTTCAACGTTTGAATCGTAATAATCGTTGACCTTCTTCGTCGTCAGCCGGTCGAGGTCCATGCCCTCCTTGATGATGTGCGGCGTCAGCAGCACCACCATGTTGCGCTTTTCCCGCTTGGTGGACTTGGACCCGAACATCCACCCCACCAGCGGAATGTCGCCCAGCACCGGCGGCTGCGTGGTGCTGCGGAAGGCGTTGTCGCGGATCAGGCCGGCGATCACCGCCGTGGACCCGTCCTTCACCAGCGCCTTGTTGGTCACCACCGACTTGTTCGTCGTCGGGCCGACGATGTCCACCGTGCCGATCTGCTTCGCGTCCGTGTCGGATATCTCCACCTCCGTCTGGATCAGCACGTTGTCGCCCTCGGAGATCTGCGGCGTCACCTTGAGCTTCACGCCGACCTCCTGGCGCTCCACGCGGGTGTAGCCGCCGTAGTAGTTGTTCGTGTCCACCTGGCCGGTGCCCGTGCGCGAGCTGCTCGTGCTGGTGATGAAGGGCACCTCCTGGCCCACCACGATGCTCGCCTCCTCGTTGTCGAGGGTGGTCAGGCTGGGCTGGGAGAGCACCTCCACGTCCGAGAGCTTTTCAATGGCCTGGAGCAGCAGCGGCACGAAGGGCACCTTCACCGGCTTGCCGTCCACGCTGATGGTGATGTCGTCGAAGACGCCCGTGGTCAGGCCGCCCTCGTTGCCCAGCCCCAGCAGCGCCGTGGCCAGCGCCGCGCGGCGGCCGCCCACGATTTCCTGGGCCGCCTGGGCCGCCTTCGCCAGCTCGGAAAGGTTGCTCGTGTTGGTGAGGCCGAAGCCGTCCCGCCCCGTCACCGACGCGGAGTCCACCGTCAGGCCGAATTCGTTGCTGATGGTCACGTCCATCACCACCGCGTCGATGCTGACCTGCCGCTGCGGCACGTCCAGGCGCGCGATGAAGGCCTCCAGCAGCTTGTAGTCCTGGGGCGCCGCCACAATCAGCAGCGAGTTGGTCTGGTCATACCGGGTGATCTGCACCTTCTGCTCGAAGGGCTGCACCTCCGGCGCCGCGCCGCCGCCGCCCCCGGAGGGCATGGGCGCGCCGCCCGGGGCCCCGCCGCCCGCGCCGCCGCCCGTGCTCTGCTTGCGCGGCGCGGTGCCCACCAGCGGCTGGAGCGCCTGCTCCACCATCTCCGCGTCCGCGTTGAGCAGCTGGTAGATGTGCATGTTGTTCGCCTCGTACGGCGTGGGCGTGTCCAGGCGCTTCACCAGATCGCGCACCTTCACCATCATGCCCTCCGTCGCCACGACGATCAGGGAGTTCAGGCGCTCGTCCGGCACCATGCGGAGCGTCTCAAGCCGCGCGCCAATCACCTGGGAGCCCGGCGCGGACGGCGTGCGCGTGGTGGGGCGCGTCGAGGGCCGCACCGGCGTCGGCGCAATCGGCTGCCCCGGGCGCATGGGCGCGCCGCCCTGCGCGCCGTCCTCCAGCAGCACCTGGTTGATCTGGTTCATCAGCATCTCGGCGCGGGTGTACTCAAGCGTGAAGATTTCCATGGACGTGTCCAGGCCGGGGATGTCCGCCTGGTCAAGGAAGGCGAACATGCGCTTGATGCCGTCCGCCGTGTCCGTGATGATCAGCGTGTTTGTCGGCGCGTAGACGTCAATCTTGCCGTTCTTCGTGCCCAGCGTCTGCAGGGCGGGCAGCATCTCGGCGCCGTCCGCGTTTTTCAGCGTCAGGATGTGCGTGGAAAACCCGTCGAAACCCTCCGGCGGCCTGGCGTCGCCCGTTATCAGCGGCACCTTGCCCGACGTGCCCACTTCGGGCGTCGGCAGAATCTTGATCAGGTGGCCGTCAAGGCTCGCCACCATGGAGAAACCGCGCGAGGTCAGCACCGACTCCAGCACCTCGTAGGCCATCTCCGGGGGAATCCGGTCGTGGGTGATGAGGGTCACCGTGGACTGCGCGATGGTCGGATCCACGTCAAAGTTGCGGCCCGTCAGCCGCGAGATGGACTCCACCACGTCGTAAAGCGGCGCGTCGTGGAAGTCGAAGGAAACGGGCTCCTCCGCCTTCTCGCCGGTTTTCTCGTCATTGGGCACCACCGGCTCGTCCGGGGCCTGCGGCGGCAGGGACGGCGCGGGCGCGCCCGCCTGGGCGCGGCGCGACGGCAGGTTGCCCCGCGACGGCACCATGGGCATCGGCCTTGAGGAGCGCGGCCCCGGCGTGCCCGCGCGCGGCGGCGCGGCGGGCATGTTGCGCACGGGCGCCGGGGGCGGCGGCGGCGGGGCCATCCCCGGATCGGGGGCCTCCACCGCGGCGGGCTCCTGGGGAACCGGGGGCTGCGCCGTTTCGGGGGCGGCCATTTCAGGCACGGGGGCCGCCTCCTCCACAACCACCTCGGTGTCGTCCTGCGCCATGGCCCCCGCGGCGGAAAGCAAAAACGCCCCCGCAAGCAGCAGCGCCCAGAGGTTCAACCCGTTGATTCGTCGTTTGCTTTGGTTCATCATGCCTCTTCCGCCCGCCCGGCTCCGGGAGGGAATGCAGAACGCCGCGCTCCTAGTCCAACCGGTAGGTGATCACCTTCGGTTTCCCGCCGCGCATGATGCCGATGCGGAAGGAACTGGCGTTCTGGTATTTCTGCACAAGCTCCATGATTTTTTCTTCGCTGTCTATCTGCTCGTTGTTCACCGTCTGAAGGATGTCGTTGTCCTGAACGCCGAGCTTCTGCGCCAGCGGAAGCTGCCCGATGTTCGGCGCCGTCACGCCGATCACGTTGCCGTTCTCGTCCTTCGCCATTTCCGGGCGGACGTTCGTCACAAGCTCCGCGTAGTTCTCCGTGATGTCCTGGATGATTTCGTCGCGGCTCAGCGAGATGCGCTCCGTGGCGGCGTCGTTCACCTCCACGCCCCCGGGCGCGGCGGGCGCGGCCGATGCCGGGACCGCCTTGTCCTTGTCCTCGTCCATGCGGAGCCGCTCTTTTTTCGCCGGGGTGGTGCGCTTGTTCAGCACGATCACCTCGCGGGGGTACACCTCCTCCAGGGTGACGTTTTCAAGCACCTGCCGGCCCACCGCGTAGGCCCGGCCCCCGTCGCGCTGGTCCACGTTTTCGATGAAGGCGGAGGAGAATTTGTTGGTCGGGCTCAGGGCGAGCGTGCCCACCAGGCGCAGGTTCAGGGTGGTTTCCGTCACCTCCTCATCCACAACGGGCGGCGCGGCCGGCGTTTCGGGCGCGGCGCCCGGATCCCACCGCCCCGCCTCGCCGAAAAGACCGCCGCCCGTCAGGCCGTCATAGATGGCGCGGTCGCCCACCTCGGGCAGGGGCTTCGATTCCTGGTCCCCCTCCGGCGTCTCCCCGGCGGCCAGATCAATCTCGGGCGCGGGGCGGGTCATTTCCACGGCCAGATACGCGGCAACCACAAGCACCAGTGCCGCAAGCGCCAAATCGAGAAAGATAAAGATCCGGCGAATCAGTAGACCTTGTACCATGAAAACCTCAGAGCCACCGTCCCGCGACCCTTCGCACGTTGTTGCCGCCTTGGAAGGGCGTTTCCGGCCTCGGAAAGCCCCGGTTTTGCGTCTTGCCAGGAGCGGGCAAAATACTCCTAAGCCCCAATCCTAACGATTCTTACACCGCCGCGGATGACAGGACGGGCATCATCCAGGCAGACCTTTGGAAAGTGTATTCCATTACCAGTGACGGGTGCAATTTTTCACAACCGAACAAGTTTTTCCCGCAACCATATTTTCGGTGCGAAAACATGCGGCACACAACATGTTGTGTGCCGCGCCGCGGGATTAGGTGGGAAGCCTGCGAAACAGCTCCAAACCAAGCAGGCCAAACACGATGGTGGGAATCCAGGCGGCGGCGGGGGGGGGCAGTTTGCTGATGTACCCCAGGCCCACACAGATGTAAAAAAGGGAAATATAGGCGAGGCCGATGATGACGCTGACACCGAAGCCCAGCGCCACCCCGCCGCGCCGCACCCGCAGCGCAAAGGGTATGGCCAGGAAGATCATGACCAGGCACAGCATCGGCTGGGCGAATTTGAGGTGGTAGGCCACCTTTTGGGCGGGAAGGTCCAGGTTCATCGCATCCGCCCGCCGGATGTCCGCCGCCAGCTCAATCGTGTTCTTCGTGCCGGGCGGCGCGTCCAGGGTGAACAGCTTCTCCGGGCTCTCCGTGAACGGGGCCTGTGTCTGGGTGATGCGCACGGACTGCACCTCCCAGTCCTTTTTCGGATCGAACACGGCCCACCTGCCGTCCTCCAGCATCCATTTGCCCGGTTCATCGTCCCAAAAGATGCGTTTTGCCCGGATTTCATCCACCTGGTCCGGGCGGATGCGGTGGAGAAACACGTCCCGGCCCGTGTTGGCGCGCAGGTTGTAGCGCAGCACATGGCAGGTCCACCCGTCCCCCAGCTGCGTCCAGCTTACCCCGCGGATGAGGTGGCCGCCCGCCTTGGAAAAATACTTTTCGTCCAGTTCGCGGAACTTTTTGGCCGCCGCCACCCCGGCGGTCTCCTGAAAGACAAAGGCCGCTACGACGCAGCCCAGCGCCACCAGCACCGGACCCCTGGCCAGCCTGCGCAGGCCCACCCCGCCCGCGAGCACGGCGGTGACCTCGTTGTCCTGGGCGGACTTGCCCATGACCATCAGCCCCGCGATGAGCACGGCGATGGCCGCGGCGTGGTACTCGAAGAGGATGAAGGGCAGGAAGCTCAGGTAGTACGCCGCCACCGATCCCCAGGGAATCTGGTACTTTGAGATGTTGTCCCCCCGCGCCACCAGCAGGTCTATGACAATCACCAGCAGCGAAAGGGCCGTGATGATTTTCACGACGGCCATGGCCAGGTGCCGCGCGTAATAGCGGTCGAGCAGGTTCATACGCGGTCCACCCGCCAGATGAGCCAGCCGCCCAGCGCGCCCAGCACAAGGTTGGGGATTTGCCCCAGCGCGATGGTCGCGGACAACGGCAGCAGCAGGGGCGGATCCACCACCTTGCGCAGCACAAAGTACCCGCAGAGCAGGAACAGGCCCGCGGCGTAGGCGTGGGACCGGCCTGACCGGCGGGTGCGCGCGCCCACCGGCGCTCCCACCAGGCCCACGGCGAAGCACATCAGCGGAAAGGCCAGCCGGTTCTTAATCTCCACCCGGACCCCGCGCAGATCCGCCGCCACGGGCAGCGCGCCCGTTTCCTCGTACAAACGCGCCAGCCGCCGCTCCTCGCCCAGGAGTTGCCCCATGGTCATGCCGTCGTTCACATGCGGTATTTCCGCGGGCTTCATCTCCGGCGCGGACTGGCGCAGCGTCTCAAAGGTGATGTGGCGCGACGGGTCGGCGGGCACCAGGTAGCCCTTCCGCATCTCCAGCGCGGCGCGCCCGTTTTCCGACACCACCCGCGCCGACTCGGCGTAAAAGGCGTTCGCCTCCCCGTTTTCCTGCGGCTGGAGCACCATGATGTCGTGCAGGGTGCCGTCGGCGTCGCGCCGCCCGATGTACACCCGCCAGT
The DNA here is from genome assembly GCA_041859375.1 of Candidatus Hydrogenedentales bacterium. GTDB lineage: Bacteria > Hydrogenedentota > Hydrogenedentia > Hydrogenedentales > CAITNO01 > JBHEKP01. The sequence goes on along the minus strand of JBHEKP010000102.1, from coordinate 6,597 downwards.
CCCCGTACTCCTGGATGCGCCCCGTGGGCAGCATGTCCAGCGTCACCCGCAGCGGCAGCTCGCTCGTCACCAGCCGCATCATCCGCCAGTAGGCCCAGGGGCGGCCGTAATCCATCGAAAAATACACCACCCCGCTCAGCAGCAGGCCCGCCGCCGCCACCGGCAGCACCACCCGCTTCAGCGGGATGCCCGCCGCCTTCATCGCCGTGAGCTCGCTGTTCTGGGCCAGCCGCGAAAAGGCCATCATGATGCCCAGAAGGAAGGTCACCGGGATGATGTAGCCCGTCAGCGTGGGCAGCGCGAAAAAGGAGATGCGCGTGATGTCGAACATTTGGATCACGCCCGGCGGCACCAGCTCCATCACCGCGCGCATCTGCGTGCGCACCGCGCCCACGGCCACAAAAAAGCCGATGACCGCCGCCGCCAGCACGGCCGGCGCGGCCACCAGCCGCAGGGTGTATCGGGAGAGAATGCCCACGCGTTTCCTTTCGTTCAGGGCGGGGGGATTATACCGGATGCGGCGGCGGCGCGCATCCCGCGCCGGTCCCTCACAGGCGGACCACCCGGCAGGACGCGGGGATTTTCACCCCCCGCAGGGCGTTCCGCGCGTCGTAAACCAGCGGCGCCTCCCCCACGAGGCGCGCATAGTCGAACCCGGCGTGGTTCGTGATGATTGCCGCGCAGTCAAACCCGCCGAAGCCCGCCTCCGGGGGGTGCGCCTTCAGCGTGCGGTCCGGAAGGGCAAGCTCCGGCACGTAGGGGTCCGCGTAGGCGATTTCCGCGCCCTTGCGCGAAAGCAGGCCCATGATGTCCAGCGCGGGCGACTCGCGGATGTCCGCCACCCCCGGCTTGTAGGCCGCGCCCAGTATCAGGATGCGGCTGTCCCGCACGCTTTTCCCCGCAAGGTTCAGCGCGTCGCCGATCCGGTTCGCCACATGCTCCGGCATCGCCGAGTTGATGCTCGTGGCCAGCTCGATGAAGCGCGCCGTGTAGTTCGCCGTCTTCATCTTCCACGACAGGTACAGCGGATCAATCGGGATGCAGTGGCCGCCAAGGCCCGGGCCGGGGTAAAAGGGCATGAAACCGAAGGGCTTCGTGCTCGCCGCGTCAATCACCTCCCAAACGTCCACCCCCAGGCGCTCGCACATCAGCGCCGCCTCGTTCGCCAGGCCGATGTTGATCGCCCGGAACGTGTTCTCCAGCAGCTTCACCATCTCCGCCGCCGCCGGCGTGCTCACCGGAACCACCGTGTCCACCGCGTGCCGGTACAGCGCCGCCGCCCGCTCCGTGCAGGCCGGCGTCAGCCCGCCGATCACCTTCGGCGTGTTCCGCGTGCCGTACTGCCTGTTGCCCGGGTCCACCCGCTCCGGCGAAAAGGCCAGGTGGAAGTCGCGGCCCGCCTTCAGGCCCGAGGCCTCCAGCCGCGGCAGCGCCAGCTCCTCCGTCGTGCCCGGGTACGTCGTGCTCTCCAGCACCACCAGCATGCCCGGATGCAGGTGCCGCGCCACCTCCTCCACGCTCGCCACAATGTGGGAAATGTCCGGGTCCATCGTCTTCGTCAGCGGCGTTGGCACGCAGATGCACACCGCGTCCGCCTCGCGCAGCGCGGAGAAATCCGTTGTCGCCCCCAGCAGTCCTTGGGAAACCGGCCCCCGGAGCCGCTCCTCCGGCACGTCCGGCACGTGCGATACCCCCCGGTTCACCCCGTCCACCTTCTCCCGGTTCACGTCAATGCCCACGGTCCGCAGCCCCGCCCCGGCGAATTCCACCGCCAGCGGCAGGCCCACGTATCCGAGACCGATTATGCACACGTCTATCGCCACGGCCCGCATCCTTGTTGTTGGTTGGCCCGCGCAAAAAGGCCCAACCCGTTGCCGCGCGGGCCTTTTCCCGCGGCCCATGATAACAGAAGCCCCCAAAGCCCCGCCATCGCAGCTCGGTGGGATTGTATTGTTTCTTGGCTACATAACCCGTTTAGAATTGACTTCGTAGCTGTTGCCGGTCATAACGGATTCGAGATAATCATCATCGAGGAGCCGTAGGATCGCCCATTTGTCCGAAGCATCGAACTTGATCCTTTCGTCCTTACCCTTACCGATGGTTTCGATTGATAGATTGTACTTCTGGATAACCTTCTTGAGATCCGCCATTGTTATTCGTCGTAGATAGGGATTGGAAGCAATGTTCTTCAGCTTGGAAAGTTTCTGAAGGTGCCCTTCGCAAGCGGCCTCGAATGCAGCGAAATCATCAATCGGGACCCTTTGCTGGATGACCTGAAGTGTCTGCTTGGCATCGGCGATGAGCATTTCGTAAAAGCGGAATATCTTCTGGAACTTGTCCTTATTGAAGATAAACAGGACATCACCGCGCACCATGCAATCAAAATGCTGATCGAAGAGAAAGAGGCTGTCGGTGAAGCGGTCATAGGTTCCTTGTCTGGAGATGATGGCGAAGAGGGACGAACGATTGAGTTCTTTTTTCGGCGTGTAGGTGCGGAAGAACAGAACTGGGACGCCTTGTAGCGGTTGAAGCACGACCACATAGAACCTAAGGTTGGTGACAAATGTTGCGTCTTCTGCGAACACGTCCAAACTCGCGACATTGGCCAATCCGGCGAGCTGGCTCTTGATCGAATCATGCGCTGAAAGGTCCATGCTCTCAACCTCATGGCTGTCCAACTTGGCTTGGGCGTTATAATCCTTGAGAACCAAATCCTCCTTATTTAAATCCTTTTTTCGGCGAGCCAATATCTTGTTAACGATCACCAGAAATTCATTTGCAACCTTTCTGGAAATCTGAACCCGCTGTATATCAGTGATGTTGTCAGGGGTCAAAGAGGCAAGGCACAATTGTACCTCACAGGAGGGGACATCAAGAGAAAGGATGTCCTCCAGCGTGACCTTGGCGTCCGTCTTCTTCCGTATTTGTGTCATCGGTCGACCTCCAGTAGTATGTCATCGCCCATCTGAATGACGTATGACTCTCGCCCTTTGCGCGCTCTTCGATGTGAGAGTAATGCCCGCACTTCTCCGTCTGGTAGCGTAATCTCATAGATATGCCAGCCCATGAGGTTAAGCATCGGATTGATGTGCATCATGTCAGAATTCATGTACAGAACAACAAGCACGGCTAGGAATACGCAAAGGCTGATGCCGAATGCCGCATCACCTGCCGGCAAAGCGATGAAAGGCAAGAGATATGAAACAATGTAACTCATCGCCTCACCATCGCGGCGTAAAATGGACTCCACTTTGATCTTCATGGGGTTCAACTGACGCACAAATCGGAGATATACGCTGATACCGATCAAACCAATCACACCCACGGTCAAAATTCCTATCCCCGCCCAGCGTTGTCCTTTGAAAAAAAACTGGACCGCAAAGATGAGCGCAAGCGGAAAATAGGAACTCACGCATAGCAGCAATCGAATCAAGAGGCTTGGCATAACAGACCCTCTTCCCAATCATCGAATATGGCAGTCTTTTCGATTCGTGTGTTTCTGAGAGCCTTCTGCAAAAATACTCTAATACATCTTGCCCTCATGAGAGGAAATCGAAGTCCGAGTCAAGTTGTCGAAGCTCCATTCGCATTCGAGCGCGTTCCGTGATGTTCCGACGAAGGGCCTCAATCATCTCGGTAACTTGTCTGCTATCCTTTGGGATCGGTAGGACAATTTCCTTCAACCTATTGCCAAGAGTTGCAATTGTGCTTTGGATGAATGTCTTTGCCTCAACCTGTAAGCGCACTGCGGGATGCCGAAAGAGAAAAAGCAAAAGGAAAGGATCAAGGACTGTATGATCCAACGAGCGGACAATGCGAAAATGGCTTTGGATTACTATGCGTGTGTCGTGTTCTGTAAGGAGGCAGACATTTCCGATTCGGTATCGACCATCGTTTACAAAAAGAATATCTCCGGATCGTAAACCCTGTTTGGGGGCGTACTCCGCATAGATGTTCTTGCTCACGGCAAAGGTTGGGTCATGGGTGATCTCCAGATTGGCAATGTCTGATGTCCTAATGAATGGGATATCACCTGTTCCGTAGGCTTTGCTCCCGATCTCATGCCCCTTTCCTATTTGGAGTTTACCTGCTTCGACCAATTGCTTAATCGAAACCAAGTTCGCCTTGGTCCTCTTGGCAAAGTCAGTAAGGGCCTCCTCGCTTTCGGGACTGTAGTAGCGAGGAACTAAGTAGTACGGCAGCATCTTTGCCTGTGGGAGATGGAAACACATGCGAGTTTTCTCAGTACTACGACCACGGATGGCACTTGATACAGAGCCTATTTCATCATCAGGAGTCCCATCTGCGCGATAGATCAATTGGCCGCGCTTGTCATGCCCGCAAGTCTTACAGACGGAAAGGAAAAGAGTATGATCTTCTGCGGAATCTTTCTCGGGGTTGTCCTTCTGAAAGAAAACCACATTGGTTTTTGTGTCGGTGTGGGGCTGAAAAAGGCGTCGAGTGCAATCCACAATTCCAAGAATAGTTCCACAATTTCGGATAAAGTCTAGCACATACCCCATTCCTCGGTTCCCAAGAATCCCTTCAGGTAGCACGATTCCCATGCGACCACCGGGTTTGAGCAATTGGATACAGCGTTCAATGAAGAGGATTTGTGGAGACTCGCTATCTTTGATATGTTCAGTTAGGGTGAATGTTCCTGACTCGCTCTCAATCCAACGATGGCCAAGATCGTATTGTGATAGTAGGTGATTTCCCTTGATAGGGATGCGCGCACCGAAGGGGGGGTTCGTTAGCACCACGTCGAACTCACCTAAATCGATCTTGTCGCGCATGACGGGATTCCAGTCCTCGGGATGGTTCAAAGAATTAGCACAGAAAACGCCACCACGACCGTCGCCAATGAGCGCCATGTAAGCCTTGCAAACTTTGGCAAGAAAAGCGTCTTTGTCTATTCCACGAAAGCACTCTGTAGCAATTTCCACTTCTCGCTTGAAGAGTTGCTTCTCTGTCCATCCTTTTCGCTTGGCCTGTTCGCGCAGTTCCCGCCAAACATAATCTAGCGCACTGATGAGAAAGCCTCCGGAACCACATGCGGGATCGATGATTTTTTCACCCGGTTTTGGGTCAAGGATTTCTACCATCATCTTGACAACATTTCGCGGGGTAAAAAACTGACCTTCAGCACCACGCAGGGCTGGCCCAATGAAGACCTCAAACGCATCTCCGATTGCGTCTCGATCTGCATCCATAACGCAATAGTTCTGCAACTCACCCACGACATAACAGAGGCTTTCGGGATCTAAGCTGATTGTGTCATTGGGTTTAAATACATCTTCGTATGTCGCGCACTTCACACGGTCAAAGAGGTTAAAAATTCTCCCCTGAACGGCAGAGACTTTCTCTCCTACGCCAGCGCGAAACGTGACAGTGTCGTTCGGCTCGGTTTCCTGCTCGTCTAGGATTTTGCAGAACAGGACATTGATGATTTCCTGGGCCAAGGCTTCATCACGCGTGATGCCGGTGGTCATGCCCGCCAGATGATTGCGGAGGTCGCGAAAAACAGCCTTTAGGTTAGAGGGTTTCTTGAGATCTTTTCGCTTGTAAAGGCCAATGTCCTCGATTCTCTGGCCATGCCGAGGGATGTTTGGCAGGGTGACATAGGTTCGCGAACCGTCCTTGTGATGGATTTTACGGAGATATTCATGCTCATCGCCGTTGAACCAGACTCCTACCTCGGCACCACTCATATCGAGATAGAGTTTGAGCTGAGCAACGCCGTCTTTGCGATTCTTCTTTTTGCATTCTACGATCATGAAGAGGTTATCTTCGATCTTCTTGCCCGATTTAAAGACCGCAATATCCACGGGATAGGATTTTTCTTCATCGGACGGGCGCTTGCGAACGCGATATTGCGGACGAGTTTGAATATGTTCTTTGGGATAACCGTAGTCTTCGACAAGGCGGCGTGCGAAAACCTGCACCGCTTCCGTTTCTTCAGGCGTACCTTTGACGGCTTGGCCGGAGATAAAGTCAGGTATGTACCCTGGCTTCAATTCTTCAGGTGTTTTTGACGACTTTTCTGAGTTTTTTATATCTTCCATCTCAATTGCCTGCGGATTTTAATTTTTAATGGAATTCAACAATAATGATTCTATGACAGTGATGCTGCCAGATCAAATTGTCCCCAACCAGGAAGGATCCGCGCACAGGGCGGTATTTTTAAGATCCGCCCGGTTTTTGCAGTATTTCCGTGAAATTTGATAAAGTTACGGCATGTTTACGCTGTTTCCAACCCAAGGGGAACTCAGCGCGGATGCCCGTATGTGCATCCGCCGCTCCTATCGCGCCGCCTGACGGGTCGGTGTGTTTTATGTGTCTCAGGCCTGTTTTCCCCGATGCCGCCCCCCGGCGGGAAAACGGCGCAACCAACCGCAACGATTCAGGATGCATTCCATGTTTAACCGTTTTTACCAGGAATTTGGCGAAGTGACCCTGCTGGACGAACTGTCCTGGCGCGGGTTTGTGAACCAGTTGACACACCCGGAGCTGGGCGCGGAATTGGAAAAAGGCCCGGTGACGCTGTACTGCGGCTTTGACCCCACTGCGGACAGCCTGCACATCGGCAGCCTGCTG